>NZ_VZCB01000012.1 GCF_009494395.1 Segatella copri | reverse complement strand
CTTCTTGTACTACTTGTCTGTTTATGTAAAATCTTTCAAAGAACTCTTTCTTTATATTGCTAAGAGAAACCGTATTTCTCAAAAGCGAGTGCAAAAGTACGAACATTTTCCGAAACCACCAAATATTTCCAAGAAAAAGTTTGGAAATTAACAGTATTTTAACACTTTTGCGATATTTATCGTATTTTTCCTGATATTTCACTTTATTATATACATGCAGGCAATGCGCATGCGTGCGGGCGCACAGGCGTACTCGCATACTCAAATAATATAAGAAAAACAAAAATGAGAGAATTCGAAGAATAAAGGGCGTATCATAAATCATGTTTGATTTACAATACACCCTATAATTAGATATTAATATACCTTAGTTTTATTATTGTTTACTGTGCTTCAAAATAAAGAACACGTGAAGACCAATCAGTCTTCTTGCCCCAATCTACATTATTCTCTAATGGCATTTCCAAACCATGCTCCATTAAGAACTTGCCAGAGTAAGCCTTACCCTCATAAGCTAAAGGTGTATTATCAATAACATTAAGCTCACGTACCTTATACATCTTGTTAGCATCCAAACCTGCCATCTTTACGATAGGAAGATGAACATTATAGAAATTAGCAAGCTTCCACCAATAGAAAACAGCCTTATCCTTTGCCTCACTTACATACATAATAGATGACAATCCCTGGTTATCGTAAGGAGAAACCAAACGATAAAGGTCGCCAAACTGTACTACAGGACGAATCTCCTTATACTCAGCAATAGCTTTACGACAAAGCGCCTTTTCTTCTTTTGTCATATTCTTTGGCTGGATTTCCATTCCAAGACGTCCGCTCATAGCTACATCAATACGATACTTCAAAGAAGTAGTGCGGAATACGGTATGGTTTGGCACAGCAGAGATATGACTTGCCATGGCGATGGCTGGGAAGAAATAGCTGGTTCCATACTGCATATAAACACGCTGGAGCGCATCAGTATTATCACTTACCCAGAACTCATCGAAACCGCGAAGGAATCCCCAGTTTGCACGACCACCACCACTAGCACAACACTGTATAACAACATCCTTATATTTTGCACGAATGCGATCGATTACATTAGAAAATCCGCGATGATAAGCGATGTAGAGATGACTCTGGTCAGCAGCAGGAAGATACTGACTACCATGATTCATGATTGGCATATTAGCATCCCACTTGATGTAAGCGATGTCAGGGTACTTAGTAAGCAAATCATCTACTACATCAAATACGAAATCCTGCACTTTTAGATTACCGAGATCGAGTACCAGCTGAGTACCACCACGACCAACAACAGCATCACGCTTAGGAGCCTTGATAACCCAATCAGGATGTTTTTCGTAGAGTTCACTCTTGGTATTGGTCATTTCAGGCTCAATCCAAATACCAAACTTCACACCATTTTTCTTTGCATCGCGGAGCAAACCTTCAATACCATCAGGCAATTTTTCGGTATCTACAACCCAATCACCCAAAGCAGTATTGTCTCTCTTACGAGGATATTTTTTACCGAACCATCCATCATCCATAACGAACAACTCACCACCCATGCTATGAATGTCTGCCATCATCTGATCCATTCCCTTCTGGTTGATGTCGAAATAAACACCCTCCCAAGAATTCAAGAGAATATCTCGCTCCTTATCACCATGAGCAAGAACATACTTACGTCCCCACTTATGGAAATTACGACTAGCACCGCTCAAACCTTCATTAGAATAAGTAAATGCAAGAGCTGGAGTTTTGAAAGTTTCGCCCTTTTTAAGGTGATACTCAGAGTTTTGCTCATTGATACCAGCAAAGAAGTAGTGATACTCGGTATCATCGGTTACGGTTTTGAGTTTATAATTTCCTGTATACTCAAGCGCTGCACCGATTACCGCACCCGTATTTTCCTGTCCCCTACCATTCAGAGAGAACATAACCTCAGCATGGTCGGTATGAGAATTTCGAGTACCATCATTATTGCGGATAACGAACTCACCAGGCTGCAATTTTTCATGACTCAACTGTGCTTCAGCTGCCCATGTACCAGAAAGATGACTCATCCATACATCTCCACGACGGATAGGAAGCATAGCAGATGCAAATGTAGTAAGGGTAACAGTTCCCTTCTCACCGTTAGCAATCTCTGTCCATGCTTCTATCATATCAACATCATTGTATGAGCGATATTTCAAATCCACCTTAAGATTATATACAGGATCCTTGAGATGAATCGTAGTAACGGTAGTATTTCCTTCGTTCTTCACCTCACTACCAGTAGCAACGAGAGCAGTAGAAAGATTACCATCGCTATGACGCATAGCGAGTGCAGCTTCAACTGGAGTATTAAGACCGTATGCAGGATAAACATCCATACGACCGTTAGAAGCCACCTTAAGATTAGCCAAATCCAGATTATTCAACTTGGTGCCGAAGTAAAGATACTGAGCAGGCTTACCATTCTCTACATCGAGAACGAGCGAGATACCTTTACTATTCACCGAAACCTGCTCTGCCATCGCAGGCATGGCGATGGTCATAAGCAAGAATGCAATTGATTTAAATTTCATCATATTTTTATATATGTCGTTAGTTATTATCATTATTGAGTTTTCAAATGCAAAAATAAGAAAATAAACAGTAACCACCAACACTTTCTTGATTTATTTTCGGAATAAAGCACAAAAATGCAGACATCTGGCAAATAAAGCAAAACCTTTTACTTCAGATACAGACAATAACACCTTTCATATCATAACAATCCCTAAAAATAACTCTCAACTCGATTTTTCTTAGTATCTTTGCCACGCAAACAATATTTGTTCAACAATAATAAAAGATATTAAACAATATGAAACTCAAAATACACTTCAATCATAAAGAGGAACTTTGGAACTCCTGGTCGCATGCCGGTGGTATTCTCTTGGGTGTTGTCTTTGGAGCCATTTTCCTGTATTGGTGCTTTACGCAACATAACGGATGGGCCACAGCTGGTATTATTCTCTACCTGTTTGGAATGTTGATGTCGTACATCGCCTCAACTACCTACCATGCCATTTCTGCCTGGAGCAAATGGAAGGAGCGATTGCGCAAGTGGGATCATGCAGCCATCTATTGGCATATTGCCGGTTCTTACTCGCCTATCACTTTGATAGCGATGCGCGATCAGGGATATTGGGGATGGAGCCTTTTCATCTTTATCTGGACCTGCGCCATTGCCGGAACCGTCATGAGCTTCGCAAAACTCAAGGATCACAGCAACTTAGAAACGATTTGTTTTGTAGGAATGGGGTTATCCGTACTCGTGGCTTTCAAGCCATTGATAGATTCGGTTTCACCAGCCACAGTTATCTGGATTATCGCAGAGGGCGTCTGTTACATTACGGGAGCCGTTTTCTACAGCATCAACAAGAAGCGATATATGCATTCGGTATTCCATTTCTTTGTTTTAGCAGGAAGCGTTTGCCACATTATCGCAGTTTGGGATATCCTCATGAAATACATCTAGTATTTTACGGAAATATTTCCCACCAAGAATCACTTCTATACATTAATTATATATAGAGATACATAAATACCCGTTGGCTGAATAAAATTAATTATTTTGCCAACGGGTATACCTTATTATATATAGGAGATTTTTGGTTATTTATTCTTCCTTCTCCATTTTTCTGGTGAAAGCTGTAGCTGATGATACCAACTACAGTTTCTTAATAACAGTCTCCAACTGCTCACCCAAGCCGATAGTATATCCTTGAGAGATATAAACCACACGGTTGAAGGTATCAGAAAGGATGAACATAGGAAGGAGATTAGCATTCTGAAGCTTCATGTTAGTAACAATCTGCTTGCGGATAGCACCATCCTTATCAAAACCAAAGATGATATTCTTTGGCAATCCAGGGAATTCAGAGATTCTGAATTTCTGAGCAGACGCCTCATCCTCGAACAGAAGAACGATAGGACGATTCCATTTCTCAAATACCTGAGCCACTTTGGCAATATCCTTCAAAGCATGATTAGTAGGTTCCTGACCAACACCAATCACTCCCGTAATGAAGTATCCACGACCAGTCTGACTGAGAAGGCTTACCTCCTGGGCATTAGCTGTAGCAGATGCAAAGGAGCCACCATTTTCCTCAGGGCTAGTCAACAACATGAATTTCGACTCAGAGTCGAAATTACCAATCACAGTAACCTCAGTAGAAGAAGTACGTAAGTGCATATCAATGACAGTTGTACCGCCCTTTTCAACATGGAACATCTGCATTTCTGCAAGCACGCCACCATTGGCAAGACGAGTACCGGTAACAAGCGAATAGTCGCCTTCATCTAAATCCACCCCATTTTTAAAGGTACCGCTCCAAGTGCATCCTTCCTCAGGATATTCCAAGAGAGAGGTAGAACCATCAGGATTAATGCGATGCAAGGTGAAATGGCTATAATATTTAGGATCATCAATAGCACCATTATCAGCGTACTTCATGATAAGTTTACCTCTTGCTGCCACCTCCTGTTTAGCATTGTCGAAATCTACGTCTATCCATTCACCGCCATTTGCATTCTTATACTGTGTTTTCTTAGTCACTTCATCCACCTGAGCCTCGATACCCAAGCTTCTGGCAACATCCACAAAGAATACCTTGCGAGAACGAGCATCGGTAAGGCGAGCACGATATACACCGATAGGAGTTTGAGCAATCTGGAGCGCCTTCTTATCAGGATTGATACGGATATTCTTCTTCACCCACTCAACCAAGAGACTTGGATTGTTCTTAAAAGCAACCTGTTGCTTAGCAAATTCCTTTTCAAAGAACTGCTTGAATGGAGTAATGATCATCTCGTTTTCTACACGTGGAGACAACTGGTTGCTGTTAGCATTGAAGTTATCTTCCAATATATCCATCTGCATATCTCTCAAATCCTTGGCGCTCAATGTACCGAGCAAGCCGATGGCACGATTCAGATTATCCTTATGATTTATCAGGAATGAAAGGATAATGCGATGGTTACCGCTTGAACCTACCAGGAATTTCACCATCTTCTGAGTATTCTCCTCAGAACCAGAAGCAAGACCATTATCCTTCAATGCCTGCAATGCACTTTCCTTGTTGTAAAAGGTAGCGAGATAAGCATGGCGGACAGAATCTTCATAAGCAAAACGCTCTAAGTTTTTAGCTCTTGCCTCAGGAGAAACTTCAGGAATATTGGCTTTCTCTGGAGGAGGAACGATATCGAATGAATCTCTGAAGAATACCATCTTGGCAGAAGCTACCGCATTAGATTGCTGAGAAGCACTCATCTGCTTTCCAACCTCATAGGTCATTTTTACGGTTATTGCCTTGTCTTTCCCGAAAGAAGCCTTGGCAAAACCATATTTACCACCCTTGGAAGCCCAGATCATCATATCACCCTTGCCGGCAGAAAGGAATGTCTTGCCGTCTGCAGCTGTATATTTGGTAACTACTGTGTTAAACTCGGCGTAGTTATAAATCTTGAAATCTACTCTCGCTCCATCAACAGGATTGCCTGCTGCATCTACGATATTGAAATCGATGCGAGCTGAAGAACCATAGTTGTCGATGAGGTTGATTTCGGTATAGTTAGAGGTGCGGAGCATCACTTCCTCCGGACCATTATAATCACCGAAAGCCTTGGTGTGCATCAGCATGGCACGTGATGCAGGAGCATTAAACCATGCCAGATTCAATACTGCTTCCGGCTCACAGGCTCCCAGAAAGTACCAGGTACCATCAGCCCAAGCCTCTACCCAAGCGTGGTTATCATCAGTATGTGCCCAGCGAGGAGTATAAACCTGGCGTGCAGGAATACCAATAGCTCTCAATGCAGCCACGGTAAAAGTACTCTGCTCACCACAACGTCCGTAAGCTGAACGAATGGTAGAAAGAGGAGCTGATGTACGGCCATCAGAAGGCTGATAAGTAACTCGTTCATGACACCAGTGGTTTACCTCGAGGATGGCATCCTTCATGCTCATACCCTTCACACGCTCCTTCAATTCCTTGAAGAAAACCATACGGGAATTGTCCAGATTCTCATTGTTGATGCGAACAGGAAGTACGAAATGACGGAAAAGCAACTCAGGCACCTTGCTGCCCCAAGCCATCTGCTGACGTGCCTCGAAGCTAGAGCGAACGTTTTCCAGGAAGAAGCTGGTTGGATAGTCAGTAACATCAGCTAAAGGCATGTAAGCATAAAGAAACTGCAAAGCCTCTGCCTCATCGCTGGTAGCTTTCTGCTGCTTGAGCATCTTCTGGTCATAGAACTGCTTACCTACCAACTTGACCTTTTGTTGAAAGGCCGTTTCCATTTTCGTACGATAAGCTACATCGGTAATGAAATGATCATTTGCCGCCATCATAGTCTGCCAAGAGGCCAAAAACATAACAGCGAACATTACTAAAAATTTTCTCATTGTTAGTTAGCTTTTTAATTCTGTTACTATATTCCAGTTAATATATTGATGTTTCGATTTAAACTTTCTGCAAAAATAATGTTTTTTTTCGAAATAATAGCTATCCCAAAAGAAAAAATGTTATCTTTGCAGAAAAATTCGAGAAATCGAGTAAAAAGAGAAAAGAATTAGAAAGAAATCAAGTAACTAAACTGAAAGAAGAATTTGAAACTATGAACAGAAACGATTTTAAGTTTGAAATATGCGCCAACAGCGTAGAAAGCTGTCTGGCTGCACAGGAAGGTGGAGCCAACCGTGTTGAACTATGTGCAGGCATACCTGAAGGTGGCACGACCCCATCATATGGTGAGATAAAAATTGCCAGAAAATTACTCCATCAAACCAAGCTCCATGTCATCATCCGCCCTCGTGGTGGAGATTTTCTCTATACCCCTTTGGAGATTGAGCGTATGGAAGAAGACATTCGCCTTTGCCGGGAATTGGGTGTAGATGGTGTGGTTATCGGATGCCTTACAGAAGATGGAGAAGTGGACATGGAAGCGAATCGCCGACTCGTGGAACTGGCGAAAGGCGGTAATGAACAGAAACCGATGAGCGTTACCTTCCATCGTGCCTTCGACCGTGCCGCCAATCCTCAGAAAGCTTTGGAAGACATCATCTCTCTGGGTTGCGACCGTATTCTTACATCGGGTCAGCAGCCAAAGGCAGTAGAAGGTATAACGCTTCTTTCCGAACTTAAGAAGGCAGCAGCTGGTCGCATCATCCTCCTTGCCGGATGTGGCGTAAACGAGGATAACATCCGCACCATCTTTGATGCTACCGGTATCCACGAGTATCACTTCTCGGCAAGAGTCAACGTACCTAGCAAGATGAAGCTGCTCAATACCAATGTATACATGGGCACCGAGGGTGCTGATGAAAGTAACTCTCCTGTTACATCTGCAGAAAGAGTAAAGCAAACCATCGCCAACCTTTTGGGATAGGATTTTTCCGATAACGCAAATCGCGTTTTCCCACAAAACAAAAAAGTGTCGCAATCTCCAATATTCCAGGAGATTACGACTCTTTTCCAATATGTTATTCACACAAGCTTAGAGTGCAATTTCCACAACCTTATCCATCTCTGTAGGAACCTCACCGAGATTCAAGAGTACACCACCTTCGCACTTCTGAACTTTCACCGGCTTCTTGCTGGCAAAATCGAATGCCTTCTTCACCTTCTGGTTTCCAAGAGGCAGGAAGAGGCTCTTATCCTTCAAGTTCAGAATATGAACGAAGAGACGGTTGCCCTTCTGGGTAGTAACACCCCAATCATGAGGAGCCACGATGCCGCCACGGGTACCATAGATGGTTTCGCCGTAAGTCTTCATCCACTCACCCATCTCTGCCAGGCGCTCCAATGCTACTGCAGGAAGCTCACCATCTGGCTGAGGGCCGATGTTCATCAACAGATTGGCATTCTTTCCAGCCGCATTTACCAAGTAATGAACCAAAGTCTTGGTAGACTTATAATCCTGGTCGGTAATCTTATAACCCCACATGCCGTTCATGGTCTCGCAGGTTTCAAGAGGCAGACGGCTGATGTCCTGACCCGACAATCCTGCCTTATTCTCTCCAGGAAGATCACGCTCGAAAGCCTGAACATCCTCACCCTCGAAAGGAGAAGAGTGATGGTTGTTTACGATCAGGCAGCCTGGCTGCAGGCGATGGATAAGCGCATACTGCTCTGGCAACTGCCAATCGAAGTTAGGATTCTGATCCTGATCCCACCATCCATCAAACCAGATACATCTCACCTTGCCGTAGTTGGTAAGAAGTTCTGTAAGCTGGTTGTTCATAAACTGATAGTAGCTCTTCCAGTTACCCTTTGGATTAGGGCGGCCGGTACCTCTACCTGTTCTTCCCCAAACAGCATCCTCACGATACCAGTCGATATGAGAGTAATAAAGGTGCAAAGCAATGCCCTGCTTGTGGCACTCATCAGCCAGCTCCTTCACGATGTCGCGGCGGAAAGGAGTAGCATCTACAATATTATAATCAGAATACTTGGTCTTGAACATAGAGAATCCCTCGTGATGGCGAGTGGTGAAGCAGATGTACTTGGCACCCGAAGCCTTGATGGCAGCCACCCATTTGGCAGCATCAAACTTAGAAGGATAGAAACCGCCTGCCAACTTAGCATACTCTTTGTAATTCAGGTCCTTATTGGTCATTGTCCATTCGCCGGTAGCGAGCATGCTGTACAATCCCCAATGCAGGAAGATACCGAACTTATCATCCTGGAACTGCTTGCGGGATTCCAGATTTTCCGCAGATGGTTGATAATGCTGAATCTTGTTTTCCTTGGCAGCATCATTCCCAACCATGGCATTAGCTGTTAGGCTAGAGCAACCCAAAGTAAGGATTGCAGCACATAATTGTGACTTAAAACTCATTTTAATTCCCATAATTAATGTTGTTGTTATAGTTAGTTATAATGGTGCAAATATACAACTTTTTTTTAAGAATAAGGATGATAATCAGAAAAAACTCTATTTTTTCTCTTCTTTTCTCAGCTTCCTCTTCTTTTCTTAGCTTTTCCCAGCTCTCTTTTATCCCTAAGATTAAAATATATGATATTTTTATAATATTTCCAAATTTATTTGGGAATTAGAGAAAGAAATCGTATCTTTGCAATGTCTATCAGAGAATTGCGCTGTAGTACTTATCTGATAGAGAATGAAAGAACAAGAATATTTACATCAAAAGAAGAAAGGAAAACATTATGAAGAAATATGTTTGTGACGTATGTGGTTGGGTTTATGATCCAGAAGTAGGTGATCCAGAGGGCGGCATCGCTCCAGGTACAGCATTCGAAGACATCCCAGATGATTGGGTTTGCCCTCTTTGCGGAGTAGGCAAGGATGATTTCAGCCTCGTTGAGGAGTAACCCGAAGAAAACTTTTTGGAGGAATAATCCAAAGAAACGCCTGATATTCAGGCAACACATATTAATATAGGAGGAACCATTATGACAAAAGTTAGAGAAATCTACCGCTGCCAGATTTGTGGCAACGTAGTAGAAGTAGTGAACCCTGGAGCCGTGCTTAGCTGCTGCGGTGAACCAATGAAGCTCATGAAGGAGAACACCAGCGATGGTGCCAAGGAGAAGCATGTGCCTGTGATTGAACCTATCGAGGGCGGTTACCGTGTAACAGTAGGAAGCGTGGAGCATCCGATGCTCCCAGAGCATTACATCCAGTGGATTGAGCTGCTCACCCCTACCGATGTGCTTCGCCATGAGTTGAAACCGGGCGAAAAGCCAGAGGCTATCTTCATGACAAATGCTGATGCCAAGGATGTTACGGCTCGCGAATACTGCAATCTCCACGGATTGTGGAAGGGGGTAATTGAAGGATAAAAACCATCATACCAACAAAAGGTCTCATATCGTTTTCCCAATGTAGGAAATATGATATGAGACCTTTTTAACTTTATTTACATCTCGTTTCTTATCACATTCGCCAGGAAATATCTATCTTTGCCGACAAAACGCTATAGATGATGAGAAGAATATGGAATGATCTTACATCAATGCGCTTGCTGCCAGCATTATTCACCTGCATCTGTCTGATTTCCTGTTCACAAGATACAACAACAGAAAACCAGCGCTCCGCCTACTATTGGAGTACAACCTGGCAGATGGACAGCAGCAAGATGAACTTCATCCAGAAACACCATATCAAACGACTCTACGTTAGATTCTTTGATGTGGTAAGGGATGCAGATGGAGAAATCATGCCCAATGCTACCCTGCAATTTGAAACAACCGATGAGAATATGACAGCCGAAGAAAAGGAGAAAGAATCTCTGATGCCGAAAGGAATGGAGATTATCCCCGTTGTCTATATCGTGAACAACTGTTTTAAAGCAAATACCAAGACGAATCCTATCCGCAGCAACAAGTCGGGCAGGAAATCTTCAGATGAAACACCCCGACAACTCGCAGATAAGATTCTGAACCGCATCCTTCAGATGAACGAAGCCAATGACATCGAGAACGTGAAAGAGATTCAGATAGACTGCGACTGGACTGCTTCAACGAAAGATGCTTATTTTGAATTCCTCCATATTTTAAAGGAGAATGCCAAAGACAAGAAGATGCAACTTTCCGCTACCATCCGGTTACACCAGCTCTCGATGACTCCCCCCCCTGTGGATAGAGGCATCCTGATGATGTATAATACGGGCGATGTAAAACAGCTAAGTTGCAAAAAGCCGATACTCGACATGAAGGATGTGGCTCCTTACATCCAGCATCTGGGCAATTATCCGTTACCGCTCTCTGCCGCTTATCCACTCTTCAGCTGGCGAGTCCTCTTCAGAGAAGGAAAATTCGTAGGCATCATGCATGCAGATGATGATTTCCCCGTATTACCAAGCGACAGCATCGTGATAAGAAAACCCGAAATGAGCGACATCATGGAAGCCGTCAGAAGCATCAATCACCAGAATGAAGACATCAACAGCGAGGTAATCCTCTTCGACCTCAACACTGATAATATCAAACGATTTAAATCAGAAGATTATGAAAAGATTTTTAATCATAGGAGTGATGGCAACAGCATTTAGCACCCACGCCAACGCCTGCGTTGCCGAATACTCTGATCACAACTATTATATGTTCAGCGTATTCAATCGCGACCAGACTTCGCCGGCGTATCTCTACGACATCGCTAGCTACTGGCAGAAGTATGCCGGCAATACATCCTCCATCAACTTATCTTTCTACAGATGGAACAAGGAGGATATTCAGAAAGTAGCCCGAAGCAAGAAGGATGCAGGAATGCTTTCTTACTTAAGAAATCTGAATGCCTACCTGGATGCCTGCGAGAAGCTGAATCCCAATGCCTGGAACTACATCTCGAAGCAAGAACGACTGCAGATACAGCAATCGCTGACACGACTCAACAATGCCGCTAAGATTTATAAAGGCACCCAACTCAAGAGCCAGTACGCCCTGCTCCGTATGCGTACCAACATGATGAAGGGATTCCACCAGCAGAACATCACCTATTGGAATGCCATTGCCTCCCGACTTCCGAAATCACCATGGCGAGAGGCGATGCGCAACATTTATGCCCGGGCTTTATGGAAGACGGGAAGACATCAGCAGGCACTCGATATCTATGCCGAGCAGGGAGATATGGCCAGCATCAGGGTGCTCGCCCGAAACTATCGCAATCTTGCTGGCATTCAGAGCACTTATCTCAAGAATCCGAATTCAGCCATGCTCACCTATCTGGTGCAGGATTTCGTGAATAACTGTCAGCAGACGATAGACAGTCGCAACCAGAACCCAATAGATAAGGAATGGATTGAGGAAATTGGCGCCAAGGTAATCTATCAGAAAGAAGCCCTCAACTTCATCACCTTTGCCAACAAGGTCATCGCAGAAGGCAAGACACAGAGTCCTTGCCTATGGCGCTCTGCCACCGCCATGCTCCATTATCTCTATGGATATCAGCAGGAAGCATGGAAGGAGATTAATGAAGCTATCGCCCTGGATGGAACACAACGAATGAAGGATAATGCAAGAGCCATCCGCCTTCTGGTTTCTACCCGAAATACACAGGTAGATAACGATTATCCGCAATATCTGGTCGGCGAATTCAAATGGCTCAACGAGATGGCGAAGGGAGAAAACCCAAGAAAAGATTCTTCCACCAATCCAGACAACCACTATGTAGAGGTGAAGGAGCGCGTGGCTTACCGCGCCCTGTACAACCGATTCAAGACGATGGCAGACAAGGCGAAAAAGGAAAACCGGCAAGAAGCCGGCAGAGATTACGAAAGCATGGCCACGGCGATGTATGGCATGATGGATGCCTACATGCGAACCTTCTACAAGGAGCAACAGAATGAAGAATACATCAGCCGATACCTTTATTCTTCAGAATACGCCCTTCGTCTCGATTCGCTCTCTGCGCAGCAACTTGCTGATTACTATCGCTTCATCACCGCTCAACATCAGGATGCCTTTCAGCAATACGTCTGCCAGTCGCTCTATCGAAATGCCGATTTCTTCAAGGATATGATAGGCACCAAGTATCTTGCCGAGGGTAACTTTGGAGAAGCTGCCCGCTGGCAGAAGGATGTTTCTTTGGATTTCATCAACAACCAGGCCATCAGTTTCTACGCCGAGAAGCGCAGTTATGCTGTACCTTACTGGTTCAACCACCAGAAGGTGAATGATTCCGACATGTGGAGCATTCAGGGCAGTTATGCCCACCTGAAAGAGAACCCGAAGTTGAAATTCTGTCAGGAGATGAACCAGCTCATCAGCCAATACAATGTGGCTTGTGAAGGCGAAGTCAGAGAGAAACTTGCCTATGAACTTGCCACCCGCTATTTTCAGGCATCCTGCTATGGCGACTGCTGGTATCTTACCCATTATGGCAAGAGCGTAGCCGATAGTGCCCGCACAGGCGAAGCCGATTTCGCAGCCATCGCTCAGAAATATCTAAAGGTAAGCAAGCAAAGCAATAACCTCACGCTTCGCTATCATTCGCTCTATGCTCTCTCATCCATCGGCATCGACCCATGGTTTAAGATATCATACGATGCAAACTGGAACGAGCAGAAGCTTCTCCAGCCACAATCCGCTCAATATCAGGCAATGATGGAATGGAGCAAGTTCTGTCATCAGCATCCGGAAATCGTGGATCAATACACCACCCGATGTGATGTATTGAAGCAATTCGAAAAAAATCTCTAATCTCTTACCATTTTCCCAGCGTTGGGAAAATGGTAACTTTTTCACCGCACATCAGCCGTCCAACACTCGCACATCAGCTGTTATGCATCCGCACATCAAGTGATGTGCAAGCGTACAACAGCTGATGTGCGGCCTTAGATACTATATCTTCCAACAATTTCTCCTATATCTTCCAGCAACTTCCATTATATACCTCAAAGACTTGTTATACCTTCCAGGTACTTCTCCTATATCTTTCGATAACTTTCCCTATATACCTCAACGTTCTCCCCTATATTTTTCTGCATCCGGAAGCGTTTCACTGGTTTTTCCAACATCAATTTTCCCTCATCTATGATTTTTAGTTAATTTTCCACGATTTCTTCGTATCTTTCATTTATAATGTGTAACTTTGCACCCAGAAATTTAAACGTTTAAAGATAAAATGGCATTAAAATGTGGTATTGTAGGCCTCCCAAACGTGGGTAAGTCTACACTGTTCAACTGTCTGTCTAGTGCTAAGGCACAGGCAGCTAACTTCCCTTTCTGTACTATCGAACCAAACTTGGGCGTCATCACCGTACCAGATGAGCGACTCAACAAGTTGGCAGAGATTGTTCACCCAGGACGCATCGTCCCAGCTACTTGCGAAATCGTGGATATCGCAGGTCTCGTAAAGGGTGCTAGCAAGGGCGAAGGTCTTGGTAATAAATTCTTGGGAAATATCCGTGAGTGCGATGCTATCATCCACGTAATCCGCTGCTTCGACGATGACAACATCGTGCGCGAAGGTGGCGCCAAGGTTGACCCATTGGAGGACAAGAGCGTCATCGATACAGAGTTGCAGCTCAAGGACCTGGAAACCATCGAATCTCAGCTCGCCAAGCAGCAGAAGACTGCTGCTGCCGGCAATAAGGACGCTAAGCTGATGGTTACCGTTCTGGAGGCTTACAAGGCTGTTCTGGAGCAGGGAAAGAACGCCCGTGGCGTTACTTTCGAAACCAAGGAAGAGCAGAAGGTGGCTCACGACCTCTTCCTCCTCACTACCAAGCCTGTGCTCTACGTAGCCAATGTTGACGAGGCTTCTGCCAAGACCGGCAACGAGTATAGCAAGAAGGTAGAGGAAATCGCTAAGGAAGAAGGTGCTGAGTGCATGGTCATCGCTGCAAAGACAGAAGAAGACATCGCATCGCTCGAAACCTACGAGGACAAGCTGATGTTCCTCGAAGAACTCGGACTGGAAGAGAGTGGCGTAAACCGACTCATCAAGAAGGCATACGCCCTGCTGAACCTCGAAACATTCATCACCGCAGGTGAGATGGAGGTGAAGGCATGGACCTATCACAAGGGCTGGAAGGCTCCTCAGTGTGCCGGAGTCATCCACACCGACTTCGAGAAGGGATTCATCCGTGCAGAGGTTATCAAGTATGATGACTATATCAAGTATGGCTCTGAAGCTGCTGTACGTGAGGCAGGTAAGCTCGGTATCGAGGGTAAGGAGTACATCGTACAGGATGGCGACATCATGCACTTCCGCTTCAATGTATAATCCTATTCTTCTACGGTTATGATAGCAAATCTGCTTAACTATATCGTATGGGACCCAGATCCTATCCTGGCTCATCTGGGTCCTATGACCATCCGCTACTATTCCACCTGCTGGATGATCGGTCTGCTGCTGGGCTATCTGCTCATGAGCAAGCTCTACAAGCAGCAGGGGCTTTCAGATGAGAAGTTCTCGCCACTGTTTCTCTACATCTTTATCGGTGTATTGATAGGTGGCCGTTTGGGACATTGTCTCTTCTATCAGCCGGAATATTTCCTCACCCAGTGGGATCACTTCATCGAGATGCTGATACCTATCCATCACATGCCTGACGGCAGTTGGAAATTTACGGGTTATGAGGGACTGGCGAGTCACGGAGGCGTATTCGGCATGTTCGTCGGCATCTGGCTCTATTGCCGCAACATGAAGGTGAGCGGCTGGGTAGTGCTCGATAATATGGGTATCTGCTCAGGCATTACAGCCACTTTTATCCGTTTGGGCAATCTGATGAATTCAGAGATTATCGGCAAGGTTACCGATGTGCCTTGGGCGTTTATCTTCGTTCGCGAAGACCTGTATCCACGCCATCCAGGTCAGCTCTATGAGGCATTGGCTTATTTCTGCTTCTTCCTCATCATCCTCTTCATCTATAAGAAGAGAGGTCCTAAGAGCGTTGGAACCGGTTTCTATTTCGGTCTTTGCCTTACCCTTATCTTCACCTTCCGCTTCTTCATCGAATATACGAAGGAGATTCAGGTGGCATTCGAGGCAGGCTTGCCTATGGATATGGGACAGATATTGAGTATTCCGCTCATCATCGCCGGTGTATGGAGCATTGCCCGAAGCTATAAGAAAACCAAAGCTTTGGAAGAGAAATAATGTTACTTACGGACTGTCATTAAGCCTCTGACTGGCGGTTATGATAGTCTTATTGGGGTCGAAAAGAGGCTCATTCCAATTATTGCCTGACTATGGCACGATATTGCCCTCTACTGGGGCAACTTTTTGCCATTGCCAGGCACAAAATGATACGTCGGGAGAAAGATTTCAACCTGTCTACCACTTCCTTTTGCCCGAAGCTTTCTAGCTATAGGAAAGGTAGTTTTTGCTTGTAAAAACCCTACTCTCGTTTTTACTCTTCACTCTTCACAGATTCGCCTGAAACCCCGATAAACACTGGGGTTGCGAGAGGTGAAGAGTGGTTGCTCACTCTTCACAACTCTTCACCACTCTTCACCTTATCACGAAGCTCAGCCATCATTGATGACTGGAGCTGGTCATAATAGATGACCAAACCATTGCTTAAATAATGCGTTTTCCTAAAAAATGATGAGGGTGAAGAGTGGTGAAGAGTTGTGAAGAGTCAACCGCAACTCTTCACCACCATAAACGCCTCACACACAATAGCTTACACCATAAATGTGAAGAGTGAAGAGTGTTTTTGAAAGTAGCTTTCTATGCAGCAAAAGGATGAAGACCAGGAAGGCTGTCATCATCCTTTATTAGAAATTATACTTTAAACTTAATGTGTATCCAATAGGACGGAGATGATACATATATCTATAATTACTCTCCCGTACCTGCTTGGATAGCCTCATCGTGCAAGGTGATACTGGAGATAGAATCATGGGCGGTGGTGGCAAGACGGAATTCACCTTGTCTATTCGTCTGTGTATAACGCTTCAACTTCTTATGTTGATTGTAGGCTCTGACCATTACATTGCCAAGAGCCTTTCCCGACTCGTCCCTTACCATTCCCGAAAGGGTGGTTTGGGCAGAGAGAGGCAAGGCTATTAGCAACGCAAGGACAACCATCCCAATATGCTTTGTAAGACTCATATTGTTTTCTTATATTATTCCTTTTCCAATGGGCTATAGAATAGCTTTCTCTTTGGTATTGGCATCGGCTTTCCATTCATATCCTTTGGAGCCAATGGAGAATTTTTCCAAGACTTTGTGGGATTAGCCTTATTATCAGCCAAAGCTTTATTAAAGCGCTCACGAGTAGTCTTGAAGTACTCTTTATCTGGAATTGTTATAGGTGAACTTGATTTTCGAACAGAAACAGCTGTAAAAGTATGCTCTTTATCTTCTGTTTGTGCCGCAAGGATTAACCCTGGCAATCCATTTAGCTTCCAAGGTCCTACGCTTTTAGGTATATCGCAGTACCAAGCATCCCAATTGCGACCACGGAAAGTAGCTGTTGCTTGATGGCATAAATATCCACAAATCATCTTTGTACTATCAGACAATACCCAATCAATTTGAGGTATATCCTCTTGATAAGTATAACTATCTATAGATACCTTACCATAATAAGACAGTCGTTTTGTATTTGCATTTTCTAACAAGAATTCTTTAAAGTCTGGTCTATACATATTATAGGTTTTAAAAAACTCTCCGTTAGTCATCTGTTGTTTTCCAACAAGAACAGAATCTAGCCTATAAGAACCATAACTCTCAAATTTAGAAACAGTATCTCCTATTTCCAATATAGCATAATACTCTCTCATATCTCCAATGCTATGGTCTATAATACGATAGTTATAGATGCATTCCATAACACTTGTGTCTAATGTTTTGTTTTTACCCAATTTTGCTGGTTCATTAGCCCATGAACCTTCTATTGAAAATTCCTGTGCGCTTGCTGCAAAAGGCATCATCGCCAAAAGCAACGCCATCATCATTTGTTTTATCATTTTCTTTTCCATTGTATATCTCTTATATATGTTTCCTACATACTTATTCTTATTAGAAAATACGCAACTCTTACCATTGAGTAAACTAAATGAACGCACTTTTAACTTTTATTCGTATTGGTAACTTGCGGCCTTTTATAATTTTGCCTTTCTGTAAAATATATAGATAGCATTCCAAATATTTAAAGAAAAAATACATGGAAAGAATATATCACTCCATTTATTTAAAATAACCCTTTCTATTATTTCTATTAAATAGACAACTTGTAAAGCTACTAAAAAAATCAGTATTGTATATTTAGTTATTTTTGTCATATTCTTCTAATTAAATTCGTTTTACCTGCTTTATTTAATTCTTACCACCTGTAAATATACAAAAAGTTACCTTTGGGTAACTTTTTGTGATTATTAACCTATACTAATGGTTAATCCGGTCATTAAGGTCAAGGTCATTAAGGGTCATTAAGAACTTTCGTATTCACATTCGATAGATACTTTGTGTTTCCAAAAACCTTAATGACCCTTAATGACCTTGACCTTAATGACCTGCCTCTAGTGCCGAAAGCCAGTCATCTATGAAGACTAGGGCTGGTCTTAAATGATGGCAAGTGCTGGTCTTAAATGAAGGCAGGCGCCAGCCATCTATGAAGACCTATCGGCCCAGCAGGATTTTCTTGATGTCGTTGAGCTTGTTCAATGCCTCTACCGGGGTAAGATTGTTGACATCCAAACCGAGGATTTCATCACGTATCTGCGTCAACACAGGATCATCGAGCTGGAAGAAACTGAGCTGCACACCCTCCTTAGGCTCATCAATGCGCTGCACATTAGGCTTGCCGGCACCACCAACACCCGCATTATCCTCCTCCAACTGCTTCAGAATATCGTTGGCACGGTTTACGATGCTGCGAGGCATTCCGGCAATCTCTGCCACATGAATACCGAAAGAATGCTCACTGCCTCCCGGCTCCAACTTACGCAGGAAGATAACCTTGCCGTTCACTTCCTTTACACTCACATTGAAGTTCTTGATGCGAGGGAAAATCTTCTCCATCTCGTTGAGCTCATGATAGTGAGTGGCAAAGAGCGTACGGGCCTGTGCCCTCTTATGTTCATGCAGATACTCCACGATAGCCCAGGCTATGGAAATACCGTCATAGGTGGAAGTTCCTCTTCCCAACTCATCAAAGAGAACCAATGAACGCGGCGATACATTATTTAATATATTAGCTGCCTCGGTCATCTCTACCATAAAGGTTGATTCACCCAGAGAGATATTGTCGCTGGCTCCAACTCTCGTAAATATCTTGTCAACCAGTCCTACCCTCGCACTTTCTGCCGGAACAAAGCATCCTACCTGAGCCAGCAAGACTATAAGAGCCGTCTGACGCAAAAGCGCCGATTTACCTGCCATATTAGGACCGGTAATCATCATCACCTGCTGCTTCTCTGTATCCAGCAACACATCGTTCGGAACATAGCGTTCGCCCAAAGGCAACTGGGTTTCTATCACAGGATGACGACCCTGCTTGATGTCGAGAATCTCAGAATCGTCGATAACAGGACGCACATAGCGGTTTTCATCCGATGTCTTGGCGAAGGACAAGAGACAATCCATACGGGCGATAAGGTTGGCATTGATCTGAATCTGAGGAATATATTCCTGCATGGCAACAATCAGTTCGTTGAAGAGCTGTGCCTCTAATACCAGTATCTTTTCATCTGCACCGAGAATTTTTTCCTCATATTCCTTCAGTTCCTGGGTAATATATCGCTCTGCCTGAGCCAGCGTCTGCTTGCGAATCCACTCCTCAGGCACCTTGTCCTTAAAGGTATTTCTCACCTCCAGATAATATCCGAAGACGTTATTATAACCTACCTTCAAGCTGGTGATGCCCGTCTTCTCTATTTCCCGCTCCTGTATCTTCAGAAGATAATCCTTGCCATGACGGCTGATGGAACGAAGGTCATCGAGTTCAGCATTGAAACCATCGGCAATCACATCACCCTTATTGACAAGCTGTGGCGGATCGGGCTGAATCTCTCTGGCGATACGATCCTTCAAGGTCTCGCAGACATTCAGCTGCTCCCCTACCCGTTTCAAGGCTTCATTTTTGGCATGCTGACAAGCCACCTTGATAGGCTGGATGGCTTCGAGCGCATTCTTCAACTGAACCACTTCGCGTGGCGAAACTCTACCCACGGCTACTTTGGAAATGATACGCTCCAGGTCGCTGATGCGATGCAGCTGGTCATCGAGAAGCTGACGGAATTCCGGTTCCTTGAAGAAATATTCCACGATGTCGAGACGCTCGTTGATTGGTTTAACGTCCTTCAATGGGAAGACCAGCCAGCGTCTGAGCATACGCCCGCCCATCGCCGTTACCGTACGGTCGATGACATTCAGGAGAGAAGAACCGTCTTCCTGCATAGGGGCAACCAGCTCCAGACTGCGGATAGTAAACCTATCCATACGCACGAACTTATCTTCTTCGATACGTGAAAGGGCGGTGATATGATTAATCTGTGTATGCTGGGTAATCTCGAGATACTGCATGATGGCACCACTGGCTATCACGCCGTTCTTGAGATGCTCTACACCGAAACCTTTCAGAGATTTTGTCTTGAAATGTCCCAGGAGTTTCTGCAGGGCTGTCTGTTCGGTGAAAACCCAGTCATCCAGTTCGAAGGTACAGTATTTACTGCCGAAATATTTCTCGAAGTCATTCTTTCGGGTACGGTCATAGAGCACCTCTTTCGGCATGAAGTTGCCCATCAATTTTTCTACATAGTCGTAGGTTCCCTCGCCGGTAAGAAACTCTCCGGTCGAGATATCCAGGAAGCTTACACCGCAGGCGGTTTTACCGAAATGGACGGCAGCCAGGAAGTTGTTCTCCTTGTAGTTCAGCACGTTATCTCCCATCGCCACACCCGGAGTGACGAGCTCGGTAATACCGCGCTTCACCATCTTGTCCATCTGGCTCAGTCCCTTCTTACCCTTTATTTCCAGTCGTTTCTTCTTCGGGTCTTCCAGCTGGTCGCATACAGCCACACGCTTACCTGCACGCACCAATTTAGGCAGATAAGTATCGAGAGCATGATGAGGGAATCCAGCCATCTCTGCTCCACCAGCCGAACCACCGTTGTTACGTCGGGTCAAGGTGATGCCAAGTATTCGGGAAGCCTCTATCGCATCTTCGCAGTAAGTTTCATAGAAGTCGCCACAGCGGAAAAGCAGCAATGCCTCGGGATGCTTTGCTTTCATCTCGAAGAATTGTCGCATCATCGGTGTAAGCCCTTTATTGTCGTTTGCCATTATCTTAGTTTTTATTTCTTATTCTCTTCATTTCCGGTTGAAATCCATCCTACCGGCAAATCCTTTAATATAAATGCAAAAATAAGAAAAAACGGGCAGATAGCAAAGGATTTAATCTATTTTTAATGTTTTTTCTTTGTATCACCATGATAAAACCGTACCTTTGTGGGCATGAAAAAGAAACAATTATACATAGGGGTCCTGTCGATTGTTTGCTGCGTACTCGTAGCAATAGGCATCACCCTGCACCTATTCTACCCCAAGAAACAGATACAGAACCTGGTAAAAACTCCACCAGTACTCCATCTCAAACCACAGGTGGCAGATACCGTAAAGAAGAAGAAAACTGTCAAGAAGATGGATTTTAACATCTCCGGTACTTTGCGGGATACAGAGGGAAAAGGCGTGGCTGATGTCATTGTGAGTGACGGATATAAATGCGTAAAAACCGATTCGCTGGGACGATACAAGATGAAGAGAGATAGCCTGGCTAGATTCATATACTATTCAGTACCAGCAGATTGCGAAGTTCCTACCCATTCTAAAACCGATCGTACGGCTTATTTCTACCAAACTGTATCCAAGAAGAAGAAAGTTTATAATTTTACGTTGAAGCGATTGCCAAATGGCAAGGAGACACATTACAAGATGATAGTCATCGGTGACCCACAGGTTACCAATGCCTACAGCCCCTACTATACTTCTCCGGATGATAATCCTATCAAGAAAAGCGATGTAGAAAGATTCACAACCCAGACGATGGCAGACATCAAGCAAACCATCAAGAGTCTTCCTGCCGGAACTCCCGTATATGGATTGAGCATGGGTGATGATGTACAGTATTATGGCGGCTATAATGCCAAACTGGAGCGACAGATACGAAAGGCCTTAGGTTCTTCAGAAATGCGCCTCTTCTCCGTCATCGGCAATCACGACCAGGATGGCAAGGCGCTCTACCGCAGGAAGTGGGAGGAGAATTTCGGTCCTACCGATTTTTCCTTCGACCGTGGCGATGTGCATTATGTCTGCATCAACAACTGCTTCTTCCATCGCGGCATGTCCTATTATTCTCCTGGAGAATTGCGTGAGCGCCAGGTGAGCTGGCTGAAGCAGAATCTGGCTCTTACGTCCAAGGATAAGAAGGTGGTGCTCTGCTATCATATTCCTTTTACCTTCGGCAATGCGCCTTTCAGCAAGGCGAAGCCGCTGACCAATGCCAATGAGGAGGGGCATTATTCCTCTTCCCGTCTCTCTCTCCTACTCTCTCTGCTGAAGCAGTTTAAGGGAGGATATGAACTCTTCTGCGGACATACTCATTTTGCCTGCAACCACGAGATCAATTATGAGGGAGAGGATGTGATGGAGCATTGCCATGCCGCAGCCTGTGGCAATATCTGGCAGTCGAACATCAACATCTGCGGCACACCGAACGGATATTATGTCTATAGTTTTGTAGGTACCAGTATCAGCAACTGCTATTACAAGGGAACTTTCTGGGACAAGAGCAAGCAGATGACCATCTTCCGTGCGCAGACAGATTTCAACGGCGAGAAATATGCCAAGGACTGGCAGTTGGCAACCAACAAGAATATCCTGGTAGCTAATGTCTTCAATGCCACCAGTCACTGGCGCGTGGTAGCCATAGAGGATGGCAAGGAATATCTGATGCGCCGCATCAGCAGCAAGGGTCAGGATGCCTTTGCCGCCGGCTATCATCATAAATACAGCGAGAGTGTATCCTATCGTTTCGTGAGTAAGGGGAATGGTTATCTCATCATGAACCACCTATATTATTATACTCCAAGGAATCCGAATGCCAGAATCATCATCAAGGCATCCGATCCATACGGAAATACCTATACGGCATCGAGCGACGAGGTAACGACAGAGCCGTTCGCCAATTATGCCCACTATTACGAGCAAGAGAATAAAGAACCGGTAAGCCAAGCACGCTAATGCTTGGCTTCCTCTATAATAACATCTAACTGGTTCAAAATATAGGGCGGGTTATCTTTGAAAGAATTTACCTTCAGGCTATTGATGAAGTTCACAAACCTTGGATATTTCTTAAACTCCTCTGCCATCGTCTGTTTGCGACTCTCGGTGAGGCGATGCTTCTCTCCAATATAGGCATGGGCCACATTCATCTCTGTAGTCTTATAGAGATAACGGAAGCCGTTCAACATATCCCATATCATGAATCCTTCCACATTCTTGCCCTTATAAAAACGCATGGCCAAAACAGGATAACTTAAAGAATCTACCGCAGTAGAATCTTCTGTATAAGAATAACGAATCTTAACTGGCACATAATGGAGTATGTATTCAGGATTGCGGTCATTCCACTCTAGCATGCTGTCAACTTCCTCATTATAATATTTCTCTGTTTTTCGGAAAAAGAATGACTAAAAAAGCAAAAAATAGCAGATTTGAGCTTTTGTTTTGAGTTTCAAGTGGTTGTGGCAGTCGTTGGCTTTTTGTGGCATTCGTGAGGAAATGCGAAAATAGCAGATTTGAGAAGTGGAAACGCTTTCAATTCATTACCTCAGAAAAACGCCCTAATGAGCTTTTTTAACGGTGTCGGTTCTTGTTTCTCCATTCTGCACAGGTTGTGAATTTGCCATGCAGCTCTCATAGTTTAATTTTGCACTGAACAAAAAGCAAACAATTATGAGAAGTACATTCAAGACAGTCTTCTATGTAAATGGAAGCAAGGAGAGAAATGGAGTTGTCCCTATCATGGGACGAGTGACAATCAACGGAACTATCGCACAGTTCAGTTGCAAGCTGAGCGTGACCAAGG
>NZ_VZCB01000049.1 GCF_009494395.1 Segatella copri | reverse complement strand
CAAAGGTACGAACAAAAGAGAAGACTACAATGGTATAAACGCGGAGCCGCTTACGTCCTGGGCAGTAATATGTCTAGAATACGTGATGTCGTTTCCACCTTTCAAAGGTTCAGGATGTCCTTTACCTGTTCTAGGGTGCTCAGAAAGTTCTGGAATCAACTTCTCTAGTTTTTTGAATAGAGGTAGATTTGATTTTTTCCATTTCTTAATGACCTTCTGTGCATCCTTAGAGAATTCTATTCGATATATCATAAAGCTTCCATCCATGCGATTGCATCTTGTGCTGTGTCAAAGCACAGAGTTTCTCCGTTTTTATGTTCTTCTCTCGCCTTGTCAAGCTTCGCTTGCAAATCGGGAGTAATCACATTTTCCTTCATGGTCTTGTTCTTACTCATAAAATCCATAAGAATGGATTCTACATAATTGTTAAGGCTACGATTGGTAGCCTTAGCACACTCCTTGAGCTCCTCAAGAAGCTCTGCTGGTAACCTAAATGAAGTAGGTACACGTAATGTTGATGTGCTCATATCCTTTGTTTTTAATTGTTATTTGGGGCAAAGATAATAAAAAATAATGAGAAACGAAGTAATTCTTTGGTTTTTAACACAGATAATAGCGATAATAATTATTTCTCTTACTAAGAAACGGATGGAAAGTCTGTAAGTTTCATGTGCAATCCTGTAGATTTCAAATGCGAATGGGGACATTTCACTTATTGCCTTACTAGGACACAATATTGCCCCTAGGCGGGCATTTTTTTGCCGTCGAAAGATAAAAAATACTACGTCGGGATAGAGATTTCTATATACCTATTAAACGCTTCACCAAAAGCATAATGGCAGACGGAATTCTTCTGCGTGTAACCCCTACTTTCAAATCCACTCTTCACTCTTCACACATGTGGCATAAACATCTGAATACAAATTACTTACTACGGTGAAGAGTTACGCCGACTCTTCACAACTCTTCACCACTCTTCACCATTTGGGCTTCTATTGTGACCAACATCAGGCTTCTATTGTGACCAGCATCAAGCTTCTATTGTGACCAGCATCAAGCCTCTATTGTGACCAGCATCAAGCTTCTATTAAGCTTGGTTTAAGCCTCCTTTAAGTTTGGTTTAAGCCTTCTTTGAACTTGGTTTAAGCCTCAGATAAAGTTTACGTAAGGCTTTGTTAAAGTTTACTTGAGCCTTATTCCGATTTCTTGGACCTCTAATTTCCCTTATAAACAGCAGAAAAATCAATCGTGTGAAGAGTGGTGAAGAGTGGTGAAGAGTCGGCGCAACTCTTCACACCTATAAACACTTCATTTTCAATAATTTACACTATATACGTGAAGAGTGAAGAGTGGAATTGAGAGTAGAGTTTTTCTCTTGGCGCTACTCCGCCCCCATCCGGTAATTCTTAGGCGACAAACCGGTATGCTTCTTGAAGAAGGTGCCGAAGGATGAGGCATTCGGGAAGCTGAGATCACTGGCTATCTGCTGAATCGTCTTGTTCGTATTCTTCATCAGATAAATGCTGCGACGGATAATCGCCTTGAATAGTAATTGCTGGACCGTCTTGCCACATACTGACTTCACGATAACGGAAAGATATTTGGGAGTGATGCAGAGCTGATCGGCATAGAAAGCCACACTGCGCTCACGCATGAAATTTTCTTCTATCAATTTGACCAGCGACTCAAAGACCTCTACCTTGCGCTCCATCTCCTTACCCGCCGTCTTGAACGTAGAAGAGAAGATGCTGCAAAGGCGATAGGTTACCGCCATGAGAAGCAGCTTCTGCTCATGCTGGCTGTAGGTATCCGGCTCCTCCTTCTGCTCCAACCTGAGAAGCATCTGGGCATAAGATGACAGCATCTCCTCATAACCCGTATGCGCTACGGTACAAGCCGAAGGATAGAGCGTAGAATAAAGGCGCATGCTGACGACGGTATTGCCCAGCATGTGACGAATCTGCTCTACACGGTAGAAAAGCAAGGTAAACCGGAAATCAGAAGAGGTTTCCTGAACCTGCAACAGGATTCCTGGAGAGAGAAAAACCGACTTCCCCATAGACGCAACAAAGGATGTTCCGTCTACACAGAAACGGAACATCCCTTGATGACAAATGACTATTCCGACATAATCAGAATAGAAAGGCTGCATCAGAAAATGAGGAATTTCCTGAGCCTCATATATGATGATATTATCTGTTATCTCCATTTTTTCAAATTGCTTGAATTGCGAAGATAACAAAAATATCAATCCCCCCGAATGATAACCTTGATTATTTATGATATTTTAGCAGAATCCTGCCGTTACCGGCAGAACCTGCATCCTCATCCCTACCTTCTTCCCAGGGATTTCACATCTACATTCTTCAACAGATACTCGCGGGTCAATTCCTTGATGTTGCGCTTGCGCCAAGGTATTACGAGCATCAAGCCGGCACATACCAGACAGCCATAGAAGGTCCAGCCTGCCATCTCCTTGATGGATACCAAGGTGGCTTGCACCTGCACCTTGCCCTTCACACTCATGGCAGCCATATTCTGCGCCTCAGTTACACTCTTACCCTGATACTGCATGCCCATCACCGTCTGATCATAGGTCTTTGCCGTTTCCAAGCTGGTACGGTCGTAATCCTGTGCAAAGCGGGTAACGTAATACTGCTGGCGATACTGAAGCACATTGGTGTAGAGCGCCGAACCGATGCAAGGGGCGATGACCATACGGACGGTGAGCATGATGCAGACCCAGGTGGACATGAAGCGGTAAGGCATGCGCTGATTGGCTATCGTAGAGATGAGCGAATAGAGCAGCATCATTCCCGTAGAACGGATGATGATTGGCCATTTCATGCGCTCATACATGCCGTCGTTCTGTACCTCGAAATACATAAAGAGGGCGTAGCCTCCGATAAAGAGGAAGCCCAGACAGTACATCCACTTCAGATGAACATTCTTGGCTCTGGCGATGACCGCAAAAATCAAACCCACGGTATATCCCACCATCACCCAGTTACCCAGAGTGGCATTCTGCCAGTTGTCTATCTTCATTCCCACATTGGTGAATACATTCACAAACATGGCACTGGAGTTGCAGACCATCAGGAGGAAGAACAGCATGATGCCGTAATTGATAACCCTGAGCTGGAACACCTCCATGATAAAATAAGGTGAACGGCGGGTCTTCTCCAGATAGATGAACAGGGCGGTGAAGATGAGACAGACCACCGTAGAGATACGGATGGTAGGGTCATCAAACCAGTCCAGCGTCTTGCCGAACACCATTACATAGGCAAACGAACAGAGCATGATGCTGAACACCGTGACATTGCCAAACTTCGACATCGTAATCGGGAACTTCGGCATCGGATACTTATGATAAGGCATGGTGAAGAACACGATGATGATGCCCGCCAGCATGAATGCCATCATGAAATGATACACATACTGCCACTCGTAAGCATAGGCAAGCCAAGCCGTAAGCCAGGTGCCCAACTGTCCGATAATCATAAAGAAAAGATAGATAACCGGCTGGGAAACCATTTTTTCTGAATCCACTGCATCCCAAGCCTCCTCGGTGGTAGGCTCGCAACCCGGCGTGATATTCTTCGTTGCCTCAATACCGAAACCATATCGGATGAGTACAAAGAGATGCGCCATCAGAAGCGTCTGTCGGACAAAGCCCATCAGCAAGCTACACAAACCTAGGATGAACAGCGAATCGGTCTGGGCGCAGACAAAACTGAGCAAAAAGAGAATGGAGAATCCCACGATACACATCATCTTCTCTCTCCGGATGCACACCAGTTCGTAGAAGAACGGCGAGAAAGCCGCCATTCCTATCGACGTGCAGAAGCCCGCAAAGGCGATGTATTCCGACTGGATGCCCAGTCCGCTCATCATCTCTCCGCTGTTGGCGGAATAGACACCACTCATCGTAATCATCGGCACGAAGAGGATGATCATGAAGATGATGCCCAGCGGTTTCGGCACCCAGCTATAGAACGGATAATTCTTATATTCTTCTTCCATATTCCATTACTTTGATTTTCTCTCCGCCTTCACAATCACCATCATACCTGCTGCCAGGCGGGCATTGTCTTCCTTACTGAGGTTAGTGAAGTCGATTCTTACAGGCACACGCTGCTGAATCTTCACGAAGTTACCGGCTGAGTTATCGGTAGGAACAAGAGAATACTTGGAACCGGTTGCACCGGAGATAGCGGTAACGGTGCCCTCAAACTCCTTGTTGCTGATGGCATCTACCGTCATGCGTACTTTCTGACCAACATAGAGATTCTCTACCTGGGTTTCCTTATAGTTGGCGATGACCCACTTCTGGGCATTAGGCAGGATATAGGTGATGGTGGTCCCAGCGTTCACCATCTGTCCCTCTTCGATAGAGCGGCGACCCAACTTACCGTCGCATGGTGCTACAACCACGCAGTAAGAGAGGTTCAGCTTCGCCATCTCCACCGCAGCCTCAGCACGCTCGATGGCAGCAGCCACATTCTGCTTGCGGGTAACCACCTCGTTCACACCCTTATAGGCAGCAGCCTGCTGTCGCTTTACCGACTCCAGTTTCTTCTTGGTAGCCGCATATTCCACTTCGAGCTGCTCCAGCTGGATTGGTGTAGCAGCCTTCTTCTCTACCAGGTTACGATAGCGCTCGCAGTCCTTGGCAAGTTTGGCAAGGCGCACCTCAATTTCATCGATGGATGCAGAATAGACGGTAGCCGAAGTCTGGGTGGTCTGCTGGGTAGCATCAATCACGTTGGCACCCGCCTTGGCATCCTTCAATGCAGCCTCTGCCTCCATCAGTCGGATGCGATACTCACGGTCGTCGAGGATAAGAAGGGTATCACCTTTGTGAACCTCATCGTGCTCCTTGAAGCAAACTTTGGCAATATAGCCCGATGCGCGGAGGTTGACAGGAGAGATATACTGCTCTACCTGGGCATCGTTGCTGGTTTCGTTGGCATTATAATCCAGGAAAAGGCAGACAATCTTCCAGAGTCCGAAGGCGAGGATGGCTACACCGATGAGGCTGGCGATGATTTGGCGGATGCGCTGCTTCTTCAATTTCTTCTGCATTTCCTCGTGAGACATCTGAGTAGTTTCTGCATTTTCCTCACGAGCTGTTTCTATCTTGTTATTTTCGTTCTGTTCCATTGTTTTATTCTGATTATTTGTTTCTTTATGATTCCTTTGTTATTTTACCTGTTCCAACTGTCCGGTGAGTTTCAGGAGCGAGAGATTTGCCACCTTATATTTATAATAGGCGGTGAGATAATTGTTCATAGCTTCGCTCATGCGCATCTCATCCTGAAGAACGGCGGTCATCGTTCCTACACCTTCTTTATACTGGTCGGCTGTTACGCTATATACATCCTGCGCCAGGGTATAGTTGTCAAACTGCTTCTTGTAGTTGCGCTGACTGTTGTTCACCTCGCTCACGGCGTTCATATAGTTTGCCTGCATGCCCTTGAGTGCATCCTCATATCCGATGCGGGCATTCTCCTCCTCCACTTTGGCACGTCTTATCTTGGAACGCTTCTCGAAGCCATCAAAGACAGGCACTCTCAGCTGGATGCCGATTCCGTTGGAACCATACCAGTGGTTTGATTCGCCCGAATGAATCCAATGTTCTATCTTATCGGTGAAGGCAGAATACATCAGACTTCCGGTAAGACTCACCGATGGCAGATAGCCATCCTTGGCAAGTTTGGTCTGCTTCTGTGCAAGTTCCTTCCTCTTCTCCAGGAGCTGGAGTTCATAGAGATTGGTGTTCAATCCGTTGGCATTCACCGTCTCTATCTCTCCCGGATTCACCTCCGTTACCTTGATTTGCTTTTCTGCAGGATAATCTATCACATACTTGAGCATGGTATATTGCTGGTCGAGCATGGCGATGGCGTTATCACGCTGTACGGTGAGATTCTCGATGTTGAGTTTCACACGCTTCACGTCTACCTCAAGACTCATCTGATTATCATAGAAAGCCTTGGTAATGCCATAGAGTTCTTCCAGACGCTTGATGTTGTCGTTCACCAGACGAATCTGCTCAGCCGTATTCTGTGCCATGTAATACATCTTGGCGGTCTGCACGATGAGGTCTTCGCGCGCCTTCTCGTAAGAGAGCTGGTTGAGATGGTCTGCTATCTTGGCAATATCGATGGCGGTATTCACCATCTGGTTGTAAAGCGGCATCTGGAGTTGCAAGCCAGCCGAAGCATTATATTGCAGGGTCTTGGTTACATTGTAAGGTTTGCCGTAGGCAGAACCATCCGTCACGGAAACGGGAGGCGTGAAGTTATCGTTCAACTGTGCCACGGCGTTGATCTGCGGCAGCAACTTCGCTTGGTTCTCGCTGATGGAATACTTTCCCTTTGCAATCTCGTTCCTGCTTTTCTGCAGCGACAGGTTGTTATCCACTGCCATCTGCAGGCACTGGCTCAGCGACAGAGTTTCCTGCGCCATCATAGCAGAAAAAGCCCCGAGAGCCAGACAAAAACACAATATCTTTTTCTTGTTCATTTTTAATATGTTTCTTATGATATAAAATACAATTTAATTCTGGTGCAAAGGTACTGATTTTCTGCAAATAATCACTATTCACAAAATATCACAATGTGTTCAAAAATGCCGTTTCTTTTAGTGGCGGAGTTCTTAGAAACAAAAAGAGTGGCTCTTTGCAGTTTTAGGCACGGATTACACGGATTCTTTATAAGAAGATAAATCGCTTCAATTGCATTAGCGCCATAAATCCATGTAATCCGTGCCTTATTTATACCCTCCTCGCTATATGGTATTTCAGAATTTCATTTTATAGACATTGGTTTCCCGTTTTTCAAAGCCCAGGCTCTGATAGAGCTGGTTGGCAACAATGCGAGAAGGGCGCGAAGTAAGCATCAGCGTCATATTTCCCTTGTTTCTGCATAGCGCTATCACCTTTCTAACCATCAGTTTTCCATATCCCTTGCCCCGATAGTTCTGATCAACCACCACATCTTCTATCCATGCCTTCCTTCCTGTAGGACATTGATAGATACATAGGGTTACCATTCCGATGATTTTCTCATCATATTCCAAAGCATAGAGATGGCTTTGAGGTGAGGCGATAAGACTGTTCAATTCTGCCTCAGTAAGGGTATGCGAACTGGTACTCAGCTGCGAAATCAGTCTGTTAATAGCTTCCAGATAATCAGGCTTCAAATCTTCTATTTCTATAAATCTTGGTTCATTCATGGTGCAAACTTAGCACATATTTCGGAGATTGCCAAGAATCAAGATGAAAATTCATATTTTTTAATAAACAAAACAAAAAGGCGATTGCTTTTCCCCACGCAAGGGATAAGCAATCGCCTTTATTCTATGAACTTAGTTCAGAATGAAGAGCAAATGAATTCTTCACTCTTCCCTCTTCACTCTTCACTTAATTCTTACTTCCAAGGATTCTCGGTTGGGTAAGGCAAGCTAGCTGGCTGGTTGTAAGCGATATCCTTGATGCCAAGATACTTGAATACCTCGAACAAGGTCTTGCCTACATGAGAGAATGCTACGGCACCGTGGTGTGGATAGCCCTTCTGAACCAAGACGTGGCGATAGAAGCGACCCATCTCGTTGATAGCGAAGATACCGATACCACCGAATGAACGTGTAGGAACATCGAGAACCTCACCCTCTGCGATGTAAGAACGGAGATTGCCCTCAGAATCACACTGCAGACGATAGAATGTGATGTCAGAAGCAGCGATGTCGCCCTCCAATGTACCACGGGTGAAGTCTGGTGTACCACCATTCTCCAACAAGCGGTTCTGAATCAACTGATACTTGATCTTACGGCTAGAGCACATCTTGCACTGTGGAGTGTTACCGCAGTGGAAGCCCATGAAGGTATCAGTCAACTTGTAATCGTACTTACCCTTGATGTCCTCATCATAGATATACTGAGGAACAGAGTTGTTGATGTCGAGCAATGTTACTGTATCATCAGAAGCACACATACCGATGTACTCAGAGAGAGCACCATAGATATCTACCTCGCAAGCTACAGGAATACCGCGGCTAACGAGACGGCTGTTAACATAGCAAGGCTCGAAACCGAACTGGCTTGGGAAGGCTGGCCAGCACTTGTCTGCAAATGCTACATACTGACGAGAACCCTTGTGAGCCTCAGCCCAATCGAGCAATGTCAACTCAAACTGTGCCATTCTGCGGCTGAGATCAGGATAGTAGCATCCCTCGCCCATCTCCTTGGCCATATCAGCACAAACCTCGTCGATACGTGGATCGTTCGCGTGCTCCTTATAAGCTACGAGGAGGTCGAGCTCTGAGTTCTCCTCAATCTCTACACCCAGTTCGTACAAGCCCTTGATTGGAGCGTTGCAAGCGAAGAAGTCCTGAGGACGTGGACCGAATGTGATAATTTTCAAGCCCTTCAAACCGAGGATGACGCGAGCTACTGGTACGAAGTCTGCAATCATCTTAGCAACATCCTCAGCTGTACCAACAGGGTACTCAGGGATGTAACCCTTCAAATGACGCATACCGAGGTTGTAAGAGCAGTTGAGCATACCGCAGTATGCATCACCACGACCATTGATCATGTCGCCGTCACCTTCTGCAGCTGCTACGAACATAACAGGACCGTCGAAGTTCTTTGCAATCAAAGTTTCAGGGGTCTCTGGACCGAAGTTACCAAGGAATACAACCAAGGCGTTGCAGCCCTGCTCCTGAACTTCGCCCAAAGCCTTGAGCATATCTTTCTCGTTCTCAACTGTAGTCTGACAGTTGAAAATCTCACCCTTGTACTCTTTTACGATGTTCTCACGGCGCTGAGTAGAAAGCGCGATTGGAAAACAGTCACGACTAACGGCAATAATACCGAGCTTTACTTGTGGAATGTTGTTGCTTACCATAATTATTATGTTTTTATTTAAGTTTTTGTATATATGCTTGTTTTTTGCTGAGGGCAAAGGTACAAATATTTTTGATTTCCGCAAGCAAATTCTGAGTTTTTTTTCCGTTCAAAATGTAAAAAAACGTTTATTTGTACCCGAATGTAACATTTGATAAACTTCCTGAAACATTTTATACCCCCTAATGGATATCCAAAACAAATAAAAAACTGAATGAATGATGATATTTCGAATAAAAGTTGTATCTTTGCACCGATAAAAACAGATAAGTTAATATGAATAAAATCAAAACAGTCTTTGCCGGAATATGGCATAAGCTATGTGCTTTCTGGGCTTGGTACAAGAGTTTGTATCAAGGTAGGGCTTGGTATACCAAGACCATTGTCGCATTCGTCAGTTGTATCATCGCCTTCATTATTTATCTGGGCGCAGTAGACATCAACTTCTTGTGGCTTTTCGGTAAGTCACCAGGCTATTTCTCCGGTATTTTGAATCCGCAGACTTCAGAGGCATCAGAGATATATAGTGCCGACGGCAAGCTGATTGGCAAATACTTCAACGAGAACCGTACACCTGTAAAATATGAAGAGGTGAATCCAGCCTTCTTCAAGGCTTTGATTGATACGGAAGATGAGCGCTTCTACAAGCACATCGGTATCGACCCTATCGGTGTATTCGGTGCTGCCAAAGACGCCCTCCTGCATCATGATGCCCGTGGTGCGTCTACCATCACACAGCAGTTGGCTAAGAACATGTTCCGCGTACGCTCGCAGTATTCTACCGGTTTGCTGGGCAAGGTGCCTTTGCTCCGACTGCTCATCATCAAGAGCAAGGAGTGGATTATTGCCGTAAAGCTGGAGACAGCTTTCTCCAAGAAGGAAATCATCACCATGTATGCCAACACGGTAGATTTCGGAAATAATTCATACGGTATCAAGACTGCAGCCAAGACCTACTTCAATACGAATCCAAAAGACCTGACTACTGATCAGGCTGCCATTCTGGTAGGTATGCTCAAGGCTACTACCTATTATAATCCGCGCACCAATCCTGAGAACAGTCTGGTTCGCAGAAACACCGTATTATATAACATGTTGACTCATGGCGATCTGTCTCGTACCGAGTATGAAGAGCTGAAAGAGCTTCCTATCAAACTCGACTTCAAGGTAGAGGAGAACTATGACGGACAAGCTAAGTACTTCCGCGAAGCCGTAGCCAATTACCTGAAAGACTGGTGTCAGGAAGAAGGTTACGATCTCTATTCCAGCGGTCTGAAGATTTATACAACCATCGATACTCGCATGCAGAAGTATGCCGAGGATGCTGCCCGCAAACAGATGAAGCAGGTACAGCAGAACTTCAACAATCACTGGAGTATCCGCCGTACTCAGGCAGGTAAAGGAAAATGGCTGGGCGAAGAACCTTGGCAGGACGAGAACCACAAGGTGATACCAAACTTCATCCAGGACATCGCAGAAAAGCAGCCTTTCTATAAGAATCTGCTGGCCAAATTCCCAAACAACCCAGATTCTGTCACCTATTATTATAAGGAGTGGGTTCACCCTGTCAAAGTGTTCGATTACGACAAGGGAAGCATCACTATCAACATGACTTCTGAAGATAGTATCAAGTATATGACTACCTTCATGCACAGCGCTTTTGTAGCCATGGAGCCACAGACAGGAGCCGTGAAGGCATGGGTGGGCGACATCGACTTCGACCACTGGAAGTATGACAAGGTAACAGCCGAGCGACAGCCTGGTTCTACCTTCAAACTCTTCGTATATACCGAAGCCATGAACCAGGGATTGACTCCTTGCGACAAGCGCCGCGATGAATATATCTCTATGCAGGTATACGATAAGAAGAAGCACGAGATGACAACCTGGACTCCTGGCAATGCCAACGGTTCATTCTCTGGCGATAGCATCCCACTGAAGAATGCATTTGCCAAGAGTATCAACTCCATTGCCGTAAGACTGGGTCAGGAAATGGGCATCAAGCGCATCATCGAAACCGCCAAGAAGATGGGTATCGACAGTCCGCTCGATGATACTCCATCACTCGCCTTGGGTTCCAGCGATGTCAACCTGCTGGAGATGGCTTGCGCATACAGCACCATCTCTAACAACGGTAAGCATCACGACCCTGTATTGGTGACCAAGATTGTTGACCATGACGGCAAGGTGGTTTATGAAGGACCAAGTACAGAGGAACAGGTTATTCCGTACAAGAGTGCCTTCCTGATGCAACAGCTCCTGCAGGGCGGTATGAGAGAACCGGGGGGTACCTCACAGAGTCTCTGGGGCTATGTAGGTAATTACCGTGACACAGAATTTGGCGGTAAGACCGGTACAACCAACAACCATTCTGACGCATGGTTCATGTGTGTAAGTCCTAAACTGGTAGTTGGTGCCTGGGTTGGAGGAGAATACAGATGCCTCCACTTCCGAACAGGAGCCTTGGGACAGGGTGCCAGAACAGCATTGCCTATCTGCGGTTACTTCCTGCAGACGCTCTTCGCTGATCCTGCATTCAAGAAATATCATGCCAAGTTCGATAAGCCAAAGGACGATGACATCACAAGAGACATGTATATCTGTGCCAGCTATGCACCAAAGCCAAAGGTAGATACAACACAGGTGGACAGTACTGCCTTCACAGAAGAAATTCTCCTTGATGAAAACGGAAACCCTATTAAGAAGGAAATTCCGACAGTGAAGACGAATGGAGAGGCTACAACAACCGCCCCAACTACCACTCCTGCTGCTACAGAAGAAAAGAAAGAGAAGAAGAAGGCTAAGCCAACAGAACAGCCAATCAACTTCGATGACCTCTAATAGAATAATATGATTGATCTCGACAATGCGGAGTTGCAGAATGCACTCCAAATCATACAGTTTACCCGTCGTTCGCTTTTCCTTACTGGAAAGGCGGGGACGGGTAAATCTACTTTTCTACGTTATATCGCTGCCAATACCAAGAAAAAACATATCGTCCTGGCACCTACTGGCATCGCAGCCATCAATGCCGGTGGAAGCACCTTGCACAGTTTCTTCAAGTTACCTTTCCACCCATTGCTGCCCAACGACAGTATGTATTCGGTGCGCAATATCCGAAACACACTGAAGTATAATTCTGAAAAAATCAAGATTATCCGTGAAGTAGAGCTCATCATCATAGATGAGATCAGTATGGTACGTGCCGACATCATCGATTTCATCGACAAGGTATTGCGAGTATATTGCCGGAACATGAGAGAACCGTTCGGTGGCAAACAGCTTCTGCTGGTGGGCGACATCTATCAGCTGGAACCCGTTGTCAGAGAAGATGACCGCAAACTGCTCAATCCTTTCTATCGCAGCAGCTTCTTCTTTGATGCCAAAATCTTCCAACAGTTCCAACTGGTCAGCATCGAACTCAAGAAAGTATACCGCCAAAGCGACCCTGTCTTTATCGGCATCCTCGACAACATCCGGACCAGTCAGGCAAGAATGCAGGACCTGCAGTTGCTAAACCAGCGTGTTGGCGCCCAATTGGATGAAGGCGACTCCAAGCTTGCCATCACCCTGTCCACCCGTCGCGATACGGTAGATTACATCAATGACAGTCAGCTCAAGCTTTTGCCTGGCGAACCTTGCCTCTTCCGGGGACGTATACAAGGAGAATTCCCAGAAAGCAGTCTGCCAACCCCTATCGAGCTTTACCTGAAAACGGGTGCTCAGATTATCTTTATCAAGAACGACATCGAGCACCAATGGGTAAACGGTACGCTGGGCACCATCATCGGCTTTGACGAAGACGAGAATGCCAAAATTTATGTACGCACAGAAGAGGGAAAAGATGTGATGGTTGAACCTGCTGCCTGGAGCAACATGCGATACCATTTCAATGAGGTGGAAAAGAAGATTGAGGAAGAGGAGATTGGAAGATATGAGCAATACCCTATCCGACTTGCCTGGGCGATTACTGTTCATAAGAGTCAGGGACTGACCTTCAATCAGGTAAAGATAGATTTTACCGGCGGTGTTTTCGCTGGCGGTCAGACCTACGTAGCCTTATCACGTTGCACCAGTCTGGAAGGAATCAGCCTGCAGGAACCTATTCGCCAAAGCGAGATATTCGTCCGCAACGAAGTCAAGCAGTTTGCCCGTCATTACAACGACCAGAGCACCATCCATACGGCTCTTACACAGAGTAAGGCAGACAAACAATATCATGATGCTGTCAAGGCATACGACAAGGGAGACATGCAAGCAGCTCTGGATAACTTCTTCCTAGCCATCCATAGCCGTTACGACATCGAGCACCCTCTTGCCAAACGTTTCATCCGCAAGAAGCTCAACAAGGTGAATGAACTGCAAGCCGAGAACGAGCGTCTGAGGGAAGTAATCAAGCAGAAAGATGAAGAGAAAAAGAAACAGGAGAAATTCCTCAAGCGCCTTGCCACAGAATATGTCATCATGGGTAAGGAATGTGAGAGAGCCGAAATGAAAGAAGCGGCAATTACCAATTACCAGAAGGCTCTCACCCTCTATCCAGGACATCCAGAGGCTAAGAGAAGATTGAAGCATCTCAAGGAATAATCAATAAAAAAGTGGTTGAAAAAACGGAAAGCACATCCGTTTTTTCAACCACTTTTTTATTGATTAAAACTTAACCTCATAGGTCTTGCCCTTCTGGGTCTTCATCTTCTTCACCTTATCTCCATATCTTACCTGACAAGGTTCACCGGAACCGGAGAGGATAACAGCCTTGGTAAGGCGGCCGTTGTCCCAATAGATATCCACCGTGAAATTACCCTTGGCACGGAGCCCCTTGATGGAACCCTTCTGCCATGCATCAGGCAGGGCTGGCAGGAGATGGATAAAGCCCATGTGGCTCTGCATCAACATTTCGGTGATACCCGCTGTACCGCCAAAGTTACCGTCTATCTGGAATGGAGCATGCGTATCCCAGAGGTTATCCAATGTACCATTCTTCAACAGATTGCCATAAAGCTTGTAAGCATGGTTGCCATCGTGCAGACGAGCCCACTGGTTCAACTTCCAACCCATAGACCATCCGGTAGCACCATCACCACGATGCTCCAATACCACCTTAGAAGCCTTCGCCAGCACAGGAGTAGTGATAGGTGAAATGGTACGGCCAGGATGCAGACCGAAGAGATGGTTCACATGGCGATGCTCATCCTTAGGATCATCAATATCCTTAGACCACTCCATCAACTGTCCATAGCGACCAATCTGGTAAGGAGCAATGTGCTTCAGAGCATCTTCCCACAGCTTGCGGTCCTTGGCATCCCTGCCCAGAATCTTGCTAGCCTCTACCGCATCGAGCAGAATCTCACGAATCACGGCATGAGCGAAGGTTGCACCCTCGTCTATCGGTCCGTGCTCTGGAGATGTGGAAGGAGCTGCTGTATAAACACCATCCTTGCGATGCCACAGATAATCTGTTGCGAAGTTGGCACTTCCCTTGATGATATCGTATGCAGTCTCGCTCAGGAACTTCTTATCGCGGGTATAGTCGTAATAATCCCAGAGATGGGTAGCCAACCATGGACCGGCGAATGGAGAGAAGTTCCACGACATATCCTCACTGGATAATGGAGAAGTGAAACCGAAGATGTTGCTGGATACAGATGTAGTCCAGCCACGGGTACCGTAATATGACTTGGCAGTCTTCTCACCCGGCTTCACCTGTGTCAGGATGAAGTCGAAGAGCGGAAGCTCACACTCGCTCAGGTTGGTGGTGCAGGCTGGCCAGTAGTTCATCTGCAGATTGATGTTGTTATGATAGTCTACACGCCAAGGACCATCCACGTTGTTGTGCCATACACCCTGCAGGTTGGCAGGCATGTTGCCTGGACGCGAAGAGGCGATGAGCAGATAGCGGCCAAACTGATAGTAGAGCTGCTCCAGATAGAAATCCTTTGCCCCCTTGCGGTAGTTAGCCAATCGCTCATCGATTGGCATATCGTTGGTGTTATCCACATCATTCAGATTCAGGCTTACACGATTGAACAGGCGGCTGTAATCCTTGTAATGCTCCTCCAGCAACTGCGCATAGCCCTTGCCTTCTGCCTTGCTCACCCAGTCCAGAGTAGTAGCCAGCGGATCCACGCCCACATAGGTTTTAGGATCATTGTAATCCGGATTATTGTTTGCCTTGTAATCGGTATCGGCAGAAATGAGGAATACCACCTCGTCGGCATCCTTCACGGTCAACTTTCCTCCTTCATTAGACAAACTACCACCCTTATTGATGGCACGGATGCGGACAGCATACTGCATATCGTTGTTATCGAGACGTGCATCCCAAAGCAGTCCATTCTTGCCATCAGCCACCATCTTGCCTGTAGATACAGGGTTCGGCGCATAAGAGAATACGAGATTCTGCTTGCCTGGACGGGAAGCCTTGTAGCGGATGGCCATCACATTGGCTGGATAAGAGATGAAATACTCACGCTCATAGTTTACACCATCCTTGACGAAAGAAACGGTAGCCAATGCCGAATCGAGCGATAAGGCACGACGATATTTGGACATACCTACGGTACTCAGCCCCGTTTCGATATACGCCTCACCCATCGTGGTAAAGCTACCGAAACGGAATGGATCCTCGGCATAAGACTCGTATGGCACCGGACTGTTGAAGTTCTTGCGGGTGAGTTGGGATGCCTTTTCCCAATCGTTGGCAGCGAAGGCATCTCTGATTTCCTGCATCACATGGGCAGAATTCTTGTTCACATTCCAATAATAGGCTGCGCCCTTCTTGGTGTTCGGACCGCCACGCCAGAGCGTCTTCTCATTCAGCGTGATGCGCTCAGCCTCCACGGAACCCAGGATATTGGCTCCGATACTACCATTACCAATAGGCAATGACTTTGACTCCCAATCAGGATCAGGATTGCGGGCGGTATCACCAGCAGAGATAGGTTTCTTGTTTGTCCATTTCTCGGGATGACCACCATACCAGATTTGCTGTCCCTTCAAGGTGACAGGCGTGTCAAACCAGTAAGACAATGGAGTCTTCTTCTGTGCTGAAGACTGAAGAGCTCCCAGCATAGCCAAGGTAAAGATTGTTACGGTTTTCTTGTTCATGATGTATATAAATTTAAATTTTCAATTATTATTTTCAATTGCTATTTTGGGAATTATCCAAAATATGATTTTCCATATCCGGTACAAATTTACGATTAATATCTGAACTAACAAAGACATATCATAAAAAAAACGAGAATAACCGGCATTTTTTTCAAATACCTGTTATCCTCGTTTGATTTTTATTTGATTTCTATTTTCAGACTAATACCACTTTACTGCATTAGAATAGCCACTACGCTTATCATACTTCAGCGCATCCGTCAATGTAGCTGCATTGCATCGGAAGGTGAAGTTATAACTGGTATATGGCGCAAGTACTACTGAACAACTCATGTTGAAGCAGTGGAGATCTCGAGCCAGACTGGCAGTAGTCATACTAATCTTGGAATTCTCGAAGTCGTAACCAGAAGAGAAACTGATGTTCCATCCATCGCTCAAGCGAATATTACCACTCATGTTAAGAGTCTGTGTAAACTTGTATGGATAGCGCATGGTCTTCTCGTTGAATTTCTCTCGTCGAGTATCCTCACGCATGGTAACACCATATCCGAAGGTCAAAGACCAAGGCATCTTGAATGCCATATAACCGTCACTGTCGGTCTTTGCTTTACCACCGCCACTCTTCTTGGCTGCCGTCTTACCTTTCTCGATATTATCATCCACGTTGCTTTCTATGTCGGTATCCATACCTTCATCGTCATCATCGCTCTTCCTGTTCTTGTCCTTATCGTCATCATCATCGCCACCACCGAAGAGTTTCTTCAACTTTTCCGGATTCAGCGTGAATGAGAAGTTCTGAGACATACCCTGGAATCGTCCGAATCGACCCTTGCCCCACTCTGTGTGGTTGCCAACAAACACATTACCCTGATCATCCAGTTCGTAAGCGTATGTAGCAAAGACAGCATTCATATTGAATGTGTAGTTCTTCCACCACTTGAGACGGAGGTTGATATTCATATCGCTCCAAGGGCGAACCTTGGCTGCGGTGTTGTAACTCATATTGATGTCGAACGCATCAATGAGACTCACCTTCTTGAGACTGTCGTTCTTATCTCTCCATTTCATCTCCAGGTTATTGCCCAGAGTGAAGGAAATGTTACCACTCTTGCCCTTACCCGGCACACCGTAAAGTGCATTCTGGTATGGTGAATAACTGACGAGCGATACGTTACCGTCAGCATCGGTCTTCTGATAAGTATCCCAGAATCCATATCGGCTAGCACCGAAGTCTGGCGCATAACTGAAATTGACCGTCGGAGTGAAAACGTGGCGAATCCTGTCAATCCTATTACCGAAGAGCTTACGGTTAGGAATCCAGAATCCATACAGCTTGGTAGAGAGACCTACACTCATGTTCCAGTTATAAACATTGTTGAAACCATATATGGTATCACTCTTCTCAATCTGCTTTTCGCTATCCCATGATTTCTCCACCTTATTGGTATACATACGGTCGGTGAAGTTGAACGAAGGACTCACATTGAGATATTTGAAGAGAGTGAACGATGCACTCACAGGTATCTGATGTTGCCATCCGTTGCGCCAGTCCTTGATAAGCGAACTGTGCATCAGCTTATCCTCCTTGGTATTGATACTGTTGGAGATATGACCGGTATAGCTCATGGCGATTTTCTCGTACCACCTTTCATCACCCACCATCTTCTTTCTTCTGAACGGATAGAATCGGGAGATAGAGATGTTGAGGTCTGGCAAGGTCATCGCTATCGAAGAGTCACGCATGTTCTGCGAAAGATTGGCAGTAGAACTGAGCGACATACCGATGCTGGAGAATGTTGTACTCCAGTTGACGGAAGAGGTTCGAGTACTCTGCGTCATCGTCTGCGGATTGTAGAGTGAACTCAGATTATTCCGCTCATAGCTGGATGTGGCAAAGTTGACACTTGCCGACAACGAACTGAACGGATTAGCCTTTGAGTCTTGTCTATGACTCCACTGCAACTTGAAGCTCTCCTGCTCTGTGAAATCAGGCATTCCCTTGTCTCCATTCTTCGTATCCTGGTAACTGAAGAAGAAGGAACCGGAATACTTATATCGCTTGCGATAGTTGCTTGCCGCCGAAAGTCCCCAAGATCCCTTGGTATAGATTTCTCCGAGGAGTTTCAAGTCCCACTTGTCACTCATGGCAAAATAATAACCACCATCCCTGAGATAGAATCCGCGCGCACTCTCATCACCGTATGTCGGCATGATGAAACCGCTGCTGTAGCTCTTGGAGAACGGGAAGAAACCGTATGGTATGGCTATAGGAACCGGCACATCGCACACCACAAGATGAGCAGGTCCGAAGACCACATCCTTATTCGGTCGCATCTTGGCACGTGAGAGTGAGATATAGAAATCCGGATGCGGATCATCACAGGTGGTATAGGTGGCATGTTTCAGATAAACCGTACCAGAAGAATCTCGCTTCGATTTCATACCTCGCAAGAAACCATCTTCCTGCGCTGTATATACATTATTGATAAGAGCCTTCTTGCTCTTGAAATTAAACTTAATCGTGTCGGTATCGTAGGTATCACCTCCTATCTTGAAGATTGGCTTTCCCTTGACACCTTCCTTAGTAGAAGAATCGGGAGTACCCATTGCCTTCACATTGCTCTTGTCGAGATCCATGGATATACGATCAGAAGAAAGATCCATGTTCTGGTACTTCACATTCGAATTACCAAAGAGATGCGCTACCTTGTTATGAGCATCATAGACCAGCGAGTCGTCTGCCTGATAACTGACCGGCGCATCAATACCACCCGACTTCTTACGGTTGATACTATCCTGATGGATACTGTCATCCACTACCTTATTATGTTTCCATATAGCCTTCTGCAGCGAGTCCATCTGGGTGGTATCGGCCTCCGTACTGATGATTTCATTGCCGAGAGAATCGACAAAGACGGAGTCGCCCACAGCCACGGCAGTAGAATCCACCTGAGCCTTCTTGTCTTTCTTTTTAGAAGGCATACCCGGATTTGCCACCATCATGCATGAGATGGCGGCAAACATCAGTGCAGCTATAGTTGATTGTTTTCTCATTCAGAAATTATTGTTAAGAAGTCACCCAACTGAACTTCTATCCTATTTCAAACATCCGCTCCCATTCCTGGAAGCGCTTTACTCCTTCCTCGCCAAACTTAGCGAGACTTTTCTCTGCCTTTTCTATACTCTTTTCCTTGTCGAGATGAGTCTTGCTGAAGAACTTATCAGCATAGCAGATTACCTTCTCCTCCATGGTTTCTGGCAGAAAATCCTGATGAGGCAGAGGCAGTTGCTGCTTCTCGATTTGCTCTTTTGTGATGCCGGCACCTGTATGGCGCTCACATACCCGAGCATGGCGCTCATAGCCTTCCTTGCGCAAGAGTTCGGCACCCAATCTACCATGACAGATATATGGCTGCGAGCCAAAACACATGATGCCGGGAGCATCGGTCATGAAGATTCCTATATCGTGAAGCATCGCTGCTTCCTCGATAAACTGGGCATCCAAATGCAATTCAGGATGAGACGAAACAATCTGTAGCGCTTTTTGCGCTACAGATTGACTATGTGTAATGAGGATATGACGAAGCTCATTATCCTCAGGATAATACTTATCAATAATTGCTTGATAATTCATAAATTTAATGTTTACTCAGCGTTGCGCTCAATGTAAGCGATGACATCACCCTTGCGGATCTTGCTGCCCTGCTTAGCATTGATTTCTACGAGCTTGCCACCCAATGCAGCAGGAACTGTCTCAAACTCACCCCATGGAGCGAGGATGTAGCAGAAGGCATCACCTTCCTTGTACTCCTTACCGATGAATGGCTCTACAGCTGGCTGGCACTCGCCTTCGCCCTGGAACTCCCAGAAAATCTGACCAGCAACTGGTGCTACGATAGCATCAGCCTTGGCGTGCTTGAATTCAGCGAGCTGAGCTGGTGTCAAGGTGCTGCCGAGCTTGGCATCCTTTGCCTTCTGGAGGTCAGCCAGGAAGTTCTTCTTAGCCTGACCGCTCTTGTAATTGCGATACTGCTCTGGGTGCATGGCAAGTTCGAAGAGCTCCTCGTCGTCCTGACCATACTCCCAACCATTCTCGTCCATCTCCTTCTTGAAGTCGTCGAGTGCATTAGTAAGCAATGTATGAGCATCAACATCTGTAAACTCACGACCCTGCTTCTTGGCAAGCTCTACGAGTTCTGGATCAATCTTTCCAGGAATCTTACCACTCTTACCGAGAATCATACCCCACATAGAATCGTCCATCATCACGAAGCGGCCCTTGCCCTGCTCCATGGTGAGAAGGTTCATCAATGAGATGTTCTTCACGTACTGGCTGAATGGGGTTACCAATGGAGGATAACCTACGCGTGGCCATACATACTCTACCTCGTCGAAGAGCTTGATCAGGAGGTCGTCCATAGACAACTCTTCCTCACCCTTCTTCTTGCGGATATTGTTGATAGTCTGACGCATACCGCCGAGGTCTGCCATCATAGAACCCATCATACCGCCAGGGAGACCGCAACCGAGCAACAATGAAGACATAATCTTGTTACCTGGGTTGATGAAGTAGCCCAACCACTCATCGATAAACTCCTGAGTCATGGCACGAGCCTTCATGTAAGCGCTCATATTGATCTCAGGAACCTCAAAGCCCTCGTTCTTCAGCATGCTGATGACAGAGATAACGTCTGGATGAACCTTACCCCATGACAATGGCTCGATGGCTGTATCGATGATGTCAGCACCATTGTTGCAGACCTCGAGGATAGAAGCCATAGAGAGACCAGGACCTGAGTGACCATGGTACTGGATGATGATCTCAGGATACTTGTCCTTGATCATCTTGGTGAGCTTACCGAGGAATGCAGGCTGACCGATACCAGCCATATCCTTCAAGCAGATTTCCTCTGCACCTGCAGCGATGAGCTGGTCGGCGATGTTCATATAATATTCGAGTGTATGAACAGGAGAATTGGTGATACAGAGTGCACACTGTGGAGTCATACCACCCTCCTTAGCCCACTTGATAGAAGGAATGATGTTACGAACATCGTTCAAACCATCAAAGATACGGGTGATGTTGGTACCCTGCTTAGCCTTTACCTTGTACATCAAGGCACGTACATCGTCTGGCACAGGATACATGCGAAGAGCGTTCAATCCACGGTCGAGCATGTGAGTCTTGATGCCCACCTCGTTGAATGGCTTACAGAATGCACGAACTGCATCATTAGGATTCTCACCTGCGAGGAGGTTAACCTGCTCGAAAGCACCACCATTGGTCTCTACACGGCTAAAGCAACCCATTTCAATGATAACTGGGGCAATCTTAGCCAACTGATCCTTGCGTGGCTGGAACTTACCAGAACTCTGCCACATGTCTCGGTAAACGAGACTGAACTGAATTTTCTTCTTCATTCTTATTATTAAATTTCTTTTTTTCTATTATATATAATAATGTGTATCCGATGCTCTCAAGCTCGCAAAAGCCAAGGCATTCCATACCAAGGTGCAAAATTAGACAAAAAATTCGAGAAATCAGACTTTTCCCCTCATTTATTACATTTTCTGCACCGAAATTATTAATTATTAATTATTAATTGCCAAACTGAGAGAACAAAAATGAGAAATATAGGGGAATAAATACAAAAAATGGTTGCGAAATTTTGTTTTGTCTGCTTTTCTCAGTACCTTTGCACCCGTTTTTGGAATAACAGAGAAAAAGACAAAAATCTAGTTACAAAATTTATAGACTATTCAAGCAGAATATGGCGAACAATACGAAAAATCATCAATTACCTATCTGGACAGAGGTAGAGTATACAGCATTATGTAAGAATCCGTTCATTGACACTCCTTTCTTCATTCCAAAGGAATCGAAGGTCTTCCTATGTCGTGAAGACGGCAGCAGAGAGGAACAGCGAATGATTTTCCTGGTCTTTAAGTCTACCGCTGCAGCAGAAGATGCAGAATGGGAAGACGACCCTATTCCTGGCGAATTGTGGGTAAAGCCTTTGGAGGATGACGACACAGAGGAATATGAACCTGCAAAAATCATCTATCTCGGACAGGATATTGATGACTTTATCAATGTGGTTAGCGAAGATGACAATACTATTACATTCGACTTCTACTGGCGTCACGGTGAGGTAAAAGTAGAGAAAGCAGAAAAAACCGACGAAGGATTCGTATGCAAGAAGGAAGACTTCGGCGAGGAGGGTCTGCGCCTGACTCTCATTCCAGAGGAGGCCGGCAATCCGTTCTCTCTCACCCTGCAGATTCCATACATCGGATTCTCTCTGTATGACGCTGAAGACCACAAAGTACATGGCGAGATTGAGGTGGCACACGACCAGATAGACAACTACCGCTACGAGTTCGTAGGCAACGATACCAACGACCGTTTCTCATTGCATCTCGACAATGACAAACTGATTTATATCTGCGTATTGCGCCCTGAGAGTGCACAGCTGGTGGTACGCGACCAGCGCGAACGCCTTTCCGTGGTAGATCAGATTCCGTCAGAGGGTAAGCTGAGCCAGCTGATGATGAATGCTCATTCTGCACTCATCAAGAACAAGAACTACCGTTGGCGCGTGAACATCTCTGGCAGTTCTATCGCTCAGGAGGTTGAATTGGAAATCAATCCAGAGAGTCTCGTTGCATTCATCAAGGAGCAGATGGCTAAAGGAACCGACATGGATACCCTCGGACAGCAGCTCATCGCCATGGAACAGAAGTATGCCTTCCAGTGGTTCTGGTTGAAGGACAGCGACTGGAGTCATGACGACCCGATGTTCGACATGTTCATGAACCAGCTTGTAGCATTCTCGTTCGTCACCCAGAAGCCAATCCAGGGCGACCAGCTGCAGGCACGCAACAACAAGCGCAAGATCAAACGTTGCGCCAAGCTCATCAAGGCTCATCAGAAGGGAGAAATCAGCCTTTGGGAAGAGGAAGAGGAACAGCGTAAGGAGATTCTCCATCTCTTCAGCACCTTCCACGGTCCTTTCACAGAAATGCTGGAATCATTGAATGATGAGTCTGGAGAAGATTAAAATATATCCTCGGATTATTTTATAATATATCGAGGAGTTCCTCGAATCTTGAGATACGTCGGAGCTTCGGATGTTCAAATTCCTCTATTTTTTCATGTGCCCATGTGGTATGAAAAGGAATATGGACAGCCGAAGCTCCGATTTTTAATGCCGGAGCAATATCACTCTTGAAACTGTTTCCCACCATCACCAGCTCGTCAGGAGTTACATCCAGTTCCCTGCAGAGACGATGATAAGCCTTGGGCGTCTTGTCGCTCACGATAGTCACCACATCAAAATACCGCTGCAGACCCGAACGCCACAACTTATTCTCCTGATCCATCAACTCACCCTTGGTGAAGACTGCCAGCTTATATTTCTTCATCTCACGGAAACAAGCCAAGGTTTTCTCTACCCCTTCCAAAGGCTTGGCATCAAGATGCAGGAGACTCTTACCCAAGTCCACAATTTGGGCGATGACATTCGCCTCCACCTTACCATGACTCACCTTCACCGCATTCTCTACCAGGGATATGGTGAAAGCCTTGCAGCCATATCCCAAATCAGGCATATTTTTACTCTCCGTCTCGAAGAGAGCAGCAGAAATATCCTTTTCCTTTCCATATTCCGCAAGCAGCTCGCAATACTCATGCTCCACGTCCTCGAAATAGTTTTGTAATGCCCAGAGCGTATCATCGGCATCGAAGGCTATCGCCTTGATATTCTTCAGTTTTTCCATACTTTTCATTTCTTTTAGTTGCAAAGTTAATGTTTTTATCCGAAAAGGGAAACAATTTATTCTGCTTTCTTTTGCATATACCAATATTTTTCGTAACTTTGCCCAAAATTCAAATAAAGCAACAATATGAAATACCCTATAGGAATACAAGACTTTAGCGAAATTATAGATGGCGGTTATGTTTATCTCGACAAAACCAAAATCCTCTATGATTTAGTACATAATGGGAAAATATATTTTCTGAGTCGTCCAAGACGATTCGGAAAGTCGTTGTTGATTTCTACTCTGGAATGCTACTTCCAAGGACAGAAAGAACTGTTTAAAGGACTTGCCATCGAACAATTAGAAAAAGAATGGAAGCAATATCCTGTTTTCCATATAGACTTCAATGGCAAGGATTTCACACAAGCAGGCGAATTGGAAAAGACTTTGTTGACTTTTGTTGAAACCCAAGAGTTGATTTACGGAAGAGATCCATTAGCCACCACCTTGGGAGACCGATTTATGGCTGTATTGAGAACTGCTCATGAAAAGACAGGTTTGGGCGCCGTTGTCTTGATCGACGAATATGACAAACCTTTACTGGATGTTTTGGACACAGGGTTAAAGACCTTCGATTCTGAAGGCAACGAGCGATTGTTGGAAGACAGACATCGTGAAATCATGAAAGGTTTCTACAGTGTCTTCAAGGCTGCTGACAGAGATTTGAAATTCGTGCTATTGACTGGTGTCACCAAGTTTTCCCAAGTTAGTGTGTTTAGTGGTTTCAACCAGCCTAACGACATTAGTATGGACGACCACTACGAGGCACTTTGCGGAATCACTGAGGAAGAATTATACTCAACCTTCGATGAACAAATCAAGGCTATGTCCGTAAGATATAAAGTATCTGAGGATGAGATGAGATATCGACTCAAGCGCAAGTATGACGGTTATCACTTCAGTCCAAGCATGCTCGACATCTACAATCCTTTCAGCATCTTGAACTCACTGAGCAAGAAAATCCTGAGTGATTTCTGGTTCCGTACAGGTTCGCCAACCTATCTGGTTCGCTTATTAGCTCATTCTGACGAAAACCTCAACGAGTTGACAGGAAAGTATTATCCAACGAGCAGTTTCATTGACTACAAGGCAGATATAGAGGCTCCCCTACCCATGATTTACCAGAGCGGTTATCTCACCATTAAGGATTGGAACATGGATACAGATTCCTATCTCTTGGATTTTCCAAACGACGAGGTAAAAGCGGGTTTCGTAACCATGGTGGCAGCCAATTATCTGAGACCCAAGGAGTCACCAGACGCATGGGTTATAGAGGTTGTTAACACTATGAAGACGGGAGATTGCGACAAATTAGAGAAGCTACTCACCTCCTTCTTCGCCAGCATCCCATATAGTCAGCGACGCAAGGATGACGAGCGGGAAAAAGAGCGCTATTTCCAATACACATTTTATTTGGTGATTCGCATGATAAGTTGCTTTACTGTCTTGATTGAGAAAGAGCAAAGCGAGGGACGAGTAGACTGTATCGTAGAGACCCCTAATTTTGTTTATATCTTTGAGTTTAAGCGTGATGGTTCAGCCCTTGATGCTTTGAAACAAATCGAAACAAAAGGATATGCTCGTGAGTATGCCGCCGACAAAAGAAAGATATACCAGATAGGCTGCAACTTCTCATCTGAGACAGGTACAATTGATGGCTGGAAGCTTCAGATTTATTCCGAGGCTTAAGAACAAATAAAACACCGTTTGAAATTTTCTTGTTTAATGAAGATTCCAAACGGTGTTTCATTTTATTTTTTACATATCATTTCTCTTCATACCCTTCAAGCAACAATAGCGATAATTATAATTTTTCTTACTAAAGAACGGATGGAAAGTCTGTAAGTTTCATGCGCCATCCTGTAGATTTCAAATGCGAATGGGGACATTTCACTTATTGTCTTACTAGGGCACAATATTGCCCCTAGGCGGGCAACTTTTTGCCGTCTAAAGATAAATATTACTACATCGGGATAGAGATTTCTACATGCCTATAAAACGTTTCGCCAAAAGCATAAAGGCTGACGGAATTTTTCTGTACGTAAGCCCTGCTTTCAAATCCACTCTTCACTCTTCACACATATGGCATAAGCATCTGAATACAAACCACTTACTGCGGTGAAGAGTTATGCCGACTCTTCACAACTCTTCACCAGTCTTCACCTTTTGGGAGTAAGCGGCTCCGCGTTTATACCTTGCATAATTCAAAAAAAGCAGTAACAGCTGA
>NZ_VZCB01000103.1 GCF_009494395.1 Segatella copri | reverse complement strand
AGCTTAGTAAACCTGACTTGTCAATTACTTGACGGTTCGTTTCTTTTACCCAGTCAACTTTCTTATTTCTAAGAAGTTAACCGCTTCTTGTACTACTTGTCTGTTTATGTAAAATCTTTCAAAGAACTCTTTCTTTATGTTGCTAAGAGAAACCGTATTTCTCAAAAGCGAGTGCAAAAGTACTAACTATTTTCGAAACTACCAAATTTTTCAAGAAGAAAGTTTCATTTTTATTTTAATTTTAACAGTCTTAAACACTTTGCGGCGTTTTATATCAAACTGCTCCTTATAATATACATACGTGCACTCGCAGATATGTGCGGGCACACACATACATGCGCAATCCATAATAATGTATTGAAAAATAAAGGGAGAAGAAAGGAAGAAAAGAGAGAATAAAAAAGAAGAAAGGAAGAAAAGAGAGAGTAAAGGAGGAAAAGGATAAAGAAAACAAGAAACTATGAAAAACATTTTGCCATATAAAAAAAATGTAGTACCTTTGCAGACGTTTTAACGGATAACAAGAAATAATTACATAATTTTTAAAACTTTCAAATGAAGGCATTAGCAATTAAGTCGAGTTTGTTTTCCTGTTTGAAGACATACAACAAGAAAACATTCATGTCTGACCTCATGGCAGGTATCATCGTTGGTATCGTAGCCCTGCCTCTGGCCATCGCATTCGGTATCGCTTCTGGCGTGACCCCTGAAAAGGGTATCATCACCGCTATTGTAGCAGGTCTTATCATCTCCATCTTCGGTGGAAGCAAGGTGCAGATAGGTGGTCCTACGGGAGCATTCATCGTTATCATCTATGGCATTATCCAGAAATATGGCATGGAAGGTTTGACGATAGCGACACTGATGGCTGGTCTGTTCCTGGTTCTCTTCGGACTTCTCCGTCTTGGAACCATCATCAAGTATATCCCTTACCCTATCGTAGTGGGATTCACCAGTGGTATTGCCGTAACCATTTTCACGACCCAGATCAAGGACCTCTTTGGATTGACACTAGCTTCCAATCCTTCCGACTTCCTGGAGAAATGGGGTGTCTACTTCCAGAGTTTTGATACCATCGATCCATGGTGTGCCCTCATCGGTGTAGTGAGCGTAGTGGTTATCGCCATCACACCAAAGTTCAGCAAGAAGATTCCGGGTTCTCTTATTGCCATCATCCTGATGACAGTAGTAGCACTATTGCTCAAGCAGTTTGCTGGTGTAGAGAGCATAGAAACCATCGGTGACCGCTTCTCTATCAGCAATGAGTTGCCTGCAGCCCAGGTTCCAGAGATGAACTGGGAGACTATCAAGAGTCTCGTTTCCCCAGCCATCACCATCGCCATTCTGGGTGCTATCGAAAGTTTGCTTTCTGCAACCGTAGCCGATGGTGTCATCAGCGATCATCATGACAGTAATACCGAGTTGGTAGCCCAGGGTTTGGCTAACCTCGCTTCCCCACTCTTTGGCGGAATCCCAGCCACAGGTGCCATCGCCCGTACCATGACCAATATTAATAATGGTGGTAAGACTCCAGTTGCCGGCATCATTCATGCTGTGGTATTGTTGTTGATATTCCTCTTCCTGATGCCTCTTGCCAAATACATCCCGATGGCATGTCTTGCCGGTGTATTGGTTGTCGTATCCTACGGAATGAGCGGATGGAGAAGTTTCCTGGCGCTGATGAAGAATCCGAAGAGCGATGTTACAGTGCTCCTGATCACCTTCTTCCTCACCATCATCTTCGACCTGACCGTGGCTATCGAGGTAGGTCTGATTATCGCCTGCCTGCTCTTCATGAAACGAATGAGCGAAACCACCGACGTGACAGCCATCACAGATGATGAGATTGACTTGAACAAGGAGTTCGACTTCCTCTCTACCAACCTTGAGCACTACACGATTCCTAAGGGTGTAGAGGTATACGAGATCAATGGTCCGTTCTTCTTCGGAGCCGGTAACAAGTTTGAGGAAGTGATGGCAGCTTTCGGAGATCGTCCAAAGGTACGCGTCATCCGTATGCGCAAGGTTCCATTTGTAGATTCTACTGGTATCCACAACCTCACCAACCTCTGCGAGATGAGCCAGAAGGAGGACATTCAGGTTGTACTCTCCGGTGTATGTGAGAAAGTGAATGCCCAGTTGGAGAAGGCAGGTTTCTACAATATTCTTGGCAAGGAGAATATCACAGATCACATCAGCAAGGCTCTGAAACGTGCTGAAGAGATTATTGAGAAGAAAACTGTTAATAGTTAATAGCTTACAGTTAACATTTTACTGATTGTAGACCATCAAATAAAAAAGATGCATTGCTGGATATACCAGTAATGCATCTTTTTTTATTGTCATCAAGTAACTGTAAACTATCAACTATTACAGAACCTTTCCCAGGAACTCCTGCAATCTTGGCGATTTTGGATGGTTGAATATTTGCTCAGGAGTTCCATCTTCCGTGATATAGCCGTCACTGAAGAAGAGAACACGGTTTGCCACTTCTCTTGCAAACCCCATCTCATGCGTCACCACCACCATGGTCATTCCCTCGGCAGCAACATCTTTCATCAGCTGCAACACCTCTCCAACCATCTCCGGGTCCAGTGCCGAAGTCGGCTCATCAAAGAGGAGCACCTCGGGATTCATCGCCAGGGCACGGGCGATTGCCACACGCTGCTTCTGTCCACCCGAAAGACTGTCGGGATAGCTGTCTGCCTTGTCCAGCAGTCCGATACGGGTCAGGAGTTCCGTTGCCTTCTCATCGGCTTCTTCCCTTGTCATCTTGCCCAATTCTACCGGAGCCAGCATGATATTGCGACGAATGGTCATATTAGGGAAGAGATTGAACTGCTGGAACACCATGCCCACTCTCTGGCGCATCTTGTTGATGTCTACATCCCAGGAAGTGATATCCATACCGTCGATATAGATTTTACCTTTGGTAGGTTCCTCCAGCAGATTGATGGAGCGCAGGAAAGTACTCTTTCCGCAACCCGATGGACCGATAATGGCTACAACCTCGCCTTTCTTCACCGAGGTTGTTATGCCTTTCAGTACCTCGTTGTCGCCGAAGCGTTTACGAAGTCCTTCTATCTTGATTATTTCGTTCATTTTATTCATTGTTTTATCTTTCACTCTTTCTCAGTCGCTTCTCCAGCTTTCTCACGCCTGCATTCAGTCCGAGAACGAGGATGAGATAGAGGCAGGCTACTACGCCCAATGGCATCATTGCCTCGTAGGTGATGCTTCGGATGATGTCAGAACCCTTGGTCAAATCTACCAGTCCGATATAACCGCTGATAGAGGTTTCCTTGAGCAGAGTGATGAGCTCGTTACCCATTGCCGGGAGCACATTCTTGAAGGCTTGCGGCAGGATGATGAGGCGCATAGTCTTTCCATACGAGAGACCGAGACTTCTGCCCGCCTCCATCTGGCCTTCATCCACCGACATGATGCCCGAACGGATCACCTCTGCAATATAGGCAGCCGAATTCAATCCGAAGGCGATGACAGCCACGAAAATCTTATTGACATCTGCCGAGGCAAAGACCACATAATAGATGATGAGCAACTGCACCATCGTTGGCGTACCACGCATGATGGTGAGATACAGCTGACAGAGCATATTCGGAATCCTCCAGCCGCCTCTACGCTCATGACGTGCTCTTACGATGGCTATCACCGTACCCAATATCACGGAAAGGATGATGGCAAAGAAGGTGATGATGAGCGTATTGCCCAAGCCCTGCAACAGATACTGATAACGGTTGTCATCCATGAAGCAGGATTTAAACTTATCTATCATTCCCGGCTGATTGCCGGCAGCTTTCACATCTCCGGAATTCACCATGATGACCTGTCTGACATCGGCGTAGGAATCCGTAAATCCGATATTCTTCTCCCGTTCTGGGGTAACCGTGATGCCGGCAATACCTGCATCAGCCTTACCAGCCTGCACTGAGGTGATGATGGCGTCAAACTCCATATCGAGAATCTCCACATCCACGCCCATCACATCGCCGATAGCATTCGCCACATCCACATCGATACCCACAATCTTACCATCCTGGTAATACTCGAAAGGCTCGAAAGTAGCGTTGGTGGCAAATCGCAGACTCTTCTTCAGTCCCAGATGCTTCAGCGCTTCCGGTCCCACTTTCTTCACATCCGAAGTCTTGGGCGTATAAGCCACGGCAATGCCCCTTTCCAGATGGCGGTTGACGATGGAATCGATGACGCCATTCGCTTTCAGGATACGGATGGCATTATTGATGGACTGCTTCAACTCAGCATGATCCTTAGCCACACAGATAGCGAACGAAGACGCGTCGAAGGTCTCAGGCAGGATATTGAGCGATGGATTCACCCGCTTAAATGCCTTGGCAGGCGCCTCATCGGTCACCATGCAGTCTATCTTTCCCTGCAGGAGAGCCTGGATGGCATCGGCACCCTTGTTGTACCGTTCCACCTTGGTGCCATCTCCTTTCTTTTCCAACTCGGTGGCAAGTCCGTCACTCGTGGTACCGAGCTGCACACCTATCACAGCCCCCTTCAGGTCTGCCTTTGTCTTCAACTGCTTTCGGGTTTCTGAAGATTCTGAACCGCATGCTGCCAGGAACAGACAGAGAAGCATCGCCCAGAAACTCAGTCGAAGACATCTTAAATTTCTATATTTCATTATTTCTGTATCTACTTATAACTGCTTCATATACTCAGCGCACATCTCTGCGCATCTCTCACCGTCTACGCCAGCCGATACGATTCCCCCAGCATATCCTGCGCCTTCACCGCATGGGAAGAGTCCCTGGATGCGTACATGCTGCAGGGTTTCGCGGTCGCGGATGATGCGTACAGGCGATGAGGTTCTCGTCTCCATCGCTATCAGGGTAGCCTCGTTGGTCAGGAAGCCATGCGCATTCTTGCCGAAAGTCCTGAAACCTTCCTGCAGACGCTTACTCACGAACGAAGGCATCCAGAAATGCAGCGGACTGCTGATGATACCCGGAGCATAGCTGCTCTTTGGCAGGTCGTAGCTCAGACGGTTGTTCACGAAGTCGGCCATACGCTGGGCTGGTGCCGTCTGCTTCATGTTGCCCTGCTGCCAGCATTGCTTTTCCACGATTTCCTGGAAGTACATCATTTGGAGTGAAGAGTGAGGAGTGAAGAGTGAAGCATTCTGCTGCGCCTTCATTTCCGTCTGTTCGATGATAGCCTGATGTTCCTTCACGAACTGCGCCACATCCTCGGGATGCGTTTCCACCACCATGCCCGAATTGCTCCAGGCAGTACCACGGTTACTAGGACTCATACCGTTCACCACGAGCTGTTCCGGTCCGGTGGCTGCCGGAATCACAAAGCCACCCGGACACATGCAGAAGCTGTAAACGCCCCTGCCCTCTACCTGGGTAACAAAGCTATACTCGGCAGCAGGCAGATATTTTCCTCTACCACTCTTATTGTGATACTGAATCTGGTCGATGAGCTGGGATGGATGTTCCAGGCGCACGCCCACGGCGATGCCCTTTGCCTCGATATCTATCTTTGCCGAAGCGAGATAGCGGTATACATCGCGGGCACTATGACCTGTTGCCAGGATAACCGGTCCGCGATAAGTTTCCTCAGCACCCGTAGCCAGATTCACGGCTTCTACACCTATCACCCTATCGCCAGCTGCAGCATCAGGTGCCGTCAGCTTACCTTCACTCTCAAGGATCAGACGAATCATCTTGGTCTGGAAATGCACTTCTCCGCCACACTTGATGATGGTGTTGCGCATGTTTTCAATGACGCGTGGCAACTTGTCGGTACCGATATGCGGATGGGCATCTGCCAGGATATTGGTATTGGCACCATGCTGGCAGAATACGTTCAGAATCTTGTCTACACTTCCCCTTTTCTTGCTTCGGGTATAGAGTTTTCCGTCACTATATGCACCGGCTCCACCTTCACCGAAACAGTAGTTGCTCTCCCCATCTACCTTCTGAGTCTTGGTAATGTTAGAGAGGTCCTTCTTGCGTTCGCGCACATCCTTGCCTCGCTCCAGCACGATAGGACGGTAACCCAATTCTATCAGGCGCAGAGAAGCGAAGAGGCCGCCAGGTCCCTCACCCACAACAATAACACGAGGTCTGCTGCTCACATCGGGATATTCCGTATGAATATACTGGTCGTCTTGCGGAAACTCATTGATATAGGCACGCACCTTCAGGTTCACGAAGATGGTACGCTGGCGGGCGTCGATGCTTCGCTTCAACACTCTCACCTGATTCAATGTTCTCACATCCAATCCTTTCTCCTTGGCGAGATAACGCTTGATGCCTTCCTCGCTTGCTGCCTGTTCGGGCAGAATTCTTATCTGGTATTCTTGAATCATTTACTTTGAACTTTGAGCTTTGAACTTAATGATTAGTTTTATGAAAATGACGAGTGACAAGTGACGGATTTCACATTACATTCACAATTCACTTTTCACTTTCACTTTTTCATGCTTCCATTGTAGCCAGCACTTCGAGCGTATCCAGATGATACATGGTGAACTTGCCATCTTCCAATGTTGCGAATGTTGGAGGATTGCCACCCTTCGGGAAGGTGATGCTACCCGTATTGACGATGGCTTGTCCCTTCTCGTTATGAGAGAGTTCCCAGAGATGAGAGTGACCATAGATCATAGCCTCGTAAGGACCCTTTGGCATGTTTTCCTTATTATAAACATGACCATGGGTCAGGAGATAACGCTTTCCGTTATCTACCAGCAGGGCATAAGTCTCCATGATAGGGAAATCGAGGAGCATCTGGTCTACTTCCGCATCACAATTACCACGCACGGCGATAATCTTGTCTGCCAGCGCATTGAGCCGTTCAACGATACCCTTAGGGTCGATTCCTTCCGGAATGCGGTTGCGGGGACCGTAGTTGATGATATCACCCATGATGCACATCATGTCACACTTTTCAGCCTCGAAGAAGTCGAGGACTTTTTCCAAGGCTGGCAAACAGCCGTGGATATCAGAGAATAATAGATATTTCATTACTTGATTTAAAAAGTATTAATACTCACCCTCAACCCATTTTTTACCAGATTCAGTATATTTCATCCAAATAACCAATCCGATACCAATGATTGCTGCTATTGCAAAAAGTATTGTCAACATTTCCATAATTACTTCTTTTTTAATTCTACTTTTAATAAATAATTGCCTGCATAAGCAAAACATGCAGCAGCTATTACTGCGCATCCCATGCAAACAATGTTAGTTACTCCCATTGCCTCACCAGTAAACAGTGGAGACAATGCACCAATTCCAATACCGCTGCATACCATCTTTGAAAGACCAAAGAAATACTCAGCCAGCATCTCATTTCGTTTGAAATTGCGCTCAACGAGTTGATTCTTACTATTTACTTCTGTAACCATATTGCTGATGCTTTGAATTACATCGGCAAAAGTACACATTTTCTTCGAAACTGGCAAACTTTTTTCTTATTAATTCTCCGCAAATCCCTATATATATAAGGTATAAGAACAAAAACGAACATTAAATTACTACTATCCGGGCTTTTTCATCTACAATATGCTACTTTTTTGTTAAAATCCTTGGCAGTTTGATAGAATATTTGTACTTTTGCCCACAAGTTTTGCTACAGCCCCGGTCGTTTCGGGGATGGCATTACATTACCAACGCAAAAATTCAAGAACGTATGAAAGTATTAAAATTCGGCGGAACATCGGTTGGTTCCGTAAAAAGCATCCTCAGCTTAAAACGTATCGTTGAAAATGAGGCTAAGAAACAGAGTGTAGTGGTTGTCGTGAGCGCACTTGGCGGTATCACCGACAAACTCTTGCAAACCTCTCAGCTTGCCCTCAAGGGTGATGAACAGTGGAAGGTCGAATTCGACGCCATGGTTGATCGCCACCACAAGATGATTGATACCATCATTACCGAAACAACAGACAGAGAGAATCTTTTCAAATCAGTTGATGCACTCTTCGAGCAGTTGAGAAGCATCTACTTCGGTGTGTATCTCATCCACGACCTCAGCGAGAAGACACAGGATGCCATCGTGAGTTATGGAGAAAGACTCAGTTCCAAGATTGTAGCCACGCTCATCCGTGGTGCCAAATGGTTCGATTCCCGCAATTTCATCAAGACCGAACGCATCAACGGCAAGGGTAAGCATACCCTCGACAGCGAACTGACCAACAAGCTGGTAAAGGAAGCCTTTGCCGAGCTTCCTCGCATATCTCTCGTACCGGGTTTCATTAGCCGCGACAAGAACACGGAGCGCACCACCAACCTGGGTCGTGGTGGTAGCGACTACACAGCAGCCATCATTGCAGCAGCCCTCGATGCTGAGGTGCTTGAAATCTGGACCGATGTGGACGGATTCATGACTGCCGATCCACGTGTCATCAAATCTGCTTATACCATCAACGAACTGAGTTATATTGAGGCGATGGAGCTTTGCAACTTTGGTGCAAAGGTCATCTATCCTCCTACCATCTACCCGGTTTGTGTCAAGAATATTCCTATCAGAGTGAAGAATACCTTCAATCCTGATGCTCCTGGCACCATCATCAAGAACAAGATTGATGCCGACCAGAAGCCTATCAAGGGTATTTCTTCCATCAACGGTACCGCCCTCATCACCGTCACCGGTCTTTCCATGGTGGGTGTCATCGGTGTCAACCGCCGCATCTTCACCGCTCTTGCCAGCGAGGGCATCTCTGTGTTCATGGTTTCCCAGGCTTCTTCTGAGAACTCTACATCTATCGGTGTGCGTGAGCAGGATGTAGAAGAGGCTGTCAGCGTATTGAACAATGAGTTCAAGAACGAGATTGCCGATGGCGCCATGTTCCCTATGCACGCTGAGTGCGGACTTGCCACCATCGCCATCGTGGGCGAAAACATGAAGCATGCTGCCGGTATCGCCGGTAAGCTCTTTGGCACGCTCGGACGTAGCGGTATTTCCGTCATCGCCTGCGCACAAGGTGCTTCTGAAACCAACATCTCTTTCGTAGTGAAGAGTGATTATCTGAGAAAGTCGCTCAACGTTCTGCACGACAGCTTCTTCCTCTCAGAATACAAGGTGCTCAACCTCTTTATCTGCGGTGTGGGTACCGTGGGCGGCAAACTCATCGAACAGATCAAGAATCAGTATGCCGACCTCATGGAGCGCAGCAAGCTGAAGCTGAACGTAGTAGGAATCGCCTCTTCCAAGAATGCCATCTTCAATCGCGACGGTCTTGATCTCGAGAATTATTACGAGGAGCTGAAGAAGTCTATTCCTAGCACTCCGGAGGTCTTGCGCGATTCCATCCTGGCAATGAACATCTTCAACAGCGTGTTCGTAGACTGTACAGCCAGCAAGGAAGTTGCAGCTCTCTACCAGAGCCTTCTGGAGCACAACGTGAGCGTCATCGCAGCCAACAAGATTGCGGCTTCAAGCGAATATGAAAACTATGAGAAGTTGAAGAAGACAGCCATCCAGCGTGGCGTGGTATTCCGTTTCGAGACCAACGTAGGTGCAGGTCTTCCTATCATCGGAACCATCAACGACCTTCGCAACTCGGGAGATAAAATCCTCAAGATTGAGGCTGTACTCTCCGGCACACTCAACTTCATCTTCAACGCCATTTCAAGCGTGGTACCATTCTCCGAGACCGTCCGTCTCGCCAAGGAGAAGGGCTACAGCGAGCCAGATCCACGCATCGACCTCAGCGGCATGGACGTAATAAGAAAGCTCGTCATCCTTTCACGCGAGGCTGGTTACCGCGTGGAGCAGGAGGATGTGGAGAAGAATCTCTTCGTGCCAGACAGCTTCTTCCAGGGCTCGCTCGACGATTTCTGGAAAAAGCTTCCTAAGCTCGATGCTGACTTTGAAGCCAAGCGCAAGACGCTCGACCTGGAGCACAAACGCTGGCGCTTCGTGGCTACCCTGGACGGTGGCAAGACCAGCGTAGGCTTGCAGGCGGTTGGTCCGGAGCATCCTTTCTACAATCTGGAGGGTTCCAACAACATCGTATTGCTCACCACCGAGCGCTACAAGGAATATCCGATGATGATTCAGGGCTATGGAGCCGGAGCCAGCGTAACTGCTGCCGGAGTCTTCGCCAACATCATGAGTATTGCGAATGTATAATGAATAATGTACAATGAATAATTGTTCATTATAAATTATAAATTATAAATCGATTATGAAGCATATTATCATTCTTGGCGACGGAATGGCTGACCACCCAGTGGAAAGACTGGGTGGAAAGACACTCCTGCAATACGCCAGCAAACCATATATGGACATGCTTGCCAAGAAAGGCAAGACAGGACGACTCGTTACCGTGCCAGATGGATTCCATCCGGGTTCTGAGGTAGCAAACAGCTCTATCATGGGCTATGACCAGAACGAGGTTTACGAGGGACGCGGACCGCTCGAAGCTGCCAGCATCGGCTATGAACTGGAGCCTACCGACCTTGCACTGCGCTGCAACATCATCAATGTGCAGGACGGCAAGATTATCACCCACAACGGTGGTAACCTGGAAACGGAAGATGCGGATGTGCTCATCAAGTATCTCAACGATACCCTCGGCAAGAAATATCCTGATGTCAAGTTCGTCACCGGCATCCAGTATCGCCACCTCCTGGTGGTGAAGCACGGAAACAAGCATATCGACTGCGCCCCACCTCATGATCATCCCAACGAGGAATGGCACAAGCTGATGGTAAAACCCATCCTGCCGGAGATTGGAGGCGATGAGGGTCACATCAGCCGTCGTGATACAGCCGACCTGCTGAACCAGCTGATTCTTGAGAGTCAGGAACTCCTGGAGAACCATCCTTTCAATGTGGCTCGCAAGGAGCGTGGCGAACGAATGGCTAATCTTATCTGGCCATGGGGCGGAGGTTACCGTCCTCACATGCTCACCCTCTCCCAGATGTATCCACAGATCAAGAAGGGTTCTGTTATTTCTGCCGTCGACCTGATTCGTGGCATCGGTCACTACGCCGGTCTGCGAAACATCATCGTTGAGGGCGCTACGGGTCTTGCCAATACCAACTATGAAGGCAAGGCTGCTGCTGCCATCCAGGCACTGAAGGATGGCGACGACTTTGTATATGTTCACGTAGAGGCAAGCGACGAGGCGGGTCATGATGGCGATCTGGAGCTGAAGCTGAAGACCATCGAGAACCTCGACCAGCGACTCATCAAGCCTATCTTCGATGAGGTAAGCACCTGGGACGAGCCGGTATGCATCGCTGTTCTCCCTGACCATCCTACTCCGGTAGAAATCCGTACCCACGTCAAGGAGCCTGTACCTTTCATCATCTATTATCCTGGCATTGAGCCGGATAGCGTAGAGAAGTATGATGAGGTAAGCTGCGTGAGTGGCGGTTACGGCATGCTGCAGCTGCAGGAGTTCATGAACGCCTTCATGGCGATCAATTAAAATCAACGGCTTCATGATAGCCCCCAAAGCTAATCATAAAGTTCAATGTTCAAATCTCAAAGTTCAAAGTAAAAAATGAAATATTATTCAACAAATAAGAAAGCACCCATCGCCGATCTTCACAAGGCGGTAGTTAAAGGTTTGGCAGAAGACCGTGGTCTCTATATGCCGGAAATCATCAAGAAGCTGCCACAGGACTTCTTCGACAACATCGAGAAACTGAGTTTCCAGGAGATTGCCTACAAGGTAGCTGATGCCTTCTTCGGTGAGGACGTTGATGCCGAGTCATTGAAGAAGATTGTATACGATACCCTGGCATTCGACTGCCCTGTAGTTGAGGTAGAGCCTAACATCTATTCTCTCGAGCTGTTCCATGGTCCTACCCTCGCCTTCAAGGATGTGGGTGCGCGCTTCATGGCACGTCTCCTGCAGTACTTCGTGCGTCAGGAGGGCAAGGAAGAGGTGAATGTACTCGTAGCTACATCGGGCGATACCGGTTCGGCTGTTGCCAACGGTTTCCTCGGCGTTGACGGCATCCACGTCTACGTGCTCTATCCTAAGGGCAAGGTCAGCAAGATTCAGGAGAGCCAGTTCACTACCCTCGGTCAGAACATCACAGCCCTCGAGGTGGATGGCGTGTTCGATGACTGCCAGGCGCTGGTAAAGTCTGCGTTCATGGACGAGGAGCTCAACAAGCACATGAAGCTTACCTCAGCCAACTCTATCAACGTGGCCCGCTTCCTGCCTCAGGCTTTCTATTATTTCAACGCCTATGCCCGCATGAAGGAGAAGGGCCTCGCCGACAAGCTGGTCATCTGCGTGCCTAGCGGCAACTTCGGCAACATCACAGCCGGACTCTTCGGTCATGAGATGGGATTGCCTATCCACCGCTTCATCGCTGCCAACAACGCCAACGACATCTTCTACGAGTATCTGCAGACTGGCAAGTACAATCCACAGCCTAGCAAGCAGACCATCGCCAATGCCATGGACGTAGGCGACCCATCAAACTTTGCCCGCATCTACGACCTCTACAAGGGCAATCACGATGCCATCGCAGCCTACATCGGTGGTGCTACATACAAGGACGAGCAGATTGCCGAGACCATGAAGCAGTGCTACAATGAAACCAAGTATGTACTTGACCCTCACGGAGCTTGCGGTTATCGCGCTCTGAAGGAACAGTTGAAGCCAGGCGAGGTTGGCGTCTTCCTGGAGACCGCTCATCCAGCCAAGTTCAAGGAGAAGGTAGACAGCATCCTGGAGAGCGACATCGAGATTCCAGCCCGTCTTGCAGAATTCATGAAGGGCGAGAAGAAGAGCATCCAGATGACCAAGGACTTCGATGCCTTCAAGAACTTCCTGATGAACGAATAGTTTTTCAGAGCTATGGTTCTTCAGAGCAAGAAGAACCAATAGTTTTTCAGACAAATCAGAAAAAATGAAGAAAATAATCATGGGCATTGCCCTATTATCCAGTACCTTTTTGGCAGCACAGGCACAGTGCTGCCAGAAAGGTTTTTGCCATTCTGAGCAGGCTTCCAGCAAGGACTGCTGCGCTCAGGAAGGCCTTTACACTACATCCTATGCCGACAATCCCAAACTGGTGAAGAAGGCAGAGAAATGGGCCAAGAAGGGAGCCTGGCGAAACGGATTCACCAAGGCAAACCCTCACGCCAGTGTCAACCTGGTAGACTTCTACCAGCAGTATCAGAAGAATCCCAAGCAGTGGAAGGCGCTCTTCGAATACATCGCCAAGACCGATCTCCTGACGATTCCAAAGGGCAAGCATCAGATTCCGGGATCCGACCTCACCGTCAGCGTAGAAGACAGCGAGAACGGACCGCTGGAGAAGCGACAGAGCGAGAGCCACTACAAGCACATCGACTTCCAGTATGTCGTGAAGGGCGTGGAACGGTTCGGCATCATTGACCACCTTACCAGCAAGCCCAACTGCAAGTATCGTCCGGACGTGATCCATTATGATTACGACAAGTCGAAGGCTCGTTTCTACGACAGCAATCCCAACGAGTTCTTTATCTTCTTCCCCAACGATTGGCACATTGCCAAGATCAACAACGATTCCAACGACCAGTCTATTCGTGTAATCGTGATAAAGGTAGATTACGTAGAGTAAATAAATCATTAACGAGATAAAAATTATGAAGATTGTCATATTAGACGGCTATGCCGCAAACCCGGGAGATTTGGATTATCATCTTCTGGAGCAGCTGGGCGAGGTAGTGGTTTATCCACGCACTTCAGACGCCGAGAAAGTGGAACGCGCCAAGGATGCCGACATCGTCCTCCTGAACAAGGTGCAGATGGATGCAGAAACGCTGGCACAGCTCCCCAATCTGAAATACATCGGCATTCAGGCTACGGGCTTCAACGTGGTAGACATCAAGGCTGCCAAGGAGCTAGGCATCATCGTGACCAACATTCCTGCCTACAGCACGGACAGTGTGGCTCAGATGACCTTCGCCCTCATCCTTGCCGTAACCAACCGCGTAGAGCATTATGCTCAGGAGAACCGCAACGAGCGCTGGGCATACAACAAGGATTTCTGCTATTGGGACACCCCATTGATGGAGCTTGCCGGCAAGACCCTGGGCATCATGGGCTTGGGCAATATCGGCATGAAGGTAGCCTGCATCGCCCGACAGTTTGGCATGAACATCTGTGCCTTCACCAGCAAGAGTGCCAGCTCATTGCCTGAGTGGATTCAGAAGATGAGCAAGGAGGGATTGCTTGCCACGAGCGACATCCTTTCTCTTCATTGTCCGCTGAATGATGACACCTATCATTTCATCAATGCCGAGAGTCTGGAGAAGATGAAGGATACCGCCATCCTGGTGAACACGGGTCGTGGTCCGCTGGTAGATGAGGAAGCCGTAGCCACCGCTCTTCACGAAGGCAGTCTTGCTGCCTACTGTGCAGACGTGATGACCGAGGAGCCACCATCAAAGGACAATCCTCTCTGGAACGAGCCTAATGCCTACCTCACCCCTCACATTGCCTGGGCCACCTACGAGGCTCGCAAGCGCCTGAACAAGCAGGTAGCCGCCAACGTCAAGGCATTCCTCGAAGGCAATCCGATTAATGTGGTGAATAAGTAAGGTTCTGATAACATCATGGCAAAAAAAATAGACGGAGATAACTTCGATGATGATTTTGAATGGGATAGAATACCTGCAGGATGGGGACCTATCAACGAAGAAGAAGCCATAGCCCGTATAGAGGACATAGAAGCCGACATAGAGCAAAATGGTCTCATTGACGAAGAGGATATGATAGAGCATCTTAAAGCAAAGGGATTATGGCTTATATAAAACCATCTAAGCCATTTAACTTTAGTTTTAAGATGTTCTATCATTTCTTTTTCACCAAAATATAGATGATGACGGGGGCACCGAACAATGGGGTGACGGCATTCAGGGGGATGATGCCACCGCCCGAAGGGAGGGTGCAGAAGAGATTGCAGAGAAGGGCAAGGACTGAACCCAACAGCATCGTGACGGGCAACAGCCGGCGATGATTCTCCGTACCGATGAGGAGACGGGCGATGTGGGGAGTGGCCAGGCCGATGAAGGCAATGGGACCGCAGAAGGCGGTAACCACTGCCGTGAGAAAGCCCGTGATGAGGAGCAGAATGATGCGCAGACGTCTGATGTTGAAACCCAGATTGCCGGCATACTGATCACCTAACAGCATGGCATTCAATGGTTTGACAAGGAGCAGAGAGGCAATGAGGGCGATGAGGGCAAGCGGAATGAACCATAATACCTGCGCTGCCGAAACATTGCCAAAGCTTCCCATACCCCAGACCATATACGATTTCACGCCCTCTGCCGTGCTGAAGAAATTGAGCAGTGAGATGGCGCTGCTGGCAAGATAGCCCACCATCAGTCCGATGATGAGCAACACCGTATGACTGCGCACGATGGCAGAAAAGAAGGTGATGACAGCCATTACGAGCATCGCTCCCACGAAGGCTGCGATGAGAATGGCGAGAAAACCACCGATGGCATAGTTGCCGGCATCGCCCACGAAATCGCCCAGGGCGATGTTGCCGCCAAAGGCAAGCATCACGATGGCAACAGCCAGTCCGGCTCCGCTGCTGATACCGAAGACATCAGGACCAGCCAGGGGGTTGCGGAAGGCAGTTTGCAGCAGCAAGCCGCTCGTGGCGAGGGCTGCGCCCGAAAGGAGGGCGGTAATAGCCGCAGGCAAGCGCGATTCCATTACGATATAGCGGAAGCTGTCAGCTTCATCTCCCTGATTTCCAGCGAGTATAGCCACCACGTCCTGCCACGGAATGCTTACGCTACCCCATGCCAGGTTGGCAAAAAACAGTATGATAATGGCGATAGCCCCTAAAACGATGGTTTTCATTCACTAAAACTATTTCTTGTAAAATCTCTGATTAAAGCCCTATTTCTTATAAAATCTCAATTTGCCGAACCGCTCGCCATGAGCCAGGATGATAAACTCTCTGAGCAGCAGCTCGGGATGGAAGCTCGTAAGCTCGAAATAAGGTACCGTGGAGGTATCTACCTGATAGATATTGCCCCGGTTGAAGGCGGCAAGAGCCTTGTAACCGTCATACTCCTGCAGCAGCTGAACCTGCGACAAAGGAGCACCTCCGAAGTATTTGAATGCCCATACATCCACCTGGCTTCCCTTCGCCAGAATCTGCTCCGGACTCATCGGCAGACTTCCGCTGTGCTGATCATCCGAGAAGATATAACGGGCGTTGGCATCCTTCAGGAGAATGCCGATAGTGCTCTGTCCACCAGGCACATACCATACATTGCCCGTTTTTCTTTCGGTCAATATCGAAAGTCCCTTAGGCAGCTTTCCAGCCTCAGCCTTCAACTTCAGATATTCCTTCTCTATCTGAGCAAAAAGAGAATCAGCCCTTAATTCGCAAGATGCAGAAAGAGTAGCCTCTGATGCTTTTCCGGCAGCAGCCCCTGATGCTTTTCCGGCAGTAGCCTCTGATGCTTTTCCGGCAGCAGTTATTGAGGCTTCTACAGCAGCAGTAGTTGAAATATTCTTGTCTTTTCCAAAGAGCATGCCATAGAATCTCATCCATTCCGCCCTTCCCAGTGGCGAAGACTCCATATAGTCAGCAGCTTCGATGATGGGGATATGCAGCTTGTCGAGCTTGCCATATCCTCCGCTGTTCTCGAAGGGCGAAACGAGGATAGCTTCGGGTTTCAGGGCGATAATGCGCTCGATATCGGGCGCCATGCTCGAACCGCAATCCACGATGGAATTTCCTGCAGAAGCATTTCCGGAAGAAGCCTTCCCTGCAGAAGCAGCCCTCTTCCTGACATCCGAAATATTGATGTAATTGAGGTCGCAGACGCCACGGATAGCCTGCTGGCATCCCAGTTCGTACATCAGCTGGCAATGGGGAGCGATGAAAACGGCACTCCTCTCCACCGGTGTCCTCACGGTATCAGTAGTGCATCTCGCTCCCATGCTGCGCCTTTTAGCAAGCATCGCCACCGTCTTATCGCCCTCCTCTCCTTTCGGAATCAGGATGTAGCGATGCAGCAGCGTTCCCGCCTTCCACGGGTTGGCAACGATAGCCTCAGCATACTGATAATCAATGCCTTCTGCAGCATCGGAAGTCTCTTCCCCATCGCCATGCTTCACGATGGTGAGCAACTTGGCGTACTTCATCTCCAGGGTATCTCCAGCCTCCGCATCAGCAGCAGCCGTCTTTCCTCCCTGGCATGCCGCCATCAGCAGGGCCACCGTTGCCCCACACAAAAGAATATACAGTTTCTTCATAATCTTACAAAATATGTGTGCAAAGATACGAAGAAATCTCCATTTTCCGTTTGTTTTCTCGAATATTCTTTGTACTTTTGCCCTCAAATTTAACTAACGCTACAATTTAACCAGCCCATCCGCGTTATCGTGATCAAGGTAGATTATAAGGATTAAAAAGGGTAACTCGCTCTAATTGGGACTTTGATTGAATATCAAGAAGTTGGACGTTTGCCTACATAATATAGATAACAATATGAAAACGAGCGGACTTCTGCTCGTTTCTGTATTTTGCAATATGCAAAGAACGCCTCAATTCGAGGGCAAAGATACGACAATTTTCTAAATATCCAATGATTCACAATGAGATTTTTATGGAAATTAGAACTTTTTGCGTTAAATTCCTCTTTTTATAAGCAGATTTTCAAGAAAAAGTTTGGAGATTCCGACAAAAAAGCATATCTTTGCAGCAACAAATCCCACCACGCCTCTCAACGATGCGTACCACGGTGGGACTTCGCTTTTTATATGGGTATATGGAAGAAGACCAACTACATCATCTATACAAGTCGGGCAGTACATTTAAGCAAGCCATCAACCTTTATCTCTTTGATAAAGAACTCTGTCAACTTATATTCAAGGCAATCCAAGATATAGAGCATACCAACTGTCAGAATTCATACAAATGTGCTACGCAGAAAAGTAGCTGTAAGAGAGGTATTACATATCGCCCCGACGTAATCCACTACGACTACGACCGCCGGAAGGCCCGTTTCTTCGACAGTACCCCCCGGCGAGTTCTTCATCTTCTTCCCTAGAGACTGGCACATCGCCAAGGTGGCAAATGATGGTGAGATGTTACTCAAGGTGAGTCTCAAGGTATCCCTTACCCCATTTCCTCCTTCACTTCCACTACCACTTCGCCCTTACGAGCAATGACCTTCTTCACACGGTCGAAGAGCTGGAGGAAGAGTTCCTGGCTTCTGAGGACGAAGCCGGGAGCATGAGCCTCGCCGATGAGGATGCCGCCCTTGCGGAGAGGGAACGGACCGTTGCCCGGCTGAAGCATCGGACACGAAAGGGCATGAAGCTCATCCAGGCACCCGAACCTATGATGCTTGCGCTCCAGGCGGCAGCGCTCGCAGATTTCGGGGAGAGGAAGAGGCGAACAGCCCACCCCTGATGAAGCATCAGAAGAAGAGGAAGCCTCCTTCTTCACCGCCTCCAAGAACATCATCTTGCGGGCGAAACTGCGGCATTTAGCCACCACTACGCGATATTCACCAGGCTCCAGGCAGCCCCCCTCGCGCTCTACTGTATCGCAAATAGGCTCGTGGTCAACAACGCCACCCTTGCGATCTGTTATTTCCTGACTGAGGCGCCCCACTACGGCGCCACGAACTGTACGAAAACGATTTAATACTAATTTCATCATAACAAACAATAACCGATAAAAATAACAAACAAAATCTATCCAAAAAGCTATTGAGAAAACATTTGAAATTCACATTCACATTCACATTTTCTGAACGTAAGAGGACTGATAATAATCAGATAAATCCTTGCATCCTTCGGGCAACTGATGATACACCAACTGCGGAAACATCTCCTTCAATTTCATATAGAGACTAATGCCAGGCTTATCCTGATCTGGCCACATGTGAAGATTCCTTCCCGACAAGAGACTGCGACATTCTTCATTACAAAGTGTAGCACTAGGTATTGCTATCGCCTTATAACCCATAGACATAGCACTCCAACAGTCGGTACATCCCTCAGTAATAACCAAAGGTTCATTATCAGCTACTTGGGGCAAAATCTGCATCCCGTATACCATAGGTTTGCTACCAGGTGCAAATTTAAACCGGGGCTTCTCCTTAGATTTATCCCCCAGAAATCTGCTCTGTACCGTTAGCAATCTTCCATCCACCCCATAGTAAGGTATGAGCAGGGAAGGCCCATCAAAAAACTTACCACCAAAGCGATAGCCAGCGATAGAAAAATCTGTACTTACCACTCTGCACCAATAGATGTATTCGGGGCGCAGCTTTCGCTGTTCGAAAAGGAAATCCCTTGCAGTCTCGGTGAGTTTCTTTCCCTCAAGCATTCTCATGAGATAATCTACATCCGGCTGATGCTGGAATGGTCCTCTAAGGTTGATTCTGTCCGTATCGCATTCCGTTTTCTGCTGCCCGACCGTACCCCTTGCTGGCTGTCCGACCGTACCCCTTGCCGGCTGTCGGTCATTCCCCACAACAATACCGAAGTTTCTTCCCAACCATTGGCAGGCTTCGGTAAAAGAGAGATTCTCCCGCTTCATCACCAGGTCGATATTATCACCACCCCACCCGCATGCAAAGCAATGGCAAGTATTGGTTGATGGCCAGAAATGCAAGCTCGGATTAGAATCGTTATGACTGATACAGAGCGCATTGCGATGACGCAAGCCTATTCCCAAAGCATCAGCCACCTCCAGTATATTGATGCCTCTAAGTTTAGAGAGCGTGATTGAATCTATATATTCTGCCATATAATAATTGATTTTTTAATACGTGAAAATCTATTTATCAGGAATATCAACATCAGCTGCATGGGTAGTTTTCTGCTGCGTTTTTCTAAGCACTTTTTTGTTCTCACCCTTTTTAGGCTTTTCGAGCCATCCCCATCTGCGCCAGTTGCATACCATGTTGCGGGCAGGGGTCTTGAGCCCCTTCTGCGTCAGAAATTCCTCCAGGAACTGATAAGAAAATTCCTGCGGCAACTCGCTGAAATAGTCTACAGTATGATAAGGCTCTCCTTCGCCCTCGGCAGAAATCTGCTCGAAAGCCTTGCCCCATCGCTGCAACATATTACGTAAGATGTAGTCGGCACAAGCCAGATAGGTCTGCCTTACCAGTTTCCGGATTTCCTTCTCGCTCTTCTTCCCCTCAACCTTGTATAGCACTTGCATGAGGGCAGCGATGCGGAAGGCTGAAACCGAACTGCGCTTGTAGAAGACATCCATCGACTTGGACATGGTTTTCACCACCTGCTGGCGGCAGTCGTTACACCATTTTACCACCGTCTTGTAGAGCCAGCTCATATCTTCCTCTATCTCCTGATGGAATTTTCCATCTTCCTCATAGCACAAACCGAAGAGCTTATCCAACGTATTCTCCAGCTCATTACGCTGCGTATCGGTCAACGCCTGAAACTGAGGTGGATTGTCGCCCAGATGACTGATGAGCGGGCATAAAATAGTACGAGTAACCGAACCGCCCTCAATGGCAGCCTTGTTCATATATCTGCTCACCGCACTCTGAGTGCCGCAGAATACGAACGACAGCAAGGCATCTACCATGGCACTATAGCTGGTTTCGCTCATGAAATCCTGACCATAGACGCTGCCCAGATCGTATGCCGTCTTGATAACCTGCGAGAGGTCGGCAAACTGGCGCTTGGCAGAATGGACGATGGCAGAAATCTCATCGGCAAATTCGAAGAGCGTCTTCGGAGCACCATAAAGCTTGACGGCAGCATCGCATCGCTTGATAAACATGGTGAGCGATACGGTTTCGGGCAGGATGGTGATGTCGGTCTTCGGTTCGGGTGGCAGCTTGCCATCCTTCTTGCCCTGGCGTCGCTTCAGGGCAGCATACTCCTGCTCCTTGGCTCTCATTTCGCTGTCGCGCTCAATGAAAGGTTTCATCAGGGTACGCATGATGTATCTGGCAAACGACTTTCCGCTCGACTGCTCGCCCTCTACGATGACCTGCAGCACGATGGCCGATTTTTCTCCCTGATTATCATACACATACTGTATTCTGACACGTGTAAGATAAACGCTGAGCATGGCAGCAGCCACCACCAGCGTAGGATACTTGAGGTCAGAAGGCGAAGTGATCATCCATTCTCTGATGCCCGACGGATAATCCTTATCGGCAATCAGGTGATGCATGGGCATCTCTTCATTCTCTTCAGCCTGTTCAGCCAGCTTTGTTCCTTTCAACCCAGATGATACCATGTTATTGATTCCGCCCTTGGTATCCTCAGGCTTTGCCACTGGATTAGTCTGAGACGCTTCCTGTGGAGGTATTTTCTTTCCTTTTTCCATAATCACAATCATTGATTATTTCTGAATACAAAAGTAAGGAAAAAAAGCCTCCCCGGCAATAGGCGTCCTGCCGGTTCGCCTCCTACTAAGCCTCATCGCCGGCAACTAAGCCTTCCGCTAAGCCTCCAGCTTATCTGAAGGCATAAAAAAAAGCACTCTTTGCTTGCAAACGAAGCAAAAAGTGCTGATACTGTATTATTTCTAAAAAATCTTCTGTTCAGATATGTTTCTATTCATTTATATTATCACCCTCACTGACATAAGAAAGAACCAAACGGCGAACCACGGCATGAATGTCTTCATTAGGGAATTTCTGGCGATATTTCTCCGTAAGGTCTTCACAGAAATACATCTTGCTATCAACCATAGAAGAAGGAATATTTTGATGCATAAACACATCGTATGTTGCAACAGGCTTGCCATCCTTTGTGTCGACAGGCACAATATTCTCCTTATACCAACCTTGTCCAGATGCGGTAGGGAACAATCTATAATTGTCCTTATACTCCACTTCACCAGCGTTGCTCAGTATATACCCGTCAGTAGACTTATCGTCCTCAGGATTCACCGCATATAGCATATATGAAGCAGGAAGAAGCCTCGAGTATCTTTTTATGATAAACTGATATTTTTTGCTTCCTCCAAAAGGAGGGTTTGCCTTCAAATCCAGCTCTATATCCTCACGAATTTGTGGCGCATCCACCACAAACTCTACTTCGCCAGTATAATTGACGACAGTTTTCCATGACTGTGGATTTGGCTGAATAACTTCACCATTGTCATTGCTGTTGTCACACGCACAAAAAGCCAAGACTACCAACAGTAGCAAGACTGATTTTTTTACTAAATACTTCATATCCTAATTTGTTTATTAAACCTATTCTAATGTTAAACGTAGAATATGCCTAAATCTTGCTCTATTTTACGTTTTTAACATTCCATCTAAACTTGCCAACACTCACAAGAAGCAATCATTTCCCCGCTTCCTACTGCCCCTTACGATAGATGGCAACAAAACGCTTTGCGATATTGTTGAGTTTCTGCCGGGCGTTAGGATCACTTACATCATCAAAACTCCAGTTGGGAAATTCGCCACGCATCTTGGAGAAACGCTTGGAGATGGCACCGCCATTGGTCAGGTCGGAAGGCAATTTCAGCTGCTCCGTAAGATACTTGCAGAAAGATTTGCCATTATCAAATTTGCCTTCAAAATCTTTGATACTGGAGAGCGCCACCATAATCAGGGCATAGTCTTTCTTCAAAGGAATAACCTTCTCGTCTATCATCTTCTGCAAGGCTCGCTTTACTCTTTCTTCCTGGCTCAAGTCGCCCCATTTCTTCTCATTATCTTCTTCCGTTTTTTCCTGCCCGCCGTTTTCCTGATGCTCATCGTCTGTCACTTCCAATTCCAATGTCCTCTTCTGTTCAGGCTCGAATCCGTGCAGATATTCTTCATCATTGTTCTGGCGCATCAGTTCATTGATCTGAGATGAGACGAAGAAACCATCCTCGCCATAATAACCGATTTTGGCTGCCAGCTGTTCAACCACATCCCGGTTCTTCTCCAGCGATTCCAGGCATCGGTTAGAAAACTCATAAGCTACGTAACCTCTCCATTGCCCCATAATCATTACCGAAAATTGAGACAATTTCGACTCCAAAGGCATCATCTGAAGTATCACAGCTGCCATATACAGGATGACAAATACGATTCTCTGCCGCTCGTCCTGAGCTGTAGCATACTCATCCTCGTCAACATAGTTTTTCTCATATTGCCCTATTCCTTCCACAAAGGCAAGGCGGCTCTCGGTATCGGTATGCGAAAACATCATTTTGTCTACGATGCAGAATACCTCATAAAAAACATCCTCGCATGAACATCTGGACGTAGGAAACCAAGTCTTGTCATTGAAAATATCATGGGAGATGGCTTGGAAAGCCTGATAAACCAGATACTGCGAGAAAGATTTATCTACCATCTGCCTGGTCTTCATCTTAAATAACTTCATCGCCGTAACCCTTTAAATCATCAAGAATAATATCAAGAGAATTGATCAAGGCAAACTGAGAATTCCCATGGCAATCACAACAGACAGCCTCTCCTATAACCAGGGCAGAAATCTCTGCATCAGATATTTTCACCTTGGTCCGTTTCAGCGAACGGGAAGAGGTACACGGACCTTTCCAATAGTATACCTTGATGCCGTAATCTTCTTTACTGCACAGGTTCACCAACATGGCAATGTCTCTGTTTGCCTTGTCCAAGCGCAACTGCTCACCAGGATCAGTTTCATATCTGGCATGAAACTTACGTGCATTGATGCACTCCATGAAGGAATGCTGCATCTGTAATTGCTTGACAAAGGAATATGGCGCATCGCTAAGGGTCTGATGGCGAGGAAATGAAAACACCACAGCCTTTGGCTTATAGCCAGCCTTGATTCTTTCTGCCACGGCATCAAAGAAATCACCAGGTGGCAACTTGGCAGAAATCACCATATTCCAGCCATATTGATTCGCCACTCTATTGATATTATCCCGCAGAAGAGCCACCACCTTGTCCTGTCCTTTTTTGCCCCCGAAGATTGTAGATTCTTCCACAAAAAGGAAACCTTTGTTGGGGCGATTATCAATAATCACCTTGCAGAAAGGCTGGTTGTGAATTTCATTCTCAGTAAAGTTACTCCAATAGAATTCCTTCTTGTCTGCACATACGTCCAGCACAGCTACTCCCTCTCGAAATCCCAATATTCGATTGTCGTGGATGATGGCATCAGCATTCTTCTTTGATTCCACCAAAGTCATTTTCTTGCTTTCCAGCAAACTGTCCATTACCTTCTCGAAACCAGTCTGACACTCCTGATATTTTTCAGGCGATGGCATTTCGGGAAATTCCAAGGGTAGAGTACCCTCGATACTTGAAAGATTCCGGCTTTTGCAGAAATCAAACTTGAAGACAACGTAAGAAGTCTTTTCGGTGCTGTTTTTGGTTCGTCCAGTCATTAGCTTCGGGTTTAAATTATACCATGAAAGTTATTTTTCATAGCAACTACAAAAGTAATACTTTTTTCCCGAATAAACAAATAAATTCTAAATTATTTTTTATCAAATTGTCTTTTTTTCATAAAACCTTCAAAACAAAATGTGAATGTGAATGTGAATTTGAAATGTAAGTCAATGTATCGGGTTGTTCCATCCATTCCTTTTATAGGATATTGTGAATGAAATTCAGTCCCCGCGCGCGTACCTTATTATATATATAATATTAACCTATTATAATGGCTACTATTACTTAAACACGATTATACGCTTCTCCTTCAGGTAACATTGAAAAACATTTCAAATTCACATTCACATTCACATTTTTGCCTTTCCTCCTATCAACCAGCTAACCCACATAGCAAGTAACTGTGCGCCCGATGCCCCTAAAACTGCGTCCCGACGCAGCCGAGGTTACGTCCCGATGCAGCGGGCGATACGTCGGGATGCAGTTGGCGGCACGTCGCCACGAAAAGGGGGATGAGAGGGGGATGCACGGGATTCTTGACAAGGATGCACGGGATTCTTGACAAGGATGCACGGGATTCGGGACAACTATTGCATTTTGGCGATTTTTTTTGTATCTTTGCACTGTGTTAGAAGAAATGCTGCACTGCCATTCATCAAGAACGGCAAATGGGAAATTAACCACTAAAAAACGGAGAGGGAAAACGACAGGGGTGCACACCTGCCCTATCTCTTTCTAAATGTTGAACCACTAAAAAAGAAAGGAAAAAAGAAAATGAAAAAGGAAGTTTGGAAAACTATCTTGCAGATGCTCATCGCAGTACTCACCGCCATCGGCACTACCCTCGGCGTTACCAGCTGCATGTAGACTGATTTGTTTAACCATTTAAAAAAACTATTTGGATTATGGGAATTAAAGTAAAAGCTATCGAGCGCAACGTGGCGTTCGAAAAAGGAAAGCAGAAGTGGGCGTTCGTCATGCAGGCTGACCTCTACAGCCAGCTGAACGCAAGTAAGGTAATCGAGGAAGCTGCCATCCGAAGCGGTCTTCCTAAGGCAGTGATTAATGCCGGATGGACTGCCATCGGCGACGTGATAGCTGCCTGGGCCACCGAGGGCCACAGCGTGGCTGTGCCAGGACTGGGTAGCCTCCGTTTCGGTCTCAACTCTACTGCCGTGGAGGATGTGAACAAGGTGAGCGCCAACCTCATCACCCGCCGTTACATCATCTTCGTGCCTAACACCGAGATCAAGAAGGAACTGGAGGAGACTTCCGTCAGCATCACCTGCTACGACCGAAACGGTAAGGTGGTGAAGCAGGTTACCTCTACCGACAAGCCTTCGGGCGACGACAACCCTGGCGGTGGCGGTTCTGACGGAACCGGAAGCAATACCGAAGGCGGTGGTGGAAACACCGAAGGCGGTGGCGGAAATACTGAAGGCGGTGGCGGAAACACCGAAGGCGGTGGCACCGATAGCGGAGACGTAGGTCTCTAAACAGCTCCCCTAAAAGAGGAAGAATCTAACAGGGGAGAATCCTAAAAGAGGAAGAATCTAACAGAGAAAAACTCTAAAAGAGGAAGAATCTAACAGAGAAAAAACTCTAAAAGAGGAAGAATCTAACAGGGGAGAATCCTAAAAAGAAGAAGGGCGGCATGCCCGAGGCATACCTTTTACAGTATACCTTGGTCATGTACACCCTTTTGTATCCTTGCACCTTTCTTTCTGCCTAAATTAAACTAATCTACCATGCAACGGGTTCCTGCGCATCACTGCGCAAGAAAAAACCTAAAACCTAACACCAAAAAATGGCGTTAAATAAAACCTATGTTTCCTGCGCATCCCTGCGCAGGTTGAATTTATGGGGCACTTAAAAACAAGTGCTTTGACATAACAACATAAATCCCCCAGCGCATCCCTGCGCCGGAAAAACGTCTGACTTAAATTATTTACTGTTGCACAACGCCGTGTGCATAACCCAAAATATGACAGGTCAGTAAGACCAGTCAACCTAATAACTCATTCTATAATAATGTCACGAAATCAGCGGCGATATCCACCAGCTTCTTGCGACGAGCCACACCGATGATGTAGTGCGCCTCCTTGGCTGAGCAATGGAAATGCTTCTTGATGCCAGTCACAAGTTCCTGCTTGGTGATGGAATCCACACCCTTAGGAAATGACTTTCTAACCGCCTTTTCTATATCGCTCATCTTGTACTCCATATGTCGTTTATGGTAGTAGGAAGATACTGTGACTGCGAAGACAATCACCAGCACGATGATAGTGAACAATACTGTCTGATTCATGATCTTAAATTCTATACGTTTTTACGGTTTATCCAAATTATTGTATTCTCTCTACCGCCTGAGTCCTCGCTCCCGTCCGGGGGCAATCATCCCAATGCGATAGGCGCCCGCGATAGCTGCTATCTCGAAACGCACCGCAAATATAGCAAAAATATTCCAATGTTGTTCAAAAAATCCCGATTATTTTTAGTTTTTGCATAAAAAGAACGCCTAAAAAGGCAAAAAATAGCAAAATAGAGCATTTGTTTTGAGTTTCAAGTGGTTGTGGCAGTCTTTGGCTTTAGTTGTCAGTGACAAGGAAATGAGGAAAAAGCAGATTAGAGAAGTAGAAACGCTTTCAAATCATTACCTCGCAGAAACGCCCTAATAAGCATTTTTAACGGTGGCGGTTCATATTTCTCCATTCTGCGTAAGTTTTGGTTTTGCCATGCAACTCTCATAGTTTAATTTTGCACCGAACAAAAAAGTAAGAATTATGAGATGCACTTTCAAGACAGTCTTCTATGTAAATGGAAGCAAGGAGAGAAATGGAATTGTCCCAATCATGGGGCGAGTGACAATCAACGGAACTATCGCACAGTTCAGTTGCAAGCAGAGCGTGACCAAGGCAATCTGGGATGCCAAGGGCAACAGAGCCATTGGCAAGAGCAAGGAAGCCAAGGAGGTGAACTTTGCGCTTGACAACATCAAGGCTCAAATCGCCAAGCATTACCAGCGACTTTCCGACCGTGAGGCGTTCGTTACCGCTGAAATGGTGAGAAATGCCTACCAAGGCATAGGCACGGAGTATGAGACCTTGCTCAGAGCCTTTGACAAGGAGAACGCTGCTTTTGCCAAGCGTGTAGGCAAGGACAGAGCCAAGAACACCTACCGCAAGTATCTGACGGTAAGAAAGTACGTTGCCGAGTTTATTAAGTATCAGTACAAGCGCAGCGATATGTCCATGAATGAGCTTACCGAGGAGTTCATCCGTGACTATTGCCTGTATTTGAAGAATGTTGTCGGACTAGCGCAGTCCTCCATTTGGATTTACTCCATACCACTGAAACATATCGTAACGGCAGCCCACTACAACGGCAAGATACCGAGAAATCCATTTGCCATGTACCACGTTGACCCAGACCACAAGGAACGTGAGTTCTTGAC
>NZ_VZCB01000025.1 GCF_009494395.1 Segatella copri | reverse complement strand
CTCATAGTTGTCTCGTTTTATTGTTGATACTTACGTTACTCGGTTTACTTGCTGCATTGGATAAAGTGGCTGTTGTATATTGACAGCCTAACCTGTGCGCTTGCGAAAGCGCATGTCCTTTTTCTTGTCCTCCACTACTGCTACGATAGCCATCACGTCCTCCGGCTTGTAGTAGGTCTTGTGGCTGATTTGCGTATAAGCCAAAGTTCCGTTGTCCCGAAGCGTCTGCACTGTCCGTGGGCAGATGTTGAGCGTCTGACACACGTCCTGCGTGTCGAGCCACTTGTTCATGGTCTTGTCCTCACTGCGCTCACGGATTCTGTCCATGCGCTTCACGAAGTTCTCCAACTGGGCATCAAGATAGTTGAATGCCTCTTCCTCGAATACGATGAATCCCATACTTTTCTTTTTTCTAAGTTAATACTATGTTATATGTCGCAAAGCTCCACGCATATGCTGTGCTCCACGTTTGTGAGTGCAAAGATAAGGCACGGCAATCTAAAAACAAGCGTTTTCAATTTCTGTGGCAGTATGTTGCCGGGGTTTGCCGACTTCAACGCCAAAAACAACAAGAAAAACTTGCACGACTGCAACGAATACATGAACAATGATGAGTTGAGAAATACGTTGAAGTTCTCACAACTATCTCGGTATGCAAATAAGCAAGCCACAACTAAATTGCCACGTTACACCCAATCAGTTGCATGGCTGCACTCAGTACACTTACTTTGCACCCGACAATCGGTCAATGGTGCAAACCGTGACCACTATACTAACAAATAAAACAGCATAAGCTATGGCAAGAACAAAAGATGCAGTCTTGGCTCCTGGGCAAAAGGAGCTGATGGAAAAAGAGTATTTGGATTTTGTTAAACCATCTACGTATGGCAACAAAGCCAATCCAAGTAGTTGTAATTCTCTCTATGATGATGTAGAGAACCCAGAGTTGAGAGCAATTGTAGAGAAAGTTGCTGCAACAACTCCCTATAGAGAGGAAACATCAACGAACGAGGCTCAATCGCCACCGAATCCGCAGAAGCGCATCAGTGGCAAGCAGCGCAAGGCGACATTGGAGGAGTATCAGCAGACCTTCCTCCAAGTTCCAAGGATTGACGACCGCAAGCCAGTCTTCGTCAGTTCCGATGTACGAGACCGTCTTGATCGTGTCGTCCGCATCCTCGGAGGGAGGCGCATGAGCGTATCGGGCATCATCGAGAACATCGTGCGCCACCACCTAAGCCTTTATGAAGAGGACTTCGAGGCTTGGCGCAAATTGTGAGAATTAAGGTCTGCGACCTTGGACGTGGATAGCTGAAAGGCTGTAGTTCCAACTAACGTGTTCTGAGAGGGAGCGAGGTTATGTTTTGGGAACCCCAAAACGCCTCGCTCCACCATGAGGGCGGAGGAATTTTGCTCCCAACGGTCGCAGAAAGTGAGTGTACCAACTGTAAACAGTATATCGAATGGCAAGCATACATGAACAAGACAAGAGAAAGGGCGGAAGACCGCCCACAGGCAGGGTTCGCAAGCTGTCGAAGTCTGTCACGGTGAAGTTCTCGAAGCCAAGCTACGAGGCTTTGAGACTGAGGGCGAGAAAAGCCAACCGCAAGTTGGCGGAGTACATCCGTGAGTCCGCCTTGAATGGCGAGGTGGTGAGCGGACACAACACAGAGACGGTTGCCATTGCCAAGAACCTCATCGGTATGGCTAACAACCTCAACCAACTTACCAAGCTGTCGCATCAGAGAGGTTTCCATGAAACTCATGTGTATGTGGTGGACTTGTTGAGAAGATTGAAAGCAATCCTTGGCGAGTATCGCCAAGCAAGTTATAAACCGAAGCCAAGCAGTATGGGCAGAAAGGAGGATACCACATGATAGGCAAGCTAAAGAAAGGTGCATCCTTTGGTGGTTGCGTCCGCTACGTGACAGGCAAGGACGAGGCGAAAATCCTTGCATCCGATGGAGTGTTACTCGGCACGAATGCCGAGATAGTACAAAGTTTTGAGCTGCAAAGACAGCTAAATCCAAGGATTAAGAAGCCTGTGGGACACATTGCACTCAGTTTCAAGCCCGAGGACAAGCCACGTTTGACGGATGAGTTCATGGCTAAGATAGCCCTTGAATACATGCAGATGATGGGGATAAAAGATACCCAATTCATTATCGTAAGGCATCACAACACGGACAATCCACATTGTCATATCGTGTATAACCGCATCAACAATGAGGGCAAACTCATATCAGACACCCACGATTACAGGCGTAATGAGCAGGTGACCAAGGCTCTTAAATCCAGGTATGGATTTACTTACGGAACGGACAAGAGCAAGACTAACACTCGCAAATTGCGCAATGCCGAGCGAGCGAAATATGAGATTCACAATGCAGTCAAAGATGCATTAAAAGTTGCAGATAGCTGGCAGAAGTTCAAGAATGAACTTGCAAAACGAGGTGTTCACTTAGAGTTTGTCTATAAGGATAAGGAGCGAACCAAGGTACAAGGCATCCGTTTCAGCAATGATGGATATAGCTTCAAGGGTACGCAGATTTGCAGAGAATGCAGCTTTGGCAAGTTGGATGCAAGACTTGGCACAGAGTATAATCGTGTATCGCCAAGAGCCGAATCTATGCAGGGAGGACAACCAAGTTGTCACCAAGTAGAACAGACTCAACCAACGACAGAACATACCCAAGACCCTTGGAGTGGTATTTCTTCCATCGGCTTGTTTGCTCCGTCTAATGCCCAAACTTATGAGCCATTCCCAGAGGATGAATCCGCCAAGAAGAAAAAGAGGAAACGCAGAAAGGGCTTCAGCCTTTGATGCAAGTTACAAACTTAAAATTAGAATCGAACATGAAAGAAGAACTATTGGAAGCCATCTACGGCACAGTTGAGAGATTGGAGCAGAAAGTCGATGAACTTTCTGCCTCCACAAAGAACGCAGGAGCAGAAAACGTTCCTGCAAGTAATGACATAACCAAGTTGGATAAGTCAATCAATGCGATGTTTACCAAGGAAGAGGAAGTCAGAGGTAAAATATCCAAATTAAGAGATGCCATTGTTGTTTTTGCTGACCTTATTAAGGTTGAACTTGGCAAAAAAGAGCAGCGAAACAAGCTCTTGGTAGATGCTGTCAAGCAGATGAAACAAGAGCATACTGTCACCTCGAAGGCATTGCAGGAAAAACTTGAAGTAATGAACAAATCACCTCAAAAGAAGGTTGTAACCCATCGCTTCGAGCCAACCTCAAAGAATGTTCTTCTTTTCATAGGTGGCTTGGCTCTATCTCTTGTCATTTCCATTTGGGGCAATCTCACCCAATGGCGAGAGCACCAAGATTGGGAGGAGGCAGACTTGAAGTATAGGGCATTGAAGATGGTGCTTCCATCTAACGACCCGAACATTCGCTACATCGAAAAACATTTCAATGTCCAACGAGACGAAGACATAATTGATAAATTAAAAACCCAAGTTGATGTGTATGAAGATTCCGTCTATCACTACCACAAAATGGTTGAGATAGCATCATATAAAGATAGTATAGCAAGACAACTTATTGATGAATCAAATAGAATAAAGATGCAAGTAAACCGTAAAAAAAAGTAAGTAAAAATGCTATTTTTGTATTATTATGCAAAGTGTAATCACGTATAACATAGTTTAATGTAGTTTAAATATTCTCTGAAAATTACTTTGTTTCAAAAAGTCTTCATATCTTTGCACTCGGAATACAAAATAATGCAAATAATTGCAGTTTGCTTTCGTTTTGGTACGATTGTTCCAATAACCTTTGTGCAAGGTTGAAACAACTCAGACCTTACTGAGAAAAATTAAAGGCATCGACAACACGGTGATGCTTGTTGGTTAAAAATACATTCTTATAAAAATACAGACAATGAAAAAGAATGAAATTGAAGATTTACTTCTCTCTGAAATGGAAGAGGTAAATGGTGGCAGTGGTTCTAGCACTTGTGTTTGTGATTATGGTGGAGCTGGCGAAACTATCGTGTATCCATCAGTTCCAGATGAACCTGGAAAAGGTTGGGTGGAATGTTAAAATGTGGGTATGCCAGGAGTAACTTTCTATAATTAGTTGTGCTACTTTTGACATGCCCTTTAAAATATTGTATTATGAACTATATAAGATTAAATCCTCAATATATTATTCGCAATGAAAAATGTTGTTCGTATATTGTAAAATTGGAACAACAAGTAGATAATGACGTACAAGGAAATTCTGGGAATATCTTTGTCGTACCACCTGTAGTAGGATTTATTATATCTGAAATTGGTAAAAATACTACGACAATATCATTGCAAAAAATTTCTTTGTCATTGGGTATAGATATTGCCAAAATTGAATATTTTGTGAATAATTTAATCGGTAAAAATGAAAGTAGGTTTACTTATAAGTATCAAACATTTGTTATTCCCGCTCATTTATTGGTTTATAGTATGTTGCCAGACGAACGTAAATATTACTTTGAGCAGGGATATAGTCCATTTGACAAATTCATTAACAAGCGTCCTACAGTGCCTTTCAATGTTAGCATTATGGTGACAACGGCATGTAACACCAATTGTATTTATTGCTATGCAAAACGTAGTAAAAACCTTTCTATGCCATTACAAAAAATAGAAAGAATTATAGATGAATGCCATAAAATTGGAGTTTCTAACATAGCTTTAACTGGAGGTGATATTTTTGCACGTAAAGATTGGAAAGAACTTCTTGGATATACATTAAATAAAGGGTATTATCCATTTCTTTCGACAAAGACACCGTTGACAGAGGATGATGTTAAGTTGTTAAAGGGTATCGGTATTGACAAAATGCAATTTTCTTTAGATTCAATTGATGGCGGCATCATACAAGTAATGGTTGGTGGCTCTAAAGCATATGTTGAAAAAGTAAAGAAGATGTTTTTGTATTGCCAACAAAATGGCGTGTCTTTAAATGTCAGAAGTGTTATAACTATCCATAATGGAACTGTTGAAAATTTCAAAGAGTTGTATGATTTTTTGTCTCAATTCGAAAATATTATTGATTGGGTAATAACTCCTGCATTTTATTCTGAGTTTAAGGAAGAATACAAAGACTATACACCAAGAAATGAGCAATTGGCATCTATTTCATCATATGTAGATGCTCAAAAGAAACATTTCCCAATCTTTTTAAATAAAATAAATAAGTGTGGGTATCAGTTGAAGAGATTTAAGACTGTTAACGAGTTTGTAAGTAACAATCAAATATGCCATGCAGGAAATTATATGCTGTCTATTTTGACTACAGGAATATGCACACCTTGTGAAATGCTTTATGACAATCCAGACTTTGTTCTTGGGAATATATATAATTTCCCATTAAAAACAATTTGGAATTCACCAAAAGCATTAGAGATATGTACATTTAGTCAAATTGAAAAGAGAGACACAAACTCTCCTTGTAAGCATTGCAAAGTTATTGATATTTGTCGCAAATCTATAAATAGACGTGTATGTTTTGTCGATATATCTAAGACTTTAGGTAAAGGCTATTTTGATTACCCAGACCCAAGATGTCCAAATTCTACCGTGACAGGTTATATTTTATAGCAAAACTGAAATATGAGATATTTTGTAGTTTTTTTAATTTACATAAGTTGTAATCTTGCTTGTATTGCACAAAGCATAACAGGAAAAATTGTAGATGAGCAGGGAAATGCAATACAATTTGCCAATGTTGCTATGCTACAATCAAAAGATTCTGTATTTGTTAAAGGTGTTGTTAGTGATGAAAATGGCAGTTTTATACTTAATACGCCTCATCAAAATGGAATTGTCAAGGTAACATGTATAGGATATAGGACTGTTTTCTTAAATGTAACTGATGATAATCTTGGTGTTATTGTTTTAAAAGAGGAATCTATGACATTAGGAGATGTCATCGTAAAATCTTCTTTACCCAAGAGTAAGTTGAAGAATGGGGCTGTTATCACAACCGTGGCTGGCTCAATATTGGAAAAAACGGGAAACATATACAATTTGCTTGACCGAATTCCCAATGTCACTACGCAAAACGGGAAAATCAATATCTTTGGAATTGGTGAACCAGTGATTTACATTAATGGCAAAAAGGTTAGGGATAATACGGAATTGGACCGCTTGAACCCAGATGAAATAAGCACTGTGGAGGTAAAACAAAATCCGGGAGCGCAATATGCCTCAAATGTAAAGGCGGTTATACGTATCAATACGAAAAAAAGAACAAAAGATGGATTCGGATTTGAAACGAGGACATTTGGGAAAAATGATGAAAACTCAAGAATTGGTGGATATGAGCAACTGAACATAAACTATCAGAAGAAAGGTCTTGAGACATTCACTGTCTTGAAGATTAAAGACGCTGAAAGTTCAATCAAGCAAGATCTCGTTCAAAACACCTATGTCGACAATGTTTGGCATCAACGCAATGATATTAAGGGTAGCATAAGAAACAGGCAATTATATTGCGGACTAGGAGTTAACTATCAGATAAGCAATAATAGTTTTATAGGTGCAAGTTTCAACTTCAACCGCATGTTCAATAAAGCTGTAAGCAATATAGCGACAACCATATATAAAGATTATGCCTTCACGGAAGAATCCGCAAGTGACATAGCAAAACCAGGCAACATGAGCCTTGCAAGTAGTAACGTTTATTATATGGGGAAAATAGGCATCGTGGACATAAATTTTAATACCGATTGGCTTTGGGACAAAGATTTCTCCAAAGTAAATACCCTTGAAAGGTACCAAGAGTATGGAGGCGATTGGCAGGATAAAGCTGTACATACAAAAACAAATACCAAGAATGAGCTTTTTGCTTCCAAGCTGACATTGACTTTGCCATTTTGGAAAGGACAACTTTCTTTCGGAGGAGAATACTCTAATACTAACCGTAACAGTTCGTATGATGTTCAGCCTATGGGATTATTGGACAAACAGGATAACAGAATCAAGGAGGGCATGGCCTCTGTGTTTTGTGATTATACACGGAAATTCGGGCAATTGAGAGTCCTTGCGGGAATAAGGTATGAGAATACGGATTTTAATTATTATGAAGAAGGAAAAAGAATCCCCGAACAAAGTAAGAGGTATGGGAATCTCCTTCCTTCATTATCATTATCCCTTCCGGTAGGAAAAACCCAAATGCAATTAAGCTATGGAGCTACAATAAAGCGTCCTTCATATTATGATATGCGGTCAGGAATAGGGTATGATAATCGTTATACTTATGAATCAGGAAACCCCTTCCTTGTCTCGGAAATAAGCCGTAACATTAATTATATGGTGTCTTACAAATGGCTTATGGCTGAGGGCATTTATACTCATGTATCTGATCCAATTGTGATGTTAACTCAGTCGTACAAGGACAATCCTAATATAGCGTTAATACAAAATGTGAATTGGAAACCATATAATCGTATCGGGGCTTCGCTTTCCGCAAGTCCCAAATTTGGAATATGGCATCCCTCTTTGCGTTTCCATTTCTTCAAGCAATGGTTTGACATGGAAACTCATGGAGGGCACGGTCTTGACAATCCAAAGATTACGGTGCGTTTTGATAATACTATAGATACTAAGTTCTGTACAATCTCCCTGTTGCTAACAGCGCAGACTAAGGGTGACGATGAAACTTCTTATATGTACCGTAATTATTTCAGCTCGAATTTATCAATATATAAATCGTTTCTGAAAGGAAAAATGGTAGTGTTCTTTTATGCTAATGATTTGCTCGGTACAGGGAATATGCATAGTAAAATGTACTCCGGAAGTATGCGAGAAATAATTCATCATGATTACTCAATAAGTGAATATTCTCTAACTATCCGATATAGATTTAATGTGGCAAAAAAGAAGTATAAAGGTACAGGGGCAGGACAAAGTCAAAAAAGTAGGATGAGTCTATAATGTTCAAAAATGAGAAAAATAACAATAATATTTCAACACGACTCCATGCAATGTGGCATAGCTTGCTTGCAGATGGTATGCAAATATTTCGGCAGAGAATACTCTTTGGATTCTTTGTCGAAACTTTGTTTTGCCACCACGGAAGGTGTTTCCATGCTTGGCATTAATGAAGCTGCCAACACGCTTGGATTGCATACGATAAGTGCAAGGGTAACCACTACTATGTTAGGTAAAGCCCCTTTGCCTAGCATCCTTCACTGGGACCAAAACCATTTTGTAGTCTTATATAAGGTCAAGAAAGGCAAGAAGTTTTATGTAGCTGACCCAGGAAAAGGATTGGTAACTTATGGCTTGGATGAGTTCAAGCAACATTGGATAAGCACGAAATCTAATGGCGAGGACAAGGGCATTGCCATGTTCTTGGAAACCACTCCTGCTTTCTTTACCTATAAGATGGAGGACGAAGAACACATCAAAGAGAAGAGGTCTTTCCGCTTTCTCCTTGGATATGTGAGGAAATATCGTAAGTATTTCGGACAAATTATCTTGGGTCTGGTAGTCGGAAGCCTCCTGCAGCTTGTCCTGCCATTCCTTACCCAATCTATCGTGGATGTCGGTATCAAGAACCAAGATATAGGTTTTGTTTGGCTGATACTCTTGGGGCAGTTGATGCTTACAATCAGCCGAACGGCAATAGACTTTATCCGCAGATGGTTGTTGCTTCACATATCCTTACGCATCAACATATCATTGGTAAGTGACTTCTTCATCAAGCTATTGAAACTGCCTATGTCTTTCTTTGATACGAAACTCATGGGCGACTTGATGCAAAGAATGAACGACCATACCCGTGTGAACAACTTCCTTACGCAGCAGACGCTCAACATCACCTTTGCCGTGCTAACCTTTGTGGTATTCTCGGTGGTACTGTTCTTCTACAACAAGTTGGTGTTTACCATCTTTTTGTTGGGAAGCATCCTCTATGGTGCATGGATGACCTTGTTCTTGAAGCGGAGGAAGGTGCTTGACTATGAGTTGTTCGAGCAGCAAGCCATCAACAATAACAAAACTTATGAGTTTATCACCTCTATGCAGGAAATCAAGTTGCAGGATTGTGAGCAACGTAGAAGATGGGAATGGGAGGACACACAAGCTGAGCTATTCGGCGTGCAGATGAAGTCGCTCAAACTCCAACAGACACAGGAAGCTGGAAGTATTTTCATCAACGAGGTGAAGAACATCATCATCACGGTAGTCGCTGCAACTGCCGTGATTCATGGGCAAATGACACTCGGTATGATGCTTGCCGTGCAATACATCATCGGACAGCTCAACTCGCCTGTGGAGCAACTGATGAACTTCTTCTATTCTCTGCAAGATGTGAAGATTAGCTTGGAGCGAATCAACGAGATTCACCAGATGGATGATGAGAATGGAAAGGAAGGCTTGCTAACTTCTATTAAAGATAAGAATGAGGGCATTGACATCAAGAACATCATGTTCAAGTACGACCCACATGCTTTGCGCAAAACCATAGACGATGTGAGCATTCACGTTCCGCAAGGTAAGGTAACAGCCATCGTTGGTGCATCTGGCAGTGGAAAGACCACCCTCATCCGTTTGATGCTTGGTTATTATCCTGTCTTGGAGGGAAAAATCAACATTGGAAATACTGACATCAACAAACTCAACAAAAAGTGGTGGCGCAGACAATGTGGTGTTGTCATGCAGGATGGTGTTATCTTCTCGGAGAGTATCGCTAGAAATATTGCTGTTGATGATGGCGATATAGATAAGGAACGGTTGTTGAAAGCTGCCGAGATTGCTTGCATCAAGGATTACGTGATGGCTTTGCCTCTGAAGTTCAACACTAAGATTGGGCGTGATGGCGTGGGACTGAGCCAAGGACAGAAACAGCGTATCTTGATAGCAAGGGCGGTGTATAAGAATCCCGACTACATCTTCCTTGACGAGGCGACCAACTCGCTCGATGCCAACAATGAGAGAAGCATCGTAGAGAACTTGGATAAGTTCTACAAAGGAAAGACGGTTGTGATAGTGGCTCATCGCCTAAGTACGGTGAAGAATGCCGACCAAATCGTGGTCATCGACCATGGCAAAGTGGTTGAGGAAGGTAACCATGAGTCTTTGACCGCCAAGCGAGGGGCATACTATAACCTTGTGAAGAATCAGTTGGAATTGGGAAACTAAAATGCTTTTGATATGGAACAGAAAGAAAAAGAATCAGAAAATATCGAGTTGAGAAGCGAGAAGGTAAGGAACGTGATAGGCAAGGTTCCTCCTCGCCTCGTCAGCTTGGGAACGGTTGTCATTACGATAATAGTCCTTGCCCTCGCAGTTGCTTTCTACAAGATACCTTATCCTATATCCATAGATGCTAAGGGTGAGGTCATCAATCAAAGAATAGTGCAAGTGTTTGTGCCATATAAGTATTTGTACCTTTTCGATGAGCCAAGGACAGCTCATGTTTCTTTCGAGGGCAACGACAATGCATCTTATCACTGCGACATCATAAGCCATAATGCCAAGCTCATACATAGGGATGATGGCAACTATTTTATGGCTACAGCCACAGTGAGCACACAGAGACAAAAGTCCCCTGTGTTGCAAAAGTACATGAAAGCCGATGTCAGAATCATCGTCAGCAACAAAACGTTATGGCAGCAGGTATTCGGATAAGCTATATCCGAATACTGCTGTTTGTTTTTGGATGCATATTGTGTTGGTAAGCATCAGATTTTACGCAAAAGTTCTAATTTCCATAAAATTCCTCTTGTAAATCATTGGATATTTAGAAAAATATCGTATCTTTGCCCCCGAATTGAGGCGTTCTTTGCATATTGCAAAATACAGAAACGAGCAGAAGTCCGCTCGTTTCCATATTGTTACCTATATTATATAGGCAAACGCCCAACTTCTTGATTTTCAATCAAAGTCCAATTTAGAGCGAGTTAGCTTTATTAATGTATTTTTGCCTTTATTATTGCTTGGTAAGCAGGAATGGAAGCGCTGTTTAACCGTCTCTTATGTAGAGTCTTAGCCATCATTTATGGCAAGCCCTGGTCATCATTTGTGGCAAGCCTAGACCATAAAAGAAGCCCCTGCTTTGAAGCAGAGGCTTGCATTTATCTCGATACTGGGAATACGTAATATTCTCTATCTACATCAAAATCCACTACCCATTGGTCGATAATCACGTTATCATCCAATGCCTTGATTTCGATGGTGTGGTTGCCGCTAGACAGCGTAACATAGAAATTCTTGAGGGATTGACCCCTCCAATGGTCGAATTTCCATTCCTTTGAATTGAAAATTTCCTTCATCTGGCACACTACCGGCTCGGCACGGTCTATGCTCACGCTTACCCTCATATTCTTCACATTTTCCAGATAACATGGTATTACAGCCAGCGTAAATCTTGCATCCCCTCCATTTCTGCTATAGAAAGTATAGTTGAGCGTTGCTCCCTTAGGCAGTTTAACGGCCTTGTTGCTGTGTCCCAGGAGCGGAATCAGTCTGATGCGTTCAGCGTCTTTTCCCTGGCTCTGAGGGGCGTTATAGCCCTTTTGCCACTCATAGGCATTCTTGGCGATGATGTCGTTGGTGTAGCTAGAGAGCGCGAGGAAATCGGTATTCCGGTTGAAGGCATCTGCCATCAGCGATTTGATTTCGTTGGCTCTGAGCGTGCCCGGCAGCTGTGGAGCCTGCATCTCTGAACTTTTGACGTTGATGAAGTTTGCCCATTTCCCCTTGCCAATCCTTGCGTAATAGGCATTGAGCTGCTTCAGCGTATTGTAGGCATTGAGGCTGACGGCTGCTGCTGCCTTCGCTTCATCGTCCTTGTAGAAAAGTCCCGGACGGGCGATATGGCGGGCTTCCTGCGCCTCTAATTCCTTCTCAGCGATAAGGGCTGCAGAGAAGATAGGATACTTCACAATCTCGAAGAAACCGTCTTTCTGACCGGCTGGCAGGGTGCGCTCGATGGCTGCAGCCTTCGCCTTCAGCTGGTCGAAATAGTAGAGATGGCGCTCCAGCTCATTGCCGAACTCTCCCGAATGGAATTCCGTATCGCCGTAAGGCATGATCATATAAGCCGGCTGGCGGATGCTGGTAAGGCGATAGTATTCTTCCATCAGAGGCGCGATTTTCTTGCCTGTAGCGGCTCCAAAAAGGTTGCTGAGCCAATTGTCCAGATAGCTCTTGCAATCCCTTGTCAGCGCATTTTTATCCCATGCCAGCTCCATCATCATCGACAGTTGCAGCGATGCTGTCAGCGGATTGGATATGTTGGCTATCCAGGCGCAATCCTCGTCGTTGTGGACTGTAGAGCGGTGCGATTTGTCACGATGACCGCTCTTGGTCTCCAGGTAATCCCTGTTGTTCAGCATTTCGAGCAGCAGTCCCGGAGCCGTTTGTCCCATCTCCATCTGGTTGTTGTCGCAAACCATCTTCACGTTCTCGATGGTCTTTCTGCGCTTCTTCTTGTGCTTCTTGCCCGTCAGTTCCGTCACCTTGTAGTTGTCCGCCAGACAGATGTCAAAGCTGTCTACGACGGCTTTATTGTAGGCAGCATCGTGCATTCCGTCTACCTTCCAGAGGGTGTTGCATTTCAGTCTCAGCATCAGTCGTGCGATGCGGCTATAGTTCTTCGTGTTCATCCATTGGCTTCCGTTGAGCGCCAGTCCTCTGAATTCTATTCTCGGAATCTCCAGCCATTCCTGCTTGGAAGGGGTAGAGATGGAGCTGTGTGGCTGAGGCTGAAGGTCGTGCCACGCCATGAAGGGAGTGACGCCAGCCAACTGAGACAGCTGCATGATGGCGTAGGCGGTGCCTCGGGCGTTGCTTCCTACCACGATGAGGCGGTTCTTCCTCACGCCGATGTAGAAGGCGTCCTTGGCGGTTATGAACTGATGCAGCGGAATCTTGAGCTTTTCAACAGCCGAAAACTCCTTGTTCGAAAGTAAATCGAGCTGATAAATCTGTATCGGAGCGTTCGATTTCTCTCTAGCTTCTAAGCCGGTAACTGCTTTCATGTCGTTGGCAAACTCTCTGAGCGCTATTTTCACAACGGGTGCTGTCGTGGCGTTGATGGAGTAGGTCACTCTGCCGTTGCTGTCGGTCCAATAAACCTTTGGGGCAACGGCCTGTGCTTCTGTTTTCTTGCTTCTGTTTGAGGTTAGGGCATTGACAGGAAGGCAAGAGAAGCAGGCCAAGGTCAATGCAGCACCTATAATAATCTTTTTATAGTTCATTTCTTTGCGTTTTAAACGGGTTGGTCGTGGATAAGTGTGAAATCTCCACATTTCTCCAATCTGCAAAGATACATAAAAGTGTTTAATATCTGAAATTATTTAGTTTTTATTTGCTTATTACATTATTTATTGTTACTTTTGCACAAATAAACAGAAGAATTATGACATTATATCCGAAATTAATAGAAGAGGCTCTTGCTACGGTCATCTATCCGGGTACGAAGAAGAACCTCATCGAGAGCGAGATGCTGGCTGATACGCCTAGCATCAATGGTATGAAGGTGAAGGTGGTTTTGCTTTTCCCTCGTGATACTGATCCTTTCCTGAAGAGTACCGTGAAGGCGGCTGAGGCTGCCATCCATTATCATATCTCCAAGGAGGTTGAGGTGGAGATAGTTACTGAATTCAAGTCGGCTCCTCGTCCTGAGGTGGGAAAGATGCTGCCACAGGTGAAGAACGTCATCGCTGTAAGCTCCGGTAAGGGTGGAGTAGGCAAGAGTACTGTTTCTGCCAATCTCGCCATTGCACTTGCCAAGTTGGGTTACAAGGTGGGTTTGCTCGATACTGATATCTTCGGTCCTTCCATGCCTAAGATGTTCGGTGTTGAGGAGGAGCGTCCTTATTCTGTTCACAAGGACGGAAGAGACCTCATCGAACCTATCGAGAAATATGGTGTTAAGCTCCTGAGTATCGGCTTCTTCGTAAGTCCTACTACGGCTACCTTGTGGCGTGGCGGTATGGCTTGCTCAGCCTTGAAGCAGTTGATTGCTGATGCTGACTGGGGCGAGTTGGATTACTTCATCCTTGATACCCCTCCTGGCACAAGCGATATTCATCTTACCCTGCTCCAGACGCTTGCCATCACGGGTGCGGTTATCGTAAGTACTCCTCAGCAGGTGGCTCTGGCTGATGCCCGTAAGGGTATTGACATGTATCAGAATGACAAGGTGAACGTGCCTATCCTCGGTCTTATCGAGAACATGGCTTACTTTACTCCTGCCGAGTTGCCTGAGAACAAGTATTATATCTTTGGTAAGGAGGGATGCAAGAATCTTGCCAAGGAGATGAACGTGCCATTGCTCGCCCAGATTCCTATCGTCCAGAGCATCTGCGAGGGTGGAGATGATGGTGCTCCTGCTGCAACCAAGGTTGATTCCATCACCGGTCAGGCTTTCCTGAGCCTTGCCCAGAGCATCGTGACAGTAGTGAACCGCAGAAATGCCGAGAAGGCTCCAACCAAGATTGTAAGTACACACCAGTAGTAAATATCCTATTTGATAAGGGTATAAAATAAAAAGCTAGGATTGCCCTCAAGCAGTCCTAGCTTTATTTTTATCAGAGGAGTTAACAGGTTAACAGTTAACAGCTGTTTTTTGCATGGTCACCCCTGGCGTCCTGCCGGATTTGCAATCCGGCATTAAAAAATGTCCTAACCTATTAGGCTCTGCGGATTTGCAATCCGCAGCAAAGGAGTATGCTTTACCTTATGTTGGGGGATTGTAAATCCCCGGTTTAATAGGTCGAACCTTTTTTTTACGGCGGATTTCAAATCCGCCGGGACGCCTGGCGGGGTTGCGCTCTTGACACACCCTCTTTTTTCTCAGGAGTTAACAGGTTAACAGTTAACAGCTGTTTTTTGCATGGTCACCCCCGAAATTATCCATTGTACATTATCCATTCTCCACGATTTCTTCCGCCTCATCCTCTTCTTCTGCTACTTCAGCTATGAGGTTAGCCTTGAGTCTTGCTGATCTCAGTTGCTGCCTGAAAACCAGGCAGGTAGCGAGAAAATAGACGCCCGTCTGTATCCAGAGCGCCCTGAATTCCGGAAGAATATCAGCAAGAGATGCTCCCATACTGCTGATTCTGAGGAATCCCCGGATGCCGAAAGTGGATGGGAAAACCCACGAAAATCCTTGCCAAAAGCCCGGAATATTGCTCTGTGGCCATGAAATTCCCGTCATAAAAAGCAATGGAACGGAGGTAAATACCACCAGAAGCATCACGTTTTCACGATATCTTACCAGACATGACAGCATTAAACCGAAGAAAATGCACGATAGGATATAAGGCAAGAGGAAACCAAGAATGGTGGTCCACGTTACCATGCTGACAAATCCGAACAGTTTCGGAACTACCAGCGTAAGATACATTCCCATCACGGCATAAACCATGAAATAAACCATCGCCTTACCGAAAACGATGCGGAAAATACCGCCATAATGCTTGCTTACCGGTATCAGTTCGCGATTTCTGTTCAATTCTCTTGATGTTCCTGCCGCCATTCCGATGCCCAACAGCATGGTTTGCTGCAGAATCAGCACCAGAACACCCGGAAGAATCGCATTACCGTATCCCCCAGTGGTGTTGAATATCGGAACCTCATCAAACGCTAGTGGCTCGGTGGTAATCTCATCGTCTCTATCCGTGAATCCGCCACCTTTAGAAATCTGAATGCCCGAATTGATATGGCTTGCCACGCCTTGAGCCGTCTGATAAATCGCCTTATAGGTGAGCATCAGACTCATATCACAATAAACGCCCACATGCGCCTGTTCGCCACGATTCAGCTTGGTGTCGAAATCGGAAGGAATATAGATGATTCCATGCACAGCCTGCTTCTGTACCAGCAGCTTCGCCTCATCAAGACTGTTGCAGTAATACGTTGCCTTGGCATCAGGAGAGGCATCGTAATCCCGGATAAACTCGCGGGAAGTATGGCTGTGGCTGAGGTCGACAATCGCCGTATCCACCTCTCTCACCACCTCGTTATTATAAATCCACGAGTAGAGCAGCGGATAGCCCAGCGGCACCAGGATGCAGAAGATGAGCACACCCTCGTCACGGAACACATTGCGCATTTCCGTCTTCCAGATGAAGCACATGTCCCAGATGCCATTGATAATCTTATATAATAAACTACTTTTTAACATTGAACTCTTTTAACTTTGAACTTTGAACATTGAACTTTGAACTTTATGATTAGTAAAGCTGTTGAATTCTTCGTTCTTCACTCTTCGTTCTTCACTCTTCACTCTTCACTCTTCACTTTCCTACGGCAGGTACTTGTAAACCAGCATTGCCTTCTTGATGTTCCAGATAGTGAGCATTGGCAGGGCACAGAAGAGCACCATCGCACCCCAGTGCAATACTGCATCGCTCATCGGGAAACCATTGAAGATGTTCATCTGGTAAATCATGTAGTAATGGCGCATAGGGAAGAGCTGTCCGATGGCCTGAATAGGCGAATCCATGGCGAAGAGTGGATAGGTGGCTCCGCAGATGGAGAAACTAACCACGCCCCACAACGAACAGATACTCATCGACATACGGAGCGAAGGCATCAGTCCGAAGGCAAAAATGCCAAAGCACTGGCAGGATAATACGCTCAGAATGCCCAGCAGGATGATAGGCAGCGCACCGCCCGGATGAGGGAAATCCAGTACATGATAGATATAGAACTCGAACAGCAGGAAGATGCTCAGGAAGATAAGCGTCTGAGGAAGCATCTTGCCGGCGATGGCGAGATAAGGATTGTTGTTCGCCATTCGCATCCAGTCTTTTGCCCGGTTGAATTTCAACTCCGTACCTATAGAATAAGGTGTAATCAGGAAGATGAACAACATGATGAGTCCTGGTACCATCACCGTGGATAGATAGTAGTTGTAGTTGGCGTATGGATTGCCTATCATGTGCAAATCTACAGCAATAGGTTGCAGAAAGGTCATGATTTCATCATTCGTCTTTCCCAGTGCCGACAGCTTCGCCATTCCTGCCGCAGCTCCTCCCAGGGTAGAAATGGTCTTCAAGTCGCGGAAGAGCAGGGAGCCTGCCGCCAGCGACACACTGCTGTAGTAGAAGGAAATCTTAGGCTGTTTCTGAGCCATCAATCCTGCCTCCGTTCCGTTAGGAATCACCAGGAAGGCATAGATTTCGTTCTTTTGGATAGCATGTCTTGCCTCAGCGATGTTTTCATAGTGAGCCACCACCTTGGTGGTCTGGAAAGCGTCGAGCTTATGCACCAGCTGGCGGGATGTGGCCGAATTGTCCTGGTCAACAATGCCCACAGGCATGTCGGTAGGCACACCTCCCTGCATCAGGGTAGTGAAGAAAATCACCACCACGATGGGGAAGATGACCATGCAGAAGAGATAGATAGGATTCTTCCACATGATGCCGCATTCTCTGAGGGCAATATGATATAATCTCTTGAACATAGAACTTGTTTACTTTGAACATTGAACTTTGAGCTTTGAACTTTATGATATGCTTAATTTCTCAAATTTTTATTGTAAAACTCAAAGAAGAAAACTAATCATAAAGTTCAAAGTTCAAATCTCAAAGTTCAATGTTATTTAATGATGAGTGACATTCCCGGACGCAATCCTTCTAGCTTGGTGATAGGACGTGCCTTTACCTCGAAAGTCTTGCGGTCGTAATCGCCATTGTCCTTGGTTGCCTTCCAGGTTGCGTATGAACCCTGGTCCTTCAGGTAATAAACCTTCATCTTGATATCCTTGTTGAAGGCTGGAACGAAAGCGGTGAACTCATCACCCTTGTTCAAACCCTGAAGATGATCTTCACGCACATTGAAGGTTCCCCACATATCGCTCATGATAGAGATGCTCATGATAGGAGAACCAAGACCCACCAGCTCGCCTACCTTTGGATAGACATTGCTTACCTCGCCTTCGCACTGGGCAATCTGAACCGTCTCCTTCAGGAGATTCTTCACTACATCCACGGCGCTCTTGGAAGCCTGGGTGTTGTTGGCAGCCATGCGCTTCTCCTGCTCACGTGCTCCGTTCTTAGCCATTTCATACTGGCTCTTGGCTGCAGCCACCTGAGCCTCTGTTGCCTTGTAGGCTGCGAAAGCCTCATCGCGCTTCTGACCGCTGATGACGCCCTCGTTGTAGAGGTTCTGCATACGGTCGTAAGTCTTCTTGGCGATGGTTGCAGCAGCTTCAGCCTGCTGAACCAGCTGATAAGCACCCTGAATCTGCTCCTTGCGTGCACCGGCATCGGTCAGATCCTTCATGGCTTCGGCAGCAGCATTGGTTGCCTGAAGCATCTGCTCCTGAGATTTCATCTCTGGAACTTCGAGGATGGCGAGAGTATCGCCTACGTGAACATAGTCGCCCTCCTTCACTCTCAATTCTACTATACGGCCAGGTAGCTTACAGGATACTCTGTATTCTGAAACTTCTACCTCGCCCTGGATGGTGTCGTCCTTCTGTTCCAAGGTAAAGAAACCGATGACACCCACTAGGATAACTACCGCCGTAAATCCGATGACAGCGAGTAATATGTTGTTATGCTGTGATTTCTTAGACATTTTTTTATCTGAATTTGAATTTTAAAAAACTTCTTTTATAAAGATGAAACTGAGGAAGAAAGTCCCCCTCTAGCCACCGTTAAATCCGATTCCATCGGATTTCCGCCCCAGGATTTCCGCCCCAGGATTTCCGCCCCAGGATTTTCGCCCCAGGATTTCTGCCCCCGGTGCCGTTATTGCAGGATACCGAGCGCCTTGTTGAGCCCAACCTGTGTCAGCTTCACGTCGATTTCGGCGTCAATCTTCTGGCTCTGAGCCTGTTGCCAGGCAGTCTGTGCAGCCATCACATCGGTAACCTCCATTACGCCTTCCTTGAATCCGAGGTTTGCGCATCTGAGGTTTTCCTCAGCGCTGGCAATATTTCTCATCGCCATATTGAGCTTCTTCTGAGCTTCCTTCACCTTGAACTGGCTTTGGGCAATCTGAAGGTGAATCTTCTCGCGCGTATCATCCAGGTTCATCTGGGCGATATTGGTGGTTGCCTTCGCTGCTCTCACCTTATAGGCGCAGTCAAACCAGTTCCATACTGGCACCTGTACGATGATTCCTACGTTCCATACTCCTGTGAATTTCTTCTGGAATCCATTGAAAACATTAGGATTTGATATGGTGTAGCCGCCGGTCAGAGCTACATGTGGCATGTAGATGGCTCTCACCAGATTGGTAGCCTGCTTGGAAATATCGAGTGCATTCTGGAGCATTCTCAATTCCGGACGGGTATTCATCGCTGAGTCGGCAGCTGCTACTCTTTGCTGTTCTGTGTCGACAGGTGTTCCTGAAAGAGCCAAGGTCTCCTTATCTTCATCAGCAAGTGTGATTTCCTGATTCATCGGAATGCCGCAGAGCTGGCAGAGCAGCATCTTGGAAAGAGCCAGTCCGTCTTCTGCCTGAGTCATCTTCATCTCTGCCTCGTTCACCTTTACGTCTACCTTCAAGCCGTCAGCCTTCGTCGCAACACCCTGCTTGATCATCTTGTGAACATCATCATTGAGCTTCTGTACCAGGTCGCGGTAACTGGTGGCTAGCTTATGCTTCTGTTTGAGCGAAACTGCCAGCCAGTAAGCCTGGTCGATGGCGTAGAGAGTCTGCTGTGTCTGATGATCCAAATCGTTCTCAGCTATTTCTTCTCCGATGTCAGCAATCTTGTTGGCTGCAATAATAGCACCGCCCATATAGATAGGCTGTCTTACCATCACGCTTCCTGCCCACATATTTCGGGTGTCAGTTCTGAAAGCATCCACTACATTTTGTCCGATAGCATTGCCCTGCTGCTGGACAGGAGCCAATTTATCAGAAAGCAAGCCTCCTATCTTCTGTGCCTGTTCTGGCGTCAAGATGCCCTGACCAACCAACTGTCCCATCAGATTGCTGGCATTCCCTGAGATTCCTCCAGCCAGAGTGGAACCCAAATTGCTGAATGCTGCTTTCTGATCACTGTTCAGCAGGGAAATCTCTTTGCTGAACCATTCATATCCACCCAAGGCGTCCACCTTAGGCAAGTATTTCGTGCGTGCCGATTTCTTCAGGTTATACGCCACGTCTTTCTTGAGCTTCGAGGCATTGATCTGCTTGTTGTTGCGCAGAGCCATAGCACGGCAACTGTCGAGACTTAACGCTTGCGCTTGTGCCCCGGCAGGAATCAATGCTCCCATCAGCATGAAAATAGTTATTATTTTATTCATCCTTATATAATATTATATAATATCGGATGCAAAATTATCGAATTATTCTTAAATATCAAAGAAAATTTATTTATGAAATCTTTAAGAATTGAAAAAAAACTTATATTGTGGAAAAATGGAACATACATCATAGTTTTCCTACTATGATGCGTGTTCCTTTTTCCCTTTCCTCAGAAACGTACAACGGTTTCTTTACCCCAGTCGGCATCAACCGTTAAGCCTACATTTCTGTCATCGTCTTCACCGGAACTTCCGCCGGATGATTTCGTGAGCGAAATCTCAGACTTGGTGATTTCGTTTCTTTTCATCTTGAAATCAGACTTGGTAAAGGTCTTGATGGCGTGGGCATCGGCATCTAAGATGCTGATGGTCATTTTGATAGCCTTGTTCTCTTCGTGCGGGAAAGTATATACGGTGAAGTCTCTGTTGTTGTCTGTGAAATTGAAGATTTCCGTTTGCCGACTGTTTACACTGCCATATCCCGTGGTTGCATCCAGCGTACTGCTTCCTCCGGTATAGTAGAACTTGATGCTCCTGACTTCTTCTGGAATCGTTTCGTCGGTAATATGAAGCTTGAAGGCTGCTACGGCTCGCTGCAGGTTCACATCTGCCTCTACCTTATCGCTCTTGATGCTCAATCTGCCATAATAATAAAAGGTGTCGGTAAGCTTGTTGCTCGTGAATTTTACCTTTTCGGGCACACTCATCGTGCAGTTGCCCTTGCCGCTATGGGCAATGACAACGAGTCTGTATTCGCCTTCATCCAGACTGAAACTGGCAATGCCGAAATTCGCGTCATCGCTGGCTTGGTTGATGGTCTCTATTTTCTCTTCGCCATCAAAGACCACAAAGGAAACTCTGGAACATACATTCTGGAGAGCTGTTCCCGAAGTTGTTGCCTTGGTAACTTCTCCGATAGTGCGGTTCTGAACTTGGTGTATGCGCACCGTTACGTTGGCGTTTGCGTCATGTGTTGAGCTTTGGCCCGATTCATCGAGAGAAAACTTTTCGCATGAAGTGAGCGTCGCTACTAGCATCAAAATGATTGCTGCCAATAATTTGTAGCATTCCTTCTTCATTGTTTCCTTGTTAGTTAGCTTTCTTCCTTTTGCATGAATCAAGAATTTTTCCTGTGCATGGAAGTCATCGCAAATTTACATTTTTTATTTGATGATTGCAAGTAAAATCAAATAATTCTTTATATTTTTTGTGAATTATCCGATTTTTTGTAATTTTGTACCCGATAATAAGTGTTTTTTTATGATTACACCTTATTATATATATAACATTATTATAATAAAAGGAAAATTATTGTATGATATATGGATAAGAAAGAGAATAAAAAGGTGAAGGCTTTGTTCTTCGATATTGATGGCACTTTGGTGAGTTTCAAAACTCACAGGATTCCGCAAAGCACGGTAGATGCTTTGGAGCAAGCCAAGAAGAAGGGGGTAGAGGTGTATATTTCTACGGGTCGCCCTAAGCTGATTATCAATAATCTTGGTCAGATAGAGCATCTCATCGACGGTTACATTACTACCAATGGTGCCTGCTGTTTTGTTGATGATAAGATAATAAGTCAGCATTCCATTCTTCCTTCTGACGTGAAGAAGATCATCGAGGCTGCAGATAGAGACAACTATCCTGCCATCGTGGTCAGTGAGACTCGCTTTGCCATCCATCATTATACTGATGAGGTTTATGAGATTTTCTGCAAGGGCTTGGGAGTGGATAGCAGCGTCTTCATTACGGATGTAAACGAATTGGGCGATGAACCCATCCTCCAGGTTACTCCTTTCTGCACCGTGGAGCAGGAGGCGCTGCTGATGCCTACACTCGAAAACTGCACCTCCGGAAGATGGCATCCTGCCTTTACTGATATTACAGCTCGTGGAGCCGATAAGGGAAAGGGTCTCCATGCAATGGCTGATTATCTGGGCTTGAACATCGAAGAAACCATGGCGTTCGGTGATGGTGGCAACGATATCTCTATCATCAAGGAAGCTGGAGTGGGTGTGGCAATGGGCAATGCCGGCGAAGATCTGAAGCAGGTAGCCGATTTCATTACCACCCATGTGGATGAAGATGGAGTTAGGAATGCTCTGTTGGAGTATGGGGTAATTCAGTAAGAATGAAACTCTGGAGAATTTTGGGTTTTATTTCGTAATTAATAATGGGATAAGCGTGATGTTTTGTTTCTTAACGTCACGCTTATCTTTTGTTTTGAAAACTGCTTTTGTGTAATGGAGTCTTGTTGAAAACTTACTTTTTGTTGCTTTTGTGTCCGAAAAGGTGGCTAAAAGTAGAAAAAAATGCATAAAATATACGAAAAGTAGGGAAAAGTGCACTTTGACTTGCATTTTGTTAGCTAAAAATTTGTTTATTTTATAAAAAGTGTGTATCTTTGCATCCGATATTTGTCAGTTGTTTAATTTTAGAGAGAGAAATTATGACAAAAAGACTAACCATGTTAATGGGGGGGCTTGTTCTTTCAACAGGAATGGCTCTCGCACAGACTGCTGTTACAGGTAAGGTTGTTTCTCAGGAGGATGGTGAGCCAGTGATTGGCGCATCTGTTAAAATCGCAGGAACAAAGACCGGTACAGTGACAGATGTGGATGGTAACTTTATTCTGCCAAATGCAAGTAAGGATGCTGTTCTCGAAATCACTTATTTGGGTATGGAAACTCAGAAAGTGAAGGCTTCTGCTAAAATGAAAATCGTTTTAGTTTCCGATTCCAAGAATCTTGATGAGGTTGTTGTTACAGCGATGGGTATTACTCGTAATGAGAAAACCCTCGGTTATGCTGCAACAACCGTAAAAAGCGATGAAATTGTAGGTGCACGTACTACCAATGTGGCTGATGCCCTTTCTGGTAAGGTGGCTGGTGTTCAGGTGAACGCTACCAGCGCAGACCCAGGTTCTGTCAGCAACGTGGTAATTCGTGGTTATGGTTCTATCAATGGTAGCAACCAGCCTCTTTACGTGGTTGATGGTGTGCCTTTGCAGAATAACATGGTTTCCGGTCAGGGTAAGAATATCTCAACTGGTGGTATTTCTAATATCTCGCCTGAAGATATTGCAAGCATGACCGTATTGAAGGGTGCCGCTGCTACCGCTCTTTATGGTAGCCGTGCTGCCAATGGTGTCATTTTGATTACTACCAAGACAGGTGCCAAGGGACAGGCTCGCAACTATACTATCAATTATAGTGGTAGCGTTCAGGCTCGTATGGTTTCCTGCTTGCCAGATATGCAGGACAGTTTCGGACAGGGTTGGAATGGTCGCCAGACATTCATCGAGAATGGTTCATGGGGTCCTGCACTCGACGGCTCTCTGCAGGTGTATGGTCCGGAGTGGAACCATCAGCAGTTGCTTCACCCTTATAAGGCTTTGAAGAACAACGTGAAGGATTTCTTCGAGGAAGGCTGGTCACAGAACCACAATGTTTCTTTGAGCGGTGTTTCCAAGTCGGGTGAAATGACTTATTACCTTTCTTATTCTTATACGGGCGATGATGGTATCATGCCTGGTGATAAGGATACTTACAAGCGTAATACACTGGCTTTCCGTAATACTTATCAGGCAAACGACTGGTGCAAGTTGTCTTCTTCATTCAATTTTGCCCGCAGTGCAACTGATGCAGTGGGTAATTTTCAGGGAACATCTGTAGTAGATGGTCTCTATGAGTTGCCACGTGATGTGTCTTTGCTTGACAAGCAGGACTTGAGCAGCCCATTCAATACTCCTGAGGCTTACTTCACTCCTTATGAAATCACCAACCCATACTGGGCTTTGGCGAATAACTATAATCATACCGATGCCAAGCAGATTAATGGTAAGATTCAGGCAGATATTAACCCTATCAAGGATTTGACCCTGACTTATCGCTTCGGTTTCGACTATACTGATTATGATTCCAAGACAGGTTATCCTCAGATTGCTCTTGATGATAAGCTGATTACTGACGACAAGGGCTATGCGCCTAGTCACATGAACCAGAGTGGTTATGTTTGGGCACGTTATGGAAGAACTTATGAGTTTAACCATGATTTCATGGCAAACTATAAGAAGAAGTTCTTTGATGACAAGCTCGATTTGGCTGTTATCGCTGGTGTAAACATGAATGAGCGTAGCTATACTCACATGACAGGTGAAGCCGATGAATTGACTTTCGAGACAGGTTTCTGGCAGTTGAGCAATGGTGCAACCAAGAAGACTTTGAGTGAATATCAGACCAAACGCCGTCTGATAGGTGCCTTCGGTGATGTAACCTTGGGTTGGAATGATATGCTCTATCTCGACTTGACAGCCCGTAACGACTGGTCTTCTACATTGCCAATCGACAAGAATAGCTTCTTCTATCCTGGTGCCACCTTGAGCTGGATTTTCTCTAAGGTGATTCCTGAGAACAAGGTCTTGACTTTCGGTAAGGCTCGTGTGGCTTATGGTAAGACGGGTAATGATGCTGATCCATACCTCACAGGTGCCTCTTATAGTCAGGCTAGTATCAGAGGTTACTATGATTTAGGTATCTCTAAGTTCCCTATGAACGGTAAGAACTCATTCCTCCTGGGTAATACAAAGGGTAGTAACTCTTTGAAGCCTGAGATGACTACCGAGATTGAAGTGGGTTTGAACTTGCAGTTCTTTATGGGTAGAATCGGTCTTGATGCTTCTTTCTATAACAGAACAACAGATGACCAGATCTTTACCTTGCCGGTGGATCCTGCTACAGGATACTATTATCAGGTAACAAACTTCGGTTCTGTCCGCAACCGTGGTGTTGAGTTGTTGCTCACCACAGTTCCTGTGCAGACCAAGAATTTCAAGTGGGAGTTGGGCTTCAACTTCTCAAAGAACTGGAACAAGGTACTTGAGATGCCTGCATCTCTTGAGGGTGGTCGTGTCTCTATTTATGATTACTCTTCTGGTAATGATGCAGTCTATATGTATGCTGAGGAAGGCAAGCCAATGGGTGAGTTCTATACTTATCTTCCACAATATACAGAGGATGGTAAGGTGATTGTTGATGCAAATGGTCAGCCTGTTATCGGTACTCAGGTAGAGGATACCGGTAAGAACATGAATAGCGACTGGACGGGTGGTGTAACTACTGCCTTGACTTACAAGGGCTTCACCCTGAGTGCAGCTTTGGATGTCCGCAAGGGTGGTTACATGTTCTCACGTACCAAGAACCTGATGCAGTTTACTGGTAATGGTACGATTACTACCTACAACGACCGTCGTCCATTCATCATCCCTAACTCTGTAGTGAAGAGCGGTGATACATACGTTGAGAATACTACTCCAATCTACCAGACTGATGGTAGCTATCAGAAGTATTATAATGATTATGGTTATGGAAATGGTGGAGAGGCTTACTTGCTCGACCGTTCATACGTGAAGTTGCGTAACATCAGTCTTACCTGGAATTTGCCACGTCTCTGGACCAGCAAGTTGTCTTTGAGCAATGTAGCTTTGACCGTATTCTGCAACAATGTCTTCACCTGGACAGCTAGCAGCAATACCTTCATTGACCCAGAAACTACAACTATCAGCCAGAGTAGTTATGGTGATTTGGCCACTCAATTTGGTGAGATGTACTCAAATCCATCTTGCCGCACCTTCGGTGCCAACTTGAGTGTAACATTCTAACACATTGTGGTATTAGTAATTTAAAGGATATTCGATATGAAAAAATATATAGTAATGTCGGCTCTCGCTTTGGGACTCTGCATGAGCTCTTGCGACAGCTATTTGGATATTAACCAGAATCCACAGTCTCCATCTGAGGCAAATGTCACATCTTCCATGATTATGCCTGGTGCTGAGATGGCGATTGCAAATGCATACGGTAACTATTTGCGTATCACTGGTGGATATCATTCTCAGGTTTACGCTCATTTGAATGGTACTTCCAACTATGTGGATTATTCTGAGTTCCTGCAGTCTGCTACCCGTTGTAGTGGTACTTATACTCAGCTCTATCAGAGCGCATTGGTCAACCTGAAGACCATCTTGGAGAAATCAGAGGCATCTGAAGATTGGGGAACCTATCTTGCTGCCACCACTCTGCGTGCCTTCGCCTTTGAGACATTGGTAGATTGTTTCGGCGAGACTCCGTATACTGAGGCTTTGGATGCAGATAATCTTTCACCAAAGTATGATGATGGTAAAACCGTATATGATGGTCTCATTGCCGAAATAGACAATGCTTTGTCTAAGGCAAGTGCTTCTAACACTGTTTGCACCAACTTCCTCTTCCCTGATGCCAGTGCAGAGCAGTGGATTCAGTTTGCCAAGGCTTTGAAGTTGAAGCTTCTGATGCGTGAGGCTAATGTGGATTCTTCTGTATTGCCAAAGGTGAAGGCTTTGATTGATGAGAATGATTTCCCAACCAAGGATATTGCTTACACCAGCTGCTGGGGAACGGAAAGTGGTTCCATGAATCCATTCTATTCAGAGGAGTTCTCTTCTGCATGGGGTTCTACTCAGGAAAATGTCTGTGCAAATTTGGCTATCATCGGTTCTATGCAGATTAAGAATGCCAATGGTGATGTGGTTTATACCGATCCTCGTCTGGCTGCTTTCTTTGCGAAGAATGCGGATGGTAAGTATGTGGGTGGTGTTTCCGGTACCAATTATCCAAGTACCACAAGCCTTACCAAGTGGTGCCGTCCTATTGAGACTGCAACTTCTCCACTCAGTTTGCTTTCTGTAGCTGAGACCGAGTTCTTCATCTCTGAGTATTATGCGCGTACTAACGACGAGGCTAATGCCAAGGCTCATTACAACAAGGCAATTGAGGCATCTTTCGCATCTACTGGTGTAGAGGGGGCAGCTGAGCACATCGCTCAGTTCCCATTCGATATGGCGAATTACAAGAAGAGCATCGGTGTTCAGAAGTGGATTGCCCTGGCTGGTGTGAATACTTTCGAGGCATGGTGTGAGCTTCGCCGCCTGGATTATCCTGCTTTTGATACGACTAAGAAGGGTTCTGATTTCTATACCAAGGGTGATGACGGTTCCTTTACCGACAGCGGTTATCAGGCTGGTACACTCTATACTCCTATTGATGTGTTCAGTCAGGTTGGTGCCAACAAACTTCTGGAGCGTTTCCCATACGCAGAGTCTTCTTCTTCTCGTAATAGCAACACTCCTACATTCACCAATTCAGACTATACCAAGCCTGTGTTCTGGGGTGAGTAATCTAACAGTGTTTCATTAATTAAATGAATATAGCAATGAAAAAGAATATATTTTATATCATGCTTTTGCTGTTGACGTCGGCAGTTTCATTCACCAGTTGCGATGATGATAGTTCTGCAGGTGTAACACGCATCACATATTATCCTGTGCTCACTCTGAAGGGTGATGCAACCATGTACGCTGATAAGGGTGCTGCCTTTATTGACCCTGGTTGTGCTGGTGAACTGAATGGCGAGGATATTTCTTCTCAGCTTGTAGTTACTGGAACAGTGAATACCGCCAAGTCGGGTATTTATACATTGACCTATTCTGCTACCAATGCAGATGGATTCAGTGCTTCTGTTTCCCGAACCGTCATCGTTACCGATCCTACGGATGCTAAGGAGGGTGTCTTCTATACAGATGCTGCCAACAGTTATCGTGACTATAGCGGTAATAAGGCTTTTGGAGATAATTTCGAGGTTATCATTATCAACAATGGTGATGGTACTTATCATGTAAGCGATTTGCTGGGTGGTTGGTATTCTCAGAAAGCTGGATATGGCAGCAATTACAATATGGAAGGTGATGTGAAGTTTGCCGAAGATGGTACGATGACACTTCTCAATAGCCTTATTGGTGGTTGGGGTGATAGCTTGGTTGGCTTCTCTGGTAAGTTTGACACAGCTTCTTCATCTTACACCTGGGATGCTGAATATGCATCATCCATGAAGTTCCATGTAGTTTTGAATAAGTAATTTTAGAAGATTATCGTTATGAAGAAATTAATATATTTATGTATGGCTATCCTCTGCATGACTTTTGCTTCATGTGAGAAGGATGAAGTCGGTGGTACTGCTACTCAGGCTCTCGCCGGTGAGTGGTATGTTACTGTGGATGCGGTTGATGCCAATAATAATGTGACAGCTCTTGATCCTTATGGTATGGGTAAGTTCCTTGTCAATACATTCAATACTGCAGCTAATGTGAGCGACCAGATGTGGATTAGTGACAATGGTAATTTCTGGAACTTTAAGGTGAAAATGACATCAGATGTTCAGAATCTCAGTTTCACAACTAATGGTGAGGCAGCTAATGCTGCTTATAATAAGGATGGTTCTCTTAATGACTGTAAGGTGAATGTTGAGGGTGGTAAGGTCTTGCCTGGACAAGGTCTGACTCCTCATGGAACTCCTGCCGACAGCATCGTTTTCTATGTGTCATTCAATGATGACGAACCGGGAAACAAGTATAAAGTTTCTGGTATTCGTTATTCTGGTTTGACACAGGCTGATTAATTTAGATTTTATGTTATTAGGTACATAAAGATATAAGGCAAAGTGATTTGCCTCGTTGTTGACCAAGTCAACACTTATATCTCTCTCGTCTTTGGGGACTGGCGGTGGCCGGTCCCCTTTTTGCGTTTGTATGGGAATAGCTGTCCTGTTTTATTATTTGAAAAAATAGAGGATAAAACTCAAAAATACTCTTCACTCTTCACATTTAGCCCTTAAGTAGCTATAAATCAGAAATTTCAGAAGGTGAAGAGTGGGGCTGTCTCTTCACCACTCTTCACCACTCTTCACCTTTTAAAAGTAAGCGGCTCCGCGTTTATACCTTGCATAATTCAAAAAAAGCAGTAACAGCTGA
>NZ_VZCB01000058.1 GCF_009494395.1 Segatella copri | reverse complement strand
ACTTGCGCCGATGGTACTGCAATGCAATGCGGGAGAGTAGGTAGCCGCCTTCTTTTATCAAAGCCTCAGATTTCGAAAGATTTCTGAGGCTTTTTTGTGTTTTTTTTGTATCTTTGCAGCATGATTTGGACGGATAGGATAAGACAGGTGAAGATTTATCTGGTGATAGCAGCGGTATTGATTGCTGTCGCCTCGCTCGTTGTATCCCATTTCCTCGTCCGTGACCTGGCTCTGGAGGAGCGAAACCGGATGGAGGTTTGGGCGGAAGCCATGCGCTCCCTCAATACGGCTGATGATAATACCGACCTGAATCTCGTCCTTAAAGTTATCAATGAGAACAATTCGATTCCTGTCATCGTTATGGATTCTCAAAATCGGGCACAGACCTTCCGTAATATCAAGGTCACAGGCAAGGATTATGAGGATAGTTTAAGAAATGCTGCCATACTGGGGAAATCACTCTTGTCAAAAGGGAAGAATATAAAGATAGAATTGGATGACTCTACTCATGACTATATTCAAGTATGCTACGATGAATCATTGATGATTCGTCGCCTTTCTGCTTATCCTTATATTCAGCTTGGAGTGGTGATGATATTTGTGGTTATCGCCATCTTTGCGTTGCTTACTTCCAAGAAAGCAGAACAGAATAAGGTATGGGTAGGATTATCGAAGGAAACGGCTCATCAGTTAGGTACGCCTATTTCCAGTTTGATGGCTTGGCTAGAAATCCTGAAGATGAATCATCCTGACGATAATCTGATACCCGAGATGGAAAAGGACATCAGGAGACTCCAATTGATTGCTGATAGATTCTCAAAGATAGGTTCCCTTCCAGAACCGGTTCCGGCTAGTCTGAATGAGGTGATGGATCATGTCATCGATTATATGGACCACCGTACTTCCAAGAAGGTGAAGATGGTGAAAATCTTTCCTGAACATGACATTATCGTCAAGATGAATGCTTCGCTCTTTGAATGGGTCATAGAGAACCTTTCCAAGAACGCAGTGGATGCCATGGGCGTTGATGGCGGTATGATTATCCTGAGAGTGGACGAGACGGTGGATAAAGCGATTATTGAAGTGGAAGATACAGGTAAGGGAATTCTGAAAAAAAATCTGAAGAATATATTTCGCCCGGGATTCACCACCAAGAAGCGAGGATGGGGCCTTGGACTTTCACTTGCCAAGAGGATTGTAGAAGAATATCATCATGGAAAAATATGGGTGAAAAGTAGCGAGGTTGGTAAGGGAACTACCTTCAGAATAGAACTGAAGAAGGAATAATAGGGCGATATTTTACCTCAAAAAGGGTAATTATCGGACAATAATCGGTTAATAATGAGAGATTTTAGTGATTTTTACATAAAAAATTATTTTATCTCAAAAAATATTTGTAACTTTGCAGCCCGAAACCAATATGGTATATATTGAATTATGTGTAATGTAGAGTCTTATAAGATTGATTTGAAAGCTTTGCCCCAGGGAGTAACAAATCTGGAGTTCAAGCTAGACGATGAATACTTTCAGGCAATAGATGCTCCTGATATTCAGAGAGGCGAGCTGAAGAGTAGTCTGTCCATTAACAGGACGGACGATTTCTACGAGCTCAATTTTCATACAGAGGGAGTGGTACACATACCATGCGACATCTGTCTGGACGATATGGATCAAGATATTGAAACCGATGACAGACTCGTCGTTAAGTTCGGAGAAGAATACTCAGAAGAAGATGACCTCGTGATTGTGGCCGAGAACGAAGGAATACTCGATATCTCGTGGTTCATCTATGAATTTATAGACCTCAACATTCCCATCAAGCATGTGCATGCACCTGGAAAATGCAACCCTGCTATGATTGAAATGCTTCAACAGCATTCTGCCGCCCGAAGCGGTGAGGAAGAAGAGGAAACTGTAGATCCACGCTGGGCAGCTCTATTAAAATTAAAAAAGTAAAATTCAAAAATTAAAACATTTAAAAAATTATGGCACATCCTAAAAGAAGACAGTCAAAGACACGTACACTTAAGAGAAGAACTCATGATAAGGCAGTAGCTCCTACATTGGCAGTTTGCCCTAACTGTGGTGCATACTATGTATACCACACTGTTTGCCCTACTTGCGGTTACTATCGTGGTAAGGTTGCAATCGTTAAGGAAGCAGCTGAATAATGGGTAAAATCAATGCTGTAATCACTGGTGTTGGTGGATACGTTCCTGACTATATCCTCAATAACGAGGAGTTGTCACGCATGGTTGATACTACAGATGAGTGGATTACCACACGTGTAGGTATCAAGGAACGTCGCATTCTCACAGAGGAAGGTCTCGGAACCAGCTACTTGGCTCGTAAAGCTGCAAAGCAGTTGATTCAGAAGACTGGCGTAGATCCAGACACAATCGATGCACTGATTGTGACAACCACCACACCAGACTACAAGTTCCCTTCTACAGCATCTATCGTCCTCGGTAAGCTCGGACTGAAGAACGCTTTTGCATTCGACTTCTCTGCAGCTTGCTGTGGATTCTTGTACACCCTGGATGTTGCAGCTAGCATGATTCAGAGTGGTAGATACAAGAAAATCATCGTTATCGGTGCTGATAAGATGTCTTCACTTGTTGACTACACAGACCGCGCTACTTGCGTACTCTTCGGAGATGGTGCTGGTGCAGTTCTTGTAGAGGCAACAGTGGAAGAGAACGTAGGTGTACAGAACTCATACCTTCGTACCGACGGACAAGGCTTGCCTTTCCTCCACATGAAGGCTGGTGGTTCTGTCTGCCCTCCTTCACACTTCACCGTAGATCATCGTTTGCATTATCTTTATCAGGAAGGTCGTACCGTGTTCCGTTACGCAGTAACCGACATGAGCAACGACGTGATGAAGATTATGGAGATGAACAATCTCAAGGCTGAAGATGTGAACTGGGTGATTCCACACGAGGCCAACCTCCGTATCATCGAGGCTGTGACCAAGCGTGCGGGAATTCCACTTGACAAGGTGGTAGTTAACATCGACCATTATGGAAATACCAGTGCGGCAACAATCCCATTGGCACTCTGGGATGCAGAGAGCCAGTTGAAGAAGGGCGACAACGTCATCTTCACAGCATTCGGTGCAGGATTCGTACACGGTGCATCATTCTATAAGTGGGCATACGATGGTGCTGCTTATGGCAAGTAAGACATATTAAAATAGGATAGAATAATTATCTATATAAGGAAACGCATCTTTCTTACTTCATCTATAATATAATGAATAAGCAAGGATGCGTTTCTTTAGCTTAAAGCCATTTCAGGCTTCACATTATACATTTAGCTTAAAATCAATTTTTACAGTATGCATAAAGCAGGTTTCGTTAATATCGTGGGTAATCCTAATGTGGGTAAGAGTACGCTGATGAATCAGTTGGTGGGCGAGCGTATCAGCATCGCTACCTTCAAGGCGCAGACCACTCGTCATCGTATCATGGGTATCGTGAATACCGATGATATGCAAATCGTGTTTTCGGATACCCCTGGCGTCTTGAAGCCAAACTACAAGATGCAGGAGATGATGCTCGCTTTCTCTGAGAGTGCGCTGGCGGATGCCGACGTGTTGCTTTATGTGACCGATGTGATTGAGAACCCTGAGAAGAACATCGACTTCCTGGAAAAGGTCAAGAAGATGAAGATTCCGGTGCTCCTGCTCATCAACAAAATTGACCAGAGCGACCCGAAGAAACTGGGTGACATTGTAGAGAAGTGGCATTCGCTCTTGCCGAATGCTGAGATTCTTCCTATCTCTGCGAAAAACAAGTTTGGCGTGGATATGCTCTTGAAGCGCATCAAGGAACTGCTGCCTGAGTCGCCTGCGTTCTTCGACAAGGATCAGCTTACCGACAAGCCAGCCCGCTTCTTCGTTTCGGAAATCATTCGAGAAAAGATACTTCTCTATTATGATAAGGAGATTCCTTATGCCGTAGAGGTGAGGGTGGAGCGATTCAAGGAAGATGACACCCGTATCCACATCAATGCCGTCATCTACGTGGAGCGTGATTCCCAGAAGGGCATCATCATTGGTCACCAGGGTGTGGCGCTCAAGAAGGTGAATACTGAAAGCCGCAAGGCTTTGGAAAAATTCTTCGGCAAGAAGATTTTCCTGGAAACCTTTGTAAAGGTTGATAAAGACTGGCGCAGTTCGCAGCGAGAACTCGACGCCTTCGGATATAATCCGGAATAATTGATAGTGATTAGTGATTAATGATTAGCACAGTTCTAATCACTAATAACTAATATCAACTTCCCCTCCCTGAATGTAATCGAGGGAGTGACTCTCGCCAGAGGGGCGAGGGCCGGAGCAAGGTCAGCTTCGGCAAATTATTAACTTGGATGCAGAGACCACATCCTTGAATACCTCCTCAAAGGAAGGAGGCTGAATGACTTATTATGGCAAATTTAGTAGCAATCGTAGGTCGCCCTAACGTGGGTAAATCTACTTTATTCAATCGTTTGACTCAATCTCGCCGCGCTATCGTGAGCGATACGGCAGGTACTACACGTGACCGTCAGTATGGTAAGTGCAGCTGGAACGGCAGAGAATTCTCTGTGGTGGATACCGGTGGATGGGTCGTAAAATCAGATGACATTTTCGAGGATGCTATCCGCAAGCAGGTGTTGGTAGCTACCGAGGAGGCCGACCTGGTACTCTTCCTGGTAGATGTTAACACCGGTTTGACCGACTGGGATGAGGATGTAGCCCTGATCTTGCGTCGTGCCAAACTGCCTGTAATCCTTGTGGCAAACAAGGTGGACAACAGTGCTGAATACTATCAGGCTGCCGAATTCTACAAGTTGGGATTGGGCGACCCTCAGTGCATCAGTGCTGCAACAGGTGGCGGTACGGGTGACTTGCTCGACATCATATTAGACAAACTGCAGGATAATCCTGAGGAAGCCATCGAGGAAGACATCCCTCGTTTCGCTGTGGTAGGCCGTCCTAATGCCGGCAAGAGCAGTATTATCAATGCCTTCATCGGTGAAGATAGAAACATCGTTACCGAGATTGCAGGTACTACCCGTGACAGTATCTATACCCGTTACGACAAGTTCGGCTTCGATTTCTACCTGGTAGATACAGCTGGTATCCGCCGTAAGAACAAGGTGAGTGAGGATTTGGAGTTCTATTCTGTGATGCGTTCCATCCGTGCCATTGAGAACAGTGATGTCTGCATCCTTATGCTTGATGCAACCCGTGGTATCGAGACCCAGGATATGAATATCTTCCAGTTGATCCAGAAGAACAACAAGAGTCTGGTGGTAGTAGTGAACAAGTGGGACCTGGTAGAGGAGAAGAACCAGAAGGTGATTGATACCTTTGAGAATGCCATCCGCAATCGTATGGCTCCATTCGTGGATTTCCCTATCATCTTTGCTTCTGCATTGACCAAGCAGCGCATCTTCCGTGTATTGGAAACAGCCAAGGAGGTTTACCAGAACCGCAAGATTCATATCGGTACTTCCAAGCTTAATGAGGTGATGTTGCCTATCATCGAGGCTTATCCTCCTCAGAGCGTGAAGGGTAAGTACATCAAGATTAAGTACTGCACCCAGTTGCCTAACACCACGATTCCATCGTTCGTGTTCTATGCCAACTTGCCACAGTATGTAAAGGAGAACTATCGCCGCTTCCTGGAGAACAAGATTCGTGACAACTGGTCATTGCATGGTTGTCCAATCAATGTTTTCATTCGTCAGAAGTAGAATTGAAGTGAAGAATGAAGTGTGAAGAATCAAGATGAAGAAACTTTTGATTTTTATGATAATAAGTATGGGGTTAGGACTTTCTTCCTGCAAGGAGGAGCGTCCTGACCCTTCTTACTTTGCCGGCATCGCCGCAAAGGGGTATTATGACTTACTTTTAGAGGGTAAATATGAGGAGTATGTTGCAGGTTTCAATCAACCTTATCGTATTCCTAAAGGTTATCATGACCAGTTGTTACTGAATGCCCAAATGTATGTAGAGCAACAGCAGGATGAACACAAGGGCATGAGTAAGGTGGATATTCTGAGTGCCAAGGCTGATACCGCCCGTCATGTAGCCGATGTCTTTCTGCGGATATCTTACGGTGACAGTACCAAGGAACAGATTATTGTTCCGATGATTGAAGTAAAGGGCGAATGGAAAATGAGATAATTTGATTTTTTATAAGCTCATTAAAAAAAGCTCTTGACCTGTTTAAGGCCAAGAGCTTTTTTCATAAGGAATCATGCTTATTTGTTATTTTTCATTTCCACTTCCTTGACCTTGCGGAACAGATCAGAAGCAAAGACGAGATCATTTAGTTTTTCGTTGGTTGAGCTCATCACCTGGGTTTTGTTTCCTTGCCATTCTTTCTGACCTTGGTAGATGAAACAGATATTTTCACCAATGCCCATCACGGAATTCATGTCGTGTGTATTGATGATGGTAGTCATGTTAAACTCCTTGGTGATGCCAGAGAGTAACTCATCGATAACAAGCGAAGTCTTAGGGTCCAGACCAGAGTTCGGCTCATCACAGAAAAGATATTTAGGATTCATGACGATAGCACGTGCAATGGCCACACGTTTCTGCATACCGCCAGAAATTTCTCCAGGATATTTCTGTTGAGCTTCTATCAGGTTTACTCTGTCAAGACATTCCTGTGCTCGTTTAACGCGTTCTCTATAGGTCTTGTTTGAAAACATATCTAATGGAAACATCACGTTCTCTAATACGTTGAGCGAATCAAAGAGGGCTGCACTTTGGAAAATCATTCCCATCTCTCTGCGCATCAACACCTTTTCTTTCTTACTCATGTTTACAAAGTCGCGACCGTCGTAGAGCACCTGTCCGCTGGTAGGTTCCAGGAGTCCAACGAGGTTCTTCATCAATACAGTCTTTCCGGAACCGCTCTGACCGATGATCAGGTTGGTCTTACCCGTTTCAAACTGTACGCTGATATGATCGAGTACGGTCTTGTCGCCGAATGATTTCGTTAGATTTTTTACTTCTATCATGATTATGAAAGGATTTGAGTGAGAAATACGTCAGAGAACAGAATCAGTACGCTGGAACTGACAACGGCATCGGTTGAGGATTTACCTACTTCTACCGAACCACCCTCTACTGTGTATCCGAAGTAGGAGGAAACACTCGCTATGATGAATGCGAAGAAGAGACTCTTGATGATACTCATCCACACAAACCATTGGTTGAAGGAATGCTGGAGACCCAGTGTGAGATCATCCGGTGGCAGGATATGTCCGATATACGCAGTTCCATACGCTCCGATGATACCCATTCCCGAGCTGAAGATAACCAGGAACGGCATGATGGTAACCAGACCGAGAATCTTTGGCAGGATGAGATAGCATGCCGAGTTGACACCCATGATGTCGAGTGCGTCAATCTGCTGGGTTACTCGCATGGTGCCCAACTCAGAAGCGATGTTGGACCCCACCTTTCCGGCGAGAATCAGACACATGATGCTGGAAGAGAACTCGAGGAGCATAATCTCGCGGGTGGTGTAGCCCGATACCCATCGGGGCATCCATGGACTCTGGATGTTGAGCTTCATCTGGATACAGATTACCGCACCGATGAAGAACGAGATGAGGAGGACGATACCGATGGAATCGACACCCAGTTGCTGCATTTCCTTGATATACTGTTTGAGGAACATGCGCATTCGCTCAGGTCGAGAGAATGAGCGTCCCATCAGAATCAGATATTTACCGAAGGTGGTAAGCCATTTTTCTATTATCATGTCAATCAATTATGCTTTTGATGGCTCAATTATCCAAGAAATGAGCCGTTTCTTATTAAATTATGGTGCAAAATTAACCAAAATCCTCTAAAAAACTGCAATATTGTGAATAGTTTTTGAATTTATAACCGTTATTTCCATGTTTTTTAGTATTTTTGCAACCAAATTAGCTAATTATGGATGAAAATATGAATATAGATCAGCCTGCAAACCAAGAAGGTTTGGTGCTGAGAACCGAAGGCTTGGTGAAACGTTATGGCAAGCGAACAGTTGCCAATGGAGTTTCCATCAATGTAAAGCAAGGTGAAATTGTGGGTTTGCTGGGACCGAATGGTGCTGGTAAGACCACGTCTTTCTATATGACAACCGGACTGGTGGTACCTAATGAGGGACATGTATATTTGGGTGATCAGGAGATAACCAGTTATCCTGTTTATAAGAGAGCCCGTGCGGGTATCGGCTATCTGCCTCAGGAAGCCAGCGTATTCCGTAAGATGAGTGTTGAAGACAATATTATGTCTGTACTCGAGATGACCGGCAAGCCACGCGATTACCAGAAGGCTAAGTTGGAGAGTCTCATCAAGGATTTTGATTTGCAGAAGGTGCGTAAGAACTTGGGTGACCAACTCTCTGGAGGTGAGCGCCGTCGTGTAGAGATAGCCCGCTGTCTGGCAAACGATCCTAAGTTTATCATGCTCGATGAGCCGTTTGCCGGTGTCGACCCTATTCAGGTAGAAGAGATCCAGCATATTGTGTGGAAATTGAAGTATCGCAATATCGGTATTCTCATTACCGACCACAATGTGGATGAGACGCTTACCATTACCGATCGCGCCTATCTTCTCTTTGAAGGTCGCATCCTTTTTCAGGGCACTCCAGAGGAGTTGGCAGAGAATAAAACGGTGAAGGAGAAGTATCTTACCACCAGCTTTGTACTCCGCAAGAAGGACTTCCAACTGCTTGATGAGCAGAAAAAAGTGCGTGAAGAGAGTGAATAAGGTTAAAAAAACAAATTTTTTCTATTATATATTAGGTATATCCATTAAAAATGCGTAATTTTGCAAGCCGATTGTGTGGAGGACTCACCCCAACAACTGCTTGGAATGCCTAAACCAATTGAAAGAGAAATAATTAATAATAATAAAAATAAAAAATCAAGATGAAAGTTTCATTTGAAAATCCTGACAAGATTAATGGTCTTTTGACTCTCGTAGTAGAGGAAGAGGACTACAAGAATGAGGTTGAGAAGACCTTGAAAGACTACCGTAAAAAGGCTAACGTTCCAGGTTTCCGTCCTGGTCAGGCTCCTATGGGTATGATTAAGCGCCAGTTTGGTCCTTCTGTAAAGATGGAGGCTATCAACAAGATCGTAGGCCAGGAGATTTACAAGTACGTACAGGAAAACAAGATTCAGATGCTCGGTGAGCCTCTCCCATCAGAGAAGCAGGAGCCAGCTGACTTGGAGAATGGTACTACATTCACATTTATGTTTGATATCGCTGTTGCACCTGAGTTCAAGGTAACTCTCAACGGTCGCGACAAGGTAGATTACTATAACATCAAGGTTGACGATAAGATCCTCGACCAGCAGGTAGAGATGTACGCTCAGCGTGCAGGTAGCTACGAGAAGGGTGAGAAGTATGAGGAGAACGACCTGTTGAAGGGTGATATCCGTGAGCTCGACGAGAATGGTAACACCAAGGAAGGTGGTATCACTGTAGAGGGCGCTATCCTGATGCCTAGCTACATCAAGGTAGAGGAGCAGAAGAATCTCTTCAACGATGCTAAGCTTGGTGATGTAATCACATTCAACCCTAAGAAGGCTTACCCAGAGAACGATACTGAGGTTTCTTCACTCTTGAAGATTGAGCGTGAGGCTGTAGCTGACTTGGAGTCTGAGTTCAGCTTCCAGATCACAGAGATCCAGCGTTTCAAGAAGCACGAGGTTAACGAGGAGCTCTTCAAGCAGGTTCTCGGTGAGGATACTGACGTGAAGGACGAGGCTGCTTTCCGTGCTAAGATTGCTGAGGGCTTGCAGGAGCAGTTGGTTAACGACTCTGACTACAAGTTCATCCTTGACGTTCGTGAGCACTGCGAGAAGAAGGTTGGTGAGTTGACATACCCAGACGCACTCTTGAAGCGTATCATGTTGGCTAACAACAAGGATAAGGGCGAGGAGTTCGTAGAGAAGAACTACGAGCAGAGCATCAAGGAGTTGACATGGCACCTCATCAAGGAGCAGCTCATCCAGGCTCAGGAGATCAAGGTGAACGATGAGGACATCAAGGAGACAGCTAAGGAAGCTGCTCGTGCTCAGTTCGCTCAGTATGGTATGACCAACATTCCTGAGGAGTATATCGAGAACTATGCAAACGAGATTCTCAAGAAGGGTGAGTCTGTTGATGCATTGGTAGATCGTTCTATCGATCGCAAGTTGGCTGAGGCTCTTAAGAAGGCTGTAAAACTCAACGAAAAAGAGATTTCTGTAGAGGATTTCAACAAGATGATGCAGGAATAACATTTTTTAGAAAAAAAACTTCAAATAATTACGAGGTTATCGACTTTTTTTATTATCTTTGTTCCACCGAACGGGATAATGAGGTCGATAACCTCGTTTTTTGTTCTTAATTTTGAAGAAAAAAGTAATTAGATATGAACGATTTTAGAAAATATGCTACCAAGCATCTTGGTATGAACGGTATGGTGCTTGATGACGTAATGAATGCTCAGGCAAAGTATTTGAATCCTTACATCCTGGAGGAGCGCCAGTTGAACGTTACCCAGATGGATGTGTTCTCACGTTTGATGATGGACCGTATCATCTTCCTTGGTACTGAGATTGATGATTATACAGCCAATACGCTTCAGGCACAGTTGCTTTATCTGGACTCTGTAGATAGTACTCAGGATATTTCTATCTATCTCAACAGTCCTGGAGGTAGTGTCACTGCAGGTCTGGGTATTTATGATACCATGCAGTTTATCACCAGCGATGTAGCTACCATCTGTACCGGTATGGCTGCATCTATGGCTGCTGTGCTGTTGGTGTCTGGTCAGGAGGGAAAGCGTTCTGCCTTGCCTCATAGCCGTGTGATGATTCATCAGCCATTGGGTGGTGTTCAGGGTCAGGCATCTGATATAGAAATAGAGGCTCGCGAAATTCTGAAGATGAAGAAAGAACTCTATACCATTATTTCTGAGCACTCTCATACTCCATACGACAAGGTTTATGCTGACAGCGACCGTAACTACTGGATGACTGCCGAGGAGGCTAAGGAGTATGGTATGATTGATAACGTGTTGATACGTAAGTAATAAATAATATGCCAAAGAAGAAAGTTTGTAGCTTCTGTGGAAGAGGCGAAAATGAAGTAAAATTGCTCATCACGGGTGTAGATGGCTACATTTGTGAGAATTGTGCTCAGCAGGCTTATGAAATTGTTGAGTCTACTGGAGTCATGCACCAGCAGGATGCGGGTGAAAAGTTCGCATTGAAAAAGGTTCCAAAGCCAATGGAAATCAAGGAGTATCTGGATGAATACATCATTGGTCAGGATCAGGCTAAGCGCAGTATGGCTGTGGCTGTTTACAATCATTATAAGAGATTGCAGCAGCCTGTCAGCGATGATGGTGTTGAGATTGAAAAGAGCAATATTATTATGGTGGGAAGTACAGGTACTGGTAAAACCCTGTTGGCTCGTACCATAGCCAAGTTGCTGGATGTGCCTTTTACCATCGTTGATGCTACTGTTTTTACAGAGGCTGGTTATGTTGGTGAGGATGTGGAAAGTATCTTGTCCCGCTTGCTCCAGGTTTCTGATTATAATGTAGAGGCTGCCCAGAGAGGCATCGTCTTTATTGATGAGATTGATAAGATTGCCCGTAAGAGCGATAACCCTTCCATCACCCGTGATGTAAGTGGCGAGGGTGTGCAGCAGGGCCTTCTTAAACTTTTGGAAGGTACCATGGTTAATGTGCCGCCAAAGGGTGGAAGAAAGCATCCTGACCAGGATTATATCCATGTAGATACCAAGAACATCCTGTTTATCTGCGGTGGTGCCTTCGATGGTATCGAGCGCAAGATAGCACAGCGTCTCAATACCCATGTGGTGGGATATAATTCCGTACAGAATGTGGCTAAGATTGACAAGGCTGACTTGATGAAGTATATCTTGCCTCAAGACTTGAAGTCTTTTGGCTTGATACCGGAAATTATCGGTCGTCTGCCTGTACTTACTTATCTCAATCCTCTGGATAGAGAGGCTTTGCGTAAGATATTGGTTGAGCCGAAGAATTCTATTGTCAAGCAGTATATCAAACTCTTCGAGATGGATGGCATCAAGCTGTCTTTCACGGAAGAGACTTTTGACTACTTGGTTGATAAGGCCGTAGAATATAAATTGGGTGCCAGAGGACTTCGCTCCATCGTGGAGGCTGTGATGATGGACGCCATGTTTGAGATTCCTTCTAAGAAAGTAAAGTCTTTCGAGGTTACCTTGGAGTATGCCAAGGCTCAGCTCGACAAGGCTCATCTCGGACAGATGGAATCTGCATAAGTTGGTTGGGGGATTCTTCCCCCAGCTGATTTCTAATTACCATAAGACATAAAATGAGAAAATAATATTAGGTGGATATGACAGAACAGGTTAGTCTAACAGGACAGTTGAAGCACTACTTTGGTTTCGATTCGTTTAAAGGTGATCAGGAGGCAATCATCAGGAATCTGATGGAGGGCCATGACATTTTTGTATTGATGCCTACTGGTGGTGGCAAAAGCTTGTGTTATCAATTACCTTCCTTGATTATGGAAGGTACAGCTATCGTGATTTCTCCATTGATAGCCCTGATGAAGAATCAGGTGGATGTTATCAATGGCTTGAGCGAGAGTGATGGTGTGGCACATTATCTTAACTCTTCATTGAATAAGTCTGCAATAGAGAAGGTCAAGAGTGATATCTTGTCAGGTAAAACGAAATTGCTTTATGTGGCTCCGGAGTCCTTGACAAAGGAGGATAACGTGGAGTTCCTGAAGACCATCAAGATTTCCTTCTATGCTGTAGATGAGGCTCATTGTATTTCTGAGTGGGGACATGATTTCCGCCCTGAGTATCGTCGTATCCGTCCTATTGTTAACGAGATTGGGCAGGCTCCGGTCATTGCTCTTACTGCTACGGCTACCGACAAGGTGCGCACGGATATCAAGAAGAATCTGGGTATTCTGGATGCATTGGAGTATAAAAGCTCGTTCAACAGACCTAATCTGTATTATGAAGTGCGCCAGAAAACCAATGATGTTGACCGCCAGATCATCAAGTTTATCCGTCAGCATCCTGGTAAGAGCGGCATCATCTATTGTCTTTCCCGTAAGAAGGTTGAGGAGTTGGCTGAGGTTTTGAAGGCCAATGAAATCAAGGCTGCGCCTTATCATGCGGGCCTTGATTCTGCTACCCGTTCCCAGACTCAGGATGACTTCCTGATGGAGAAGATTGATGTCATCGTTGCCACCATTGCCTTCGGTATGGGTATTGACAAGCCGGATGTGCGTTTTGTCATCCACTATGATATTCCTAAGAGTCTCGAGGGATATTATCAGGAGACTGGACGTGCCGGACGTGATGGCGGTGAAGGCATCTGTATTGCTTTCTATTGTAGAAAGGACTTGAGAAAGCTGGAGAAGTTTATGGAAAATAAGCCGGTGGCAGAACAGGATATCGGTAGACAGCTGTTGCAGGAGACTGCTGCCTATGCCGAATCATCCGTTTGTCGCCGTAAGATGCTGCTCCATTATTTTGGTGAGGAATACGGTGAGGAAAATTGCCATAACTGCGACAACTGTCTCCATCCTACTGAAAAGGTGGAGGCTAAGGATAACCTGCTTGTTGTCCTGAAGGCTGTCAAGGCAGTGAAGGAGAATTTCCGACAGGAATATATTATTGATTTCGTGAAAGGTAGGGGTACTGACGATATCGTATCCCATAAGCATGACGAACTGGATGAGTTTGGCTCCGGCGAGGATATGGATGCCAAGTTGTGGAATCCGGTCATCCGCCAGGCTTTGATTGCAGGTTTTCTCAAGAAGGATGTCGAGAATTACGGACTTCTTAAATTGACAGCTGCCGGTAAGCGCTATATCAGCAATCCTCAGTCTTTCATGATTGTTGCCGACAAGGAGTTTAAGGATGATTATGTAGAGACCACTCATGAGGGTGGAACAGGTGCGCTTGATCCTGCATTGTACAACATGCTGAAGGATTTGCGCAAGACTGTTGCCAAGAAGCATCATCTGCCTCCATACGTCATCTTCCAGGATATTTCCCTGGAACAGATGGCTACCATGTATCCGGTAGATATTCAGGAATTGCAGAATATCCAGGGCGTGGGTGCCGGAAAGGCTAAGAGATACGGCAAGGAGTTCTATACCCTGATCAAGAAATATTGTGAGGAGCACGATATCGAACGGGCCGAGGAGCTGCGGGTGAGAACCGTTGCCAAGAAGTCCATGCTCAAGGTGTTTATCATCCAGTCCATCGACCGTCAGATAGCTCTTGACGACCTGGCTGAGGCTAAGGGTTTGGATTTCTCTGTACTCTTGGATGAGATAGAGGCTATCGTGTATAGCGGAACCAAGTTGAATATCGATTATTTCATAGAAGAAGTGATAGATGACGATCATGTAGACGACATTTACGACTACTTCATGGAGAGTGAAACAGACGACTTGGACACAGCTCAGGACGAGTTGGGTGAAGATTACACAGAAGACGAAATTCGACTCGTTAGAATCAAGTTTTTGTCCGAACAAGCCAATTAAACACGTTAAATAGCATTAATAAGGTAAGATTTTCGTAAAAAGCGATGTCTATCTGAGAAATTATTGCTAAATTTGCACGCAATAAATTTTTAAAGGTTACAATATGTCATCATTTGTTGCAGATAAAATTGTAATGGACGGTCTCACTTACGACGACGTCCTTCTTATCCCTGCTTATTCAGAGGTACTGCCTAAAGAGGTAGAGTTGAAAACCAAGTTCTCTCGTAATATCGAGTTGAACATTCCATTCGTTACCGCAGCGATGGATACCGTTACCGAGGCTTCTATGGCGATTGCCATCGCTCGTGAAGGAGGTATTGGTGTTATTCACAAGAACATGACCATTGAGGAGCAAGCTCGTCAGGTTGCTATTGTGAAGCGTGCTGAGAATGGTATGATTTATGACCCTGTCACCATCCGTCGTGGCAGTACAGTGAAGGATGCTCTTGATATGATGCACGATTATCATATCGGTGGTATTCCTGTGGTAGATGATGAAAATCATCTCGTGGGTATCGTGACCAACCGTGACCTTCGTTTCGAGCGTCACATGGACAAGAAGATTGATGAGGTAATGACCAGCGAGAACCTGGTTACTACTCATATCCAGACCGACTTGATCGCTGCTGCTGCTATCCTGCAGGAGAACAAGATCGAGAAGCTTCCTGTAGTTGACAATGAGAATCACCTGGTAGGTTTGATTACTTACAAGGACATCACCAAGGCTAAGGATAAGCCAATGGCTTGCAAGGATGCCAAGGGTCGTCTTCGCGTGGCTGCCGGTGTAGGTGTTACCGTTGATACTTTGGATCGTGCAAAGGCTTTGGTTGAGGCTGGTGCTGATGCCATCGTCATTGATACTGCTCATGGTCATTCTAAGGGTGTGGTAGAAAAGCTTCATCAGGTGAAGGCTGCCTTCCCTGACGTTGACGTAGTGGTAGGTAATGTGGCTACTGGTGCTGCTGCCAAGTATTTGGTAGAGAATGGCGCTGATGGTGTCAAGGTTGGTATCGGTCCAGGTTCTATCTGTACTACTCGTGTCGTTGCCGGTGTGGGTGTTCCTCAGTTGAGCGCTGTCTATGATGTATATTCTGCTTTGCAGGGTACTGGTGTGCCTTTGATTGCTGATGGTGGTCTCCGCTATTCTGGTGATGTCGTGAAGGCTTTGGCTGCTGGTGGTAGCTGCGTTATGATCGGTTCTTTGGTTGCTGGTACTGAGGAGAGTCCTGGTGATACCATCATCTTCAACGGTCGTAAGTTCAAGAGCTATCGTGGTATGGGCTCTTTGGAGGCTATGGAGCAGAAAAACGGTTCTAAGGACCGTTACTTCCAGGGTGATACCAAGGATGCCAAGAAGTTGGTACCAGAGGGTATTGCTGGTCGTGTTCCTTACAAGGGAACCGTTCAGGAGGTTATCTATCAGCTGATGGGTGGCTTGCGTTCTGGTATGGGATACTGTGGTGCAGCTAATATCGAGAAGTTGCACGGTGCTAAGTTCACCCGCATTACCAATGCTGGTGTGTTGGAGAGTCACCCACATGATATTACTATCACCAGTGAGGCTCCAAACTATAGCCGTCCGGTATAAATTAATGTAAGATATTAATATGAAATTTTATGCGCTTTCTCTAGCTATGCTCCTTCAGGGGAGCATAGCTTTTGCTCAAAACGATCCTACTGTCATGACCATCAATGGTCAGCCCGTCAGCCGCTCTGAATTTGAGTATTCTTATAATAAGAACAATTCCGAAGGTGTCATTGATAAGAAATCTGTCAATGAGTATGTCGACTTGTTCGTCAATTATAAGTTAAAGGTGCAGGCTGCCCTGGATGCTCGTCTGGATACCTTGTCTTCTTTCAAGGCTGAGTTCCTGCAGTATCGTGACCAGCAGATTCGTCCTTTCGTCCTTTCTGATAAGGACGTAGAAGCGGAAGCGCATAGGATTTATAATGATACGAAGCAGAGAGTGCTTGCTGCCGGCGGGATGGTAAGGCCTGCCCATATCCTGATAAGATTGGGTCAGAAAGCTTCCGCTGCCGAACAGGACAAGGCTAAATATAGAGCCGATTCTTTGTATCAGGTGTTGAGAAAAGGGGGGAACTTTGCTGAATTGGCAAGGAAATATTCAGATGATAAAGGCTCTGCCGTCAAAGGCGGAGATATTTCATGGATTACCAGAGGACAGACGGTAAAGGCTTTCGAGGATGCCTGCTTCTCCATGAAGGTGGGAGAGATGTCCAAGCCGGTCTTGTCTGAATTTGGATATCATATCATCAAGTTGATGGGTAAGCAGGATTTCTTCCCATACGACTCGGTGAGGAATGATATCTGTCGCTTCATTGATGCACGTGGCATCAGGGAGCATATCATTGATGTGAAGTTGGATTCCATCAGTAAGTCGTCAGCTCAGTTGAAGGATAAGGAAGCTGTGCTTGATGATATGACTGCTAAAATGACTGCTGCAGATGACCAGTTGAAGTATTTGGTTCAGGAATATCACGATGGACTGTTGCTGTATGAAATCAGCAACCGTCTGGTTTGGGAGAAGGCTGCCAGGGATGAAGAGGCTTTGGCTGCTTATTTCGCCAAGCACAAGAAGAATTATGCATGGGATGAACCTCGGTTCAAGGGCATTGCTTATCATGTGAAGAATCAGGCAGATGTGAAGGCGGTGAAGAAGGCGCTCAAGGGGAAGCCTTTTGATGAATGGGCTGAGGTGCTGAGAAGTTCCTTCAATGCCGATTCCGTTATTCGCATTCGTGTTGAAAAGGGTATCTTCAAGATGGGGGATAACGCTTTGGTTGACAACAAGGTGTTCCGCAGGGACGTAAAGGTTGAACCTCTCAAGGAGTATCCGATAGATGCAACTTATGGAAAGGTCTTGAAAAAGGGACCTAAGGAGTATACGGATGTCAAGGCGCTGGTGATTGCCGATTATCAGGATGTGCTCGAAAAGGAATGGGTTGCTGAATTGAGAAAGAAATATAAGGTTGTAGTCAATCAGGAAGTATTGGCTACGGTGAATAAACATTAATATATATTGAAACATAGATGAAATTGGGATATAAGACAAGTTGGGCTCTCGTGGCTCTCTTGATGATTGTTGGAATCAGTGCAAATGCTACGAGAAGTGGCAAGAGTGCTTGGGCAAAGACTGCCGATTCTGACTCGGTGGCAGAGAAGACTGCTGCTGTTTCACAGCCTGTCAATGAGGGTAGCGTCGTAGATGAAGTTATCTGGGTTGTGGGAGATGAGGCTATTTTGAAGTCTGATGTTGAGGTAACTCGTTTGCAGGCTGAGGCTGAGGGTATCAGATATTCCGGCGATCCAGACTGTTCTATTCCTGAGCAGATTGCTGTTCAGAAGCTCTTCCTCCATCAGGCTGCCATTGATAGTATCGAGGTCTCTGAATCTGAAGTGATGCAGGGTATTGATGCGCAGATCAATGCCTGGGTTTCCATGATTGGCTCCCGCGAGAAGTTGGAGGAATATCGTAAGCAGACCATCACCCAGATGCGTGAGCAGATGCATGATGACTTCAAGAACCAGCAGCTCATCCAGAAGATGAAGCAGGAACTGGTCAAGAATATCAAGGTCTCGCCTGCTCAGGTACGCAAGTATTTCAACAACTTGCCTGCCGACAGTATTCCTTTCGTACCGACAGAGGTGGAAGTGGAAATCCTGACCATGCAGCCTCGTATTCCGATGGAGGAAATCAACCGTGTGAAGAACCAGCTGCGAGAATTCACTGACCGTGTGAACAAGGGCGAGACTACTTTCGCTACTTTGGCACGTATGTATTCTGAAGACCCTGGTTCTGCCCGTATGGGTGGTGAGATGGACTATGTAGGAAGAGGTATGTTGGATCCTGCCTTTGCCAATGTTGCATTCAACCTGACCGACCCAAAGAAGATTTCCAAGATTGTGGAGTCTGAGTTCGGTTTCCATATCATCCAGTTGATTGACAAGCGTGGTGATAAGTTGAAGTGCCGCCACATTCTGTTGAAGCCACGGGTTTCTCAGGAAGCTATCGATAAGTCTATCGGCCGTCTGGATTCCATTGCCAATGATATCCGTGCCGATAAGTTTACCTTCGAGGCTGCTGTTGGTGCTCTTTCTGACGATAAGGATACCCGCAACAACAAGGGTATGATGGTGAACGTGGTCGATGGTGATGTACGTACTTCTAAGTTCAAGATGAAGGACCTGCCTACTGAGGTGGCACGTATGGTGGATACCATGAAGGTGGGACAGATTTCTGCACCGTTTACCATGGTCAATACCAAGGGAAAAACTACCTGCGCCTTGGTGAAGCTGGTTAGTAGAGTAGAGGGTCACCGCGCTACCATTACCGAAGATTTCCAGGTGATGCAGGATGTGGTGCTGGCCAAGGAACGCCAGAAGACCATTCACGACTGGGTAGTGGATAAAATCAAGAAGACATACGTTCGAATGAACGATCGATACAAGGATTGTAAGTTTGAATATCAAGGTTGGATCAAATGATAAACAAGCATTCTGATAATATTAAGAACGGGCATAGAATCTCTATTATATTGATTCTATGCCTATTTGGGTTTTGTTTGGTACAGGCCATGCAAGCCCCTAAAAAGCGTAGCAAGAAGCGTCCTGACGGAGACCGCGTCTATTTGTTGCATGCTGATGAACTCCGTTATGATATGTTTGGTAGCAATCCTGATGCACAGATTGTGAAGGGCAAGGTGTCCTTTGCCCATCAGGGGGGCCACCTCACCTGTGATAGTGCCTATTTCTATCAGGCTTCCAATTCCGTCAAGGCATTCGGGCATGTCCATTACCGTCAGGGTGATACCTTGTCGCTCACTTGTGAAAGGGCTGATTATGACGGACAGATGCAGATGATGCATGCCCGAAAGAACGTGGTCCTGCATCACCGCCGACAGACTTTGCGTACTGACAGTCTGGATTTCGACCGTTTGTATAATATGGCAAACTTCTTTGATGGTGGTACGCTCATCGATGGCAAGGACCGTCTGGTTTCCGACTGGGGTGAGTATCATACCCAGACCCGTGAGGCCAAGTTCGTCTACAATGTCAAGTTGCGCAGTGGCAAGGATGTGGTTACTACCGATACCTTGTATTATGATGTGCCAACGTCTACAGCCCACATGGTGGGGCCATCCAAGATTGTTTCCGGTAGTGGCGGTATCGTCCATACCGAGGATGGCTATTATGATACCAGGACAGATAAGGCAAAGCTCTTTGGCCGTTCTACCATCATCGACAAGGAGAAGAGTATCACCGGCGACAGTCTCTATTACAAGAAGAATGGCGAGAGTACCGGATATGGCAATGTCGTTTTTGTGGATAAGAAGAACAAAAATTCGCTTACCTGCAATTATCTGCGATATAATCAGAAGACCGGTACCGGATTTGCTACCCGCAATCCTGTTGCCATGGATTTCTCTAAGAAGGATACCTTGTGGATGCATTCAGATACCATGCGCATCTATACCTTCCATATCAATACCGACTCCGTTTACCGTAAGGTGCATGCCTATCCTAAGGTAAGGGCTTACCGTGCAGATGTGCAGGCAGTATGCGATTCCCTGGTCTTCAACTCCAAGGATTCCTGCATGACGATGTATAAGGATCCTATCACCTGGAACGGCAACCGTCAGCTGCTGGGTGAGGAAATCAGGGTATACATGAATGATTCTACCATTCGCATGGCACATGTCATCGGACAGGCTCTTTCCATCGAACAGATGCCGGATTCCGTCCATTACAATCAGATCACTTCCAAGGAGATGAAGTCATTCTTCGAAGCGGGAGAGGTCAAGATGACTGAGGCTATAGCCAATGTACAGACCATTTATTATATGACCAATGACAGGGACAGCTCTCTGGTGGGCTTGAACTATCTGGAGACGGATACCATGAGAATGTATATGGGTGCCCAGCGGAAGCTGGACAAGATATGGACCAATAAGTTCACCAGCACCCTGTATCCTATCACGCAGATACCGCCGGCACAGTATAAGTTGCCTAACTTCGCCTGGTTCGAGGATATCCGTCCAAAGGACAAGAATGATATCTTTGTATGGAAAGGCAAGGGCAAGGGCTCGGAACTCAAGGCTATCAAGCGTCATGAGGCGCCGCTGCAGACCTTGAAGAAGTCTGATGCCGTAACGCAGCAACCTAAGGAACCGGCTGGTGGCGACAAGGAAAAACCTAAAGAGAAATAAAGAAAAGAATATATTTAAAGAGTATATATATTAAGGTGTAATCATGAGTGATGTAATTCAACTTTTACCCGATTCGGTAGCCAATCAGATTGCGGCAGGTGAGGTGATACAGCGCCCTGCCTCTGTTATCAAGGAGTTGGTTGAGAATGCCGTTGATGCCGGAGCGATGAACATTCAAGTCGTGGTGGTGGATGCTGGACGTACCTCTATTCAGGTGATAGATGATGGTAAGGGAATGTCGGAGACGGATGCCCGCTTGGCTTTCGAGCGCCATTCCACTTCCAAGATTCGCAAGGCTGATGATTTGTTCAATCTTCATACGATGGGTTTCCGTGGTGAGGCTTTGGCTTCCATTGCTGCCGTAGCTCAGGTAGAACTCAAGTCCCGTCAGGCTTCTGATGAAATAGGAACCCTGATTCGGATTTCCGGCTCACGTTTCGAGAAGCAGGAGGCATGCTCCTGTCCGGTGGGAAGTATCTTCGCCATCAATAATATATTCTATAATGTACCCGCACGAAGGAAGTTCCTGAAGTCGAATTCTACCGAGCTGAATAATATCCTTACCGCTTTCGAGCGTATCGCCTTGGTGAATCCGCAGATCAACTTCTCGCTGCGCAGCAATGAGACCGAGGTTTTCAATCTCCGTGCTGCCAATCTGCGCCAGCGCATCCTGGATGTCTTCGGCAAGCGCTTCAATCATGAGTTGCTGCCGGTGAATGTCGAGACTACCATGTGCAAGATTTCCGGTTTCGTCGGTAAACCGGAGGCTGCCCGCAAGAAGGGTGTTCACCAGTTCTTCTTCGTCAATGGCAGATATATGAAGCATCCTTACTTCAATAAGGCGGTGATGTCTGCCTTCGACCGTTTGATTCCGCAGGGAGAACAGGTTCCTTATTTCCTCTACTTCGAAGTAGACCCTAAGGATATTGATGTCAACATCCATCCTACGAAGACCGAAATCAAGTTTGAGAACGAACAGGCCATCTGGCAGATCATCCTTGCCTCGGTCAAGGAGTCGATAGGTATGTTCAACGAGGTTCCTACCATCGATTTTGATACGGAGGACAAACCGGATATTCCGGTATATAATCCCGAAAAGGCGCCAACGGCTGCCGCTCCGAAGATTAGTCTGAATCCTGGTTACAATCCTTTTAAGACCAACTCTTCTTCCAGCCATTCATCATCAGCTGGCGACAGCTTCACTTCTGCCATCTCTTCGTCGGCAGTATCATCGGCTTCCTCTTACGGAACAATCTCTTCCAAGATCAAGCCTCAGGTAGATGAGAACTGGGAACAGCTCTATGAGGGGCTGAAAGACGAGTCGGAAGTTGAGGAGCATACGATGGAACTCTTTGATGAGCCGTTGGAGGAATGCACTTCTTCCAATATCCTTGCCGAGAAGTCGCCGGCTCATTATCAGTATAAGGGCAAGTATATCATGACAGCCGTCAAGTCGGGACTGATGATCATCGATCAGCATCGGGCTCATGTCCGCATTCTCTATGAGCGCTATCTGCAGCAGCTCAAGGACCGCACTTTCCATTCCCAGAAGGTACTCTTCCCGGAGGTCGTACAGTTCCCGGTTTCCGAAAAGGTCATCTTCGAGAAGATTCTGCCGGAGATGCAGGGCATGGGATTTGAACTGGAAGATCTGGGCGGCGGCAGTTACGCTGTGAACTGTGTGCCGGCAGGTCTGGAAGGATTGAATCCCGTCCGCTTGGTACAGGACATGGTGACGAGTGCCATCGAAAAGGGAGTAGGAGCGATGGATGAAATCAACCGTACTCTGGCTTTGTCCCTTTCCCGTCAGGCTGCCATCCCATACGGTCAGGTGTTGAGCAATGTGGAAATGGAAAACCTGGTGAATGGTCTGTTCGCCTGCGAGAATGTCAACTACACCCCCGATGGCAAGTCGGTGCTGTGCATCCTTCAGCAGGATGAGATAGAACATCTCTTGGGGTAATTGATAATGTATAATTAATAATGTATAATTGTACATTGACCATTGTACATTATACATTGTACATTATCCATTAATATAGGTAACGAATAGTTTAAAATAGAAAGTTATGAAGAAATTTTTCTCAATGCTAGCTTTGGCTAGTCTGTCTTTGAGCTCATTCGCTCAGGACGCAACTACTCAGGAGAAATACAGTGTTGCTACCAATTCTTTTTGGAGCAACTGGTTTTATGAGGTTGGTGCAGATTGGAATTCCTGGTATTCTGCCCAGGAAAAGGGCGCAGGATATTCCAAGAGCCCTTTCAAGAAGTTCCGTTCCAATCCTGGAGTTTCTCTGGCATTTGGCAAGTGGTATACTCCTGGTGTCGGTTTCCGTACCAAGATTCAGGGCATCTGGGGTAAGTTTGTTGATGCTGATGGCAATGATGCTACCAACGAGGGCAACGGTAATAAGTACTGGGTTGCCAATGAGCAGGTGATGTTCAATCTCAGCAATCTGCTTTATGGCTACAACGAGAACCGTGTATGGAATCTCATCCCGTTTGCCGGTGCCGGTATCGGACGTTCCATGACTCATAATGCCTATGCTTTGGATTATAGTGCCGGCATCCAGTCTTCCTGGAAGATTGGAAAGAAGACCAACCTCTTTGCTGAGGTCGGTGTGAATTCCTTCGATGCTGATATTGATGGTTGCGCAGGCAACAGCCGCAATACCTTTACCCGCCGTTGCAATAATTTCTATGCTGAGGTAGGTCTTACCTTCAAGTTGGGTAGAGGTACATGGGATAAGACACCGGATGTCGATGCCATCACTGCCCTTCATCAGTCAGAACTCGATGCACTCAATGCCACATTGGAGGATGCCAATGCAGAAAACGAGCGTTTGAGAAACGAGTTGGAGAACCAGAAGACTGCCGAGACCCAGGTTGTCAAGCAGTTTGTAGGTACTCCGGTATCTGTTTTCTTCAATTTGGGTAAGTCAAAGATTGCTTCCAGGAAGGATCTGGTCAATGTGGAGACTCTTGCGAAGTATGCCAAGGAGAACAATTTGAAGTTGGTTGTGAATGGTTATGCTGATAGTGCTACCGGTTCTGCAGCCTTTAACGAGAAACTTTCTCTGGCTCGTGCCGAGCGAGTAGCCGGTTTGCTCGTCAAGATGGGAGTTGATAAGGACAATATCATCGTGAAATCAAACGGTGGTGTGAAGGATTTGGCTCCAGTTTCATACAATCGTCGTGCCACTATTCAGATTTCTGAGTAATGATAAGGCACGGATTACACGGAAATCTGTGTAATCCGTGCCTAAAAACAGGTGAAAAGGGGGGAAAAACACCGAAAAATGGCTTTTTTTGAAGAAAAATGCAGAAAAATGAAAAAAAGTTGCTCAAAAATTTGGTGGAACCGGAAATTGTTTGTACCTTTGCAACCGCTTACGAAAAGTAAGGGCGCTTAGCTCAGCTGGTTTAGAGCATCTGCCTTACAAGCAGAGGGTCGGCGGTTCGAATCCGTCAACGCCCACTTCTAATGAAGGTCTTTCAACGAAAGTTGAGAGACCTTTTTTTAATTAAAGCTAAAAAATATCGTTTTTCGCTGTTTTCTCAGATTTATTCATTAACTTTGCACCCTATATATAATACGTATTAATATGAATTTAGATTTATTGACTGCCATATCGCCTATAGATGGTCGTTACAGGGGAAAAACAGAGCAACTCGCTAACTATTTCTCAGAGTATGCTCTTATTCGTTATCGTGTTCGAGTAGAGATAGAGTATTTCATTACTTTATGTGAATTACCTTTGCCACAGTTGGCTTCTTTCGACAAGTCACTGTTTGAGCGCTTGCGTGATATCTACCGTAACTTTGACGAAAATGAGGCTCAACGTGTCAAGGACATTGAGAAGGTAACTAATCACGACGTAAAAGCCGTAGAGTATTTCATCAAGGAGGAGTTCGATAAGATTGGTGGATTGGACGACTATAAGGAGTTCATTCACTTCGGTCTCACTTCTCAGGACATCAACAACACCAGTGTACCGCTTTCTGTCAAGGAGGCTTTGGAGGAGTGCTTCTACCCACAGGTAGAGGAACTTATTGCACAGCTCCAGACTTATGCTGACGAGTGGAAGGATGTGCCTATGTTGGCTAAGACTCACGGACAGCCTGCGTCTCCTACACGTTTGGGTAAGGAAATCATGGTTTATGTTTATCGTCTTACCGAACAGCTTGAGTCTTTGAAGGCTTGCAAGTTTACTGCTAAGTTTGGTGGTGCTACAGGTAATTACAATGCCCACCATGTAGCTTATCCGGAGTATGACTGGAAGGCTTTCGGCAACAAGTTCGTCAGCGAGAAGCTCGGCTTGCAGCGTGAACAGTATACCACTCAGATCAGCAACTACGATCATCTCGGTGCTATCTTTGATGCCATCCGTCGCATCAATACCATCATCATCGACTTGGACCGTGACTTCTGGATGTATATCTCTATGGATTACTTCAAGCAGAAGATCAAGGCAGGAGAGGTTGGCTCCAGTGCTATGCCACATAAGGTAAACCCTATCGATTACGAGAACAGTGAGGGTAACCTGGGTATTGCCAATGCCATCCTTCAGTTCCTGGCTCAGAAGCTTCCGGTAAGCCGCCTGCAGCGCGACCTTACTGACAGTACCGTGCTCCGTAACATCGGTGTGCCTCTCGGCCATAGCGTCATCGCTATCCAGAGTACCCTGAAGGGATTGCGCAAGCTCATCCTCCACGAGGAGAAGTTGCAGGAAGACCTGAATAATACCTGGGCTATCGTAGCTGAGGCTATTCAGACCATCCTCCGTCGTGAGGCTTACCCACATCCATACGAGGCTTTGAAGGCATTGACTCGTACCAACAAGCACATGACTGAAGAGACCATCCATGAATTTATTCAGGGCTTGAACGTCAGCGACAGCGTGAAGGCTGAACTGATGGCTATCACTCCAAGCAATTATACGGGCATCTAAATACTACCGGCTTCCTCCAGGGCAGCAATAGCATGAAGATATTCAACATAATATATTTATAATTATTTTTTTCACTAACCCGGCCGTGAGGCTTAAATTAAGATTTAAAGAAAATGGATTCAGAATTCGGAAACAAACCTCAGGATCATGCATCTGAGAAAGAGAACACCCGAGAGGGCTACAACCCAGCAGGCGGTTATCAGAAGAGTTATCGCCCAGTAGGTCGCACTCAGCGTCCACGTATCAACACTCATCGCTCTTCATTCAGCAGCGATAGAAGTAGTAGTAATAGTGAAGGCGGCTTCCGTCCAGAAGGATTCGGAGCTGGCTTGCAGAGCTCTAATACCGAGCGCCCACAGCACAGCGGATACCAGAGCCGTGGCGGTTACAACAGCAACCGTGGTGGCGGTCACCGTCCTCAGCAGGGTGGTTACAACAATGGTGGCAGCTATGGCCGTCCTCAGCAGGGTGGCTACAACAGCAACCGTGGTGGCTATAATAGTAATAATGGTGGCGGTTACGGTCGTCCTCAGCAGGGCGGTTATGGTCGTCCTCAGCAGGGTGGTTACGGTCGTCCTCAGCAGGGTGGCTACGGTCGTCCTCAGCAGGGTGGTTACGGTCGCCCACAGCAGGGTGGCTACGGTCGTCCTCAGCAGGGTGGTTACGGTCGTCCACAGCAGGGTGGCTACAATAACAACCGTGGCGGTGGCTACAACAACAACCGTGGTGGTGGCGGTTTCCGTCAGCGCACACCAGGTTATGATCCTAATGCAAAATATAGTCTCAAGAAGAGAATTGAATACAAGGAGGAGAACTTCGACCCTACAGAGCCATTGCGCTTGAACAAGTTCCTCGCCAATGCTGGTGTATGCTCACGCCGTGAGGCTGATGAGTTCATCCAGGCTGGTGTTGTTACCGTTAATGGTGAGGTGGTAACTGAGTTGGGTACCAAGATTCTTCGCACCGATGAGGTGAAGTTCCACGATACTCCTGTTTCTTTGGAGAAGAAGGTTTATGTATTGCTCAACAAGCCTAAGGATTACGTTACCACTAGCGATGATCCTCAGCAGCGCAAGACCGTGATGGACCTCGTGAAGGACGTTTGCCCTGAGCGTATCTATCCTGTTGGTCGTCTCGACCGCAATACTACCGGTGTACTCCTTCTCACCAACGACGGTGACCTGGCTTCTAAGCTGACTCACCCTAAGTTCCTGAAGAAGAAGGTATATCACGTACACCTCGACAAGAACCTTACATCTCATGATATGGATCAGATTCGTGAGGGTATCACTTTGGAAGATGGTGAAATCAAGGCAGACGCTGTCGAGTATGCTGACGAGCACGACAAGTCACAGGTGGGCATCGAGATCCACAGTGGCAAGAACCGTATCGTTCGCCGTATCTTCGAGAGCCTTGGCTATCGTGTAACTAAGTTGGATCGTGTACAGTTCGCTGGATTGACCAAGAAGAACCTCCGTCGTGGCGACTGGCGCTTCCTTACAGAGAAAGAAGTAGACATGCTCCGCATGGGTGCTTTTGAATAAAACAGAGTAATAAACAATGGAAAAGATTAAAAGAACTAAGGTTGTAGACGTGCTCAAGAGCACTGCCTACAACTCAATCGTGAATGTAAAGGGATGGGTACGTACCCATCGTAGTAGCAAAGCAGTCGATTTTATCGCTCTTAACGATGGTTCTACTATTAATAATGTTCAGATAGTAGTCGACCCATCAAAGGTCGATGAAAATCAGCTTCGTCAGATCACCACTGGTGCCTGCATCAGCGTAGTGGGTACTCTGGTTGAAAGCCAGGGTGCCGGACAGAGTGTTGAAATCCAGTGTGACAGCATCGAAATCTACGGTCTCTGCGGTGGCGACTATCCTATGCAGAAGAAGGGACAGAGCTTCGAGTACATGCGTCAGTATGCTCATCTCCGTCTCCGTACCAATACCTTCGGTGCCGTGATGCGCATCCGCCACAACATGGCGATGGCTATCCACACTTACTTCCATGAGCATGGATACTTCTATTTCAACACTCCGCTCATCACAGCGAGCGATTGCGAAGGTGCTGGACAGATGTTCCAGGTAACCACCAAGAACCTCTACAACCTCAAGAAAACAGAGGATGGAAAGATTGACTACTCTGATGATTTCTTCGGAAAGCAGACTTCATTGACTGTTTCCGGTCAGTTGGAGGGTGAGCTGGGTGCTACGGCACTCGGTGCTATCTACACCTTCGGTCCAACCTTCCGTGCAGAGAACAGTAATACTCCTCGCCACCTGGCTGAGTTCTGGATGGTAGAGCCAGAGGTTGCTTTCCTGGATATGGACGGTTTGATGGAGTTGGAGGAAGATTTCATCAAGTACTGTATCCGTTGGGCACTCGAGCATTGCAAGGACGACCTTGCTTTCTTGAACAAGATGATTGATAAGGGCTTGATCGCTCGTTTGGAGGGCGTATTGAATTCTGATTTCGTTCATCTTCCATATACCGAGGGTATCCGTATCCTGCAGGAGGCTATCGCCAACGGCAAGAAGTTTGAGTTCCCATGCGAGTGGGGTGATGACCTGGCTTCAGAGCACGAGCGTTTCCTCGTAGAGGAGCACTTCAAGCGTCCAGTTATCATGACCAACTATCCAAAGGCTATCAAGGCATTCTATATGAAGATAGACGAGGAGGAGAGTGGTTTCGGTGGCAAGAGCGGTCAGACCGTTCAGGGTACCGACGTTTTGTTCCCACAGATTGGTGAGATCATCGGCGGTTCAGTCCGTGAGGAGAGTTATGACAAGTTGATGGGTGAGATTGAGGCTCGCAACATTCCTATGAAGGATATGAGTTGGTATCTTGATACCCGTAAGTACGGTTCATGTCCACATGCAGGTTTCGGTCTCGGTTTCGAGCGTCTGATTCTCTTTGTAACCGGTATGCAGAACATCCGTGACGTGATTCCATTCCCACGTACACCAAAGAACGCAGAGTTCTAAATCTCTGTCGTCATAAGATAAAGAGGGTGTGTCATAAGTTCATGACACACCCTCTTTTTTCGTCCCACAGATCTCACAGATTCCCACAGATTTTTTACCTTTTTTCGTCCCACAGATCTCACAGATTCCCACAGATTTTTTACTTTTAAAAGTCACGCAGATTTCGCAGATGACGCAGATTTTTTACTTTTTTACCTTTTTACTTTTTTACCTTTAAATAGCTCTTTTACCTTTAAAAGTCCCCCAGGCGGTCCCATCCCGCAAAACATGGCGAGGGCTTTGATGCCCCGCCAACCTTAGAGCGAAGCGGTTCTGAGCACCGGAGGGCGGTTACATCCTTCCCTTCTGAGAAGGGAAGGCTTGGTTAGGATGTGGAGCCCTCCTTGGCTAAGGAGGGACGGGGTGGATCGAAAAAGACAGCACTGCAGGGCGGTTACATCCTTTCCCTTAATGGTTAAGGGAAAGGCTTGGTTAGGGGTTAAGGACCCTCCCGTTGGGGAGGAACAAGTGGGGCAAAAACTATTGTTTCTCTGAAAGTTCTGCTAGGTTCAGGCTTATTCCCTCATTTTCTGAATTTCCTTCAGTGGAAGCTCGGTGGCTGTTGATACTTGCTCATCAGAAAGCCCCATTGACAGAAGGCGGCGAGCTGTGGCTAGCTTTTCTTTTTCCATACCTTCCTCACGCCCCTTTTCCAAAGCCGTATCTATAGAGTTCTTGACATCACGATACGCCTTCAAACTATCCTCATATTCTTTCAACTCTGTTGGAGTGAACTTCGCAATCTCAGCCTCTTCAAAGAGTTTAGTAAACACTTTCTCTTTCAAGGCAGCAGGACGCTCATCCAATCGGGAAAGGTTTTTCAACACATACAACCACTTATCATAAAGCGTGTCAAGCTCCTCCTCTGTCTTATTGAACTTCGCTATCTCAACATACTTGAAAGAAAGTTTGTCATTAAAAACCTTAAAAGTCTTTTTGTCAAGCAAGCCCACATCATGGTTGATATCATTCTTGTCAAATGCCTCTTCTTCCAAGTCGAAGTTCAGCAGAGCAACAGTGTATACATGTTCAAGCTTGAAGTTCCATTCAGCCCCCTTTGGAGCCTGTTCACGGATAGGAAAAGTAGAATAGAACAAAGAACGATCCTTGAAGTACTTCTGATAAGCATTCTGCATCTCAACGATGAACTTTTCACCACGCTCATTTTCGCAATATACATCAAAGATGGCCTTGCGCTCGGCAAAGACATCACCAACGTGCTCACTATTCAAGTACTTCACATCCTTGATGACATGAAAACCATCAAACAGTGAATTCAAGAAATTGATGAGCAAATCCTTATTAGGCTTTGTTCCAAAGATACGCTTAAAACCGAAATCGGTAAGCAAGCTAATATATCGTTCTTCTATCCGTTTCATATCCTTCTCCTTTTAAAACGTTTAACTGAATTGTGTTGCAAAAATAAGCTATTTTCTCGAAAACACCAAAAAAAACATCAAGAATCCTTCAAGTTATCAGCAAATTACTCAAAAACTGTTTCTCCTAATCTCATTTCGCTCTGACATAATCGTCCCGCAGATTCTTTTACCTTTAAAAGTCCCACAGATTCCCACAGATTTTTTACTTTTTTACCTTTAAAAGTCACGCAGATTTCGCAGATGACGCAGATTTTTTACCTTTTTACTTTTTTACCCTTTTACCTTTAAAAGTTCCCCACAGATTTCACAGATTCACACAGATTTTTTCTTTTACTTTTTTATCTTTTAAAGTCACGCAGATTTCGCAGATGACGCAGATTTTTTACCTTTTTACCCTTTTACTCTTTTACCTTTAAAAGTTCCCCAGGCGGTCCCATCCCGCAAAATATGGCGAGGGCTTTGATGCCCCGCCAACCTTAGAGCGAAGCGGTTCTGAGCACCGGAGGGCGGTTACATCCTTTCCCTTAATGGTTAAGGGAAAGGCTTGGTTAGGGATTAAGGACCCTCCCGCAGGGGA
>NZ_VZCB01000055.1 GCF_009494395.1 Segatella copri | reverse complement strand
TCGCCCTCGCAGTTGCTTTCTACAAGATACCTTATCCTATATCCATAGATGCTAATGGTGAGGTCATCAATCAAAGAACAGTGCAAGTGTTTGTGCCATATAAGTATTTGTATCTTTTCGATAAGCCAAGGACTGCTCATGTTTCTTTTGAGGGCAATGACAATACATCTTATAACTGCAACATTGTAAGCCATAAAGCCAGGCTCATACATAGGGAAGATGGCAACTATTTTATGGCTATAGCCACAGTGAGCACACAGGGACAAAATACTCCTATACTGCAAAAGTATATGAAAGCCGATGTGAGAATCATCGTCAGCAATAAAACGTTATGGCAACAGGTATTCGGATAAACTATATCCGAATACCTGCTGTTTGTTTTTGGATGCATATTGTGTTGGTAAGCATCAGATTTTACGCAAAAGTTCTAATTTTCATAAAATTCCTCTTGTAAATCATTGGATATTTAGAAAAATATCGTATCTTTGTCCCCGAATTAAGGCGTTCTTTGCATATTGCAAAATACAGAAACGAGCAGAAGTCCGCTCGTTTCCATATTGTTACCTATATAATATAGGCAAACGCCCAACTTCTTGATTTTCAATCAAAGTCCAATTTAGAGCGAGTTAGTTTTTTTAACAAAGGGCCAAGAAGTTAACAGGTTAACAGTTAACAGTCGTTTTTTGCATCCTCCCCCTTTCCTTACCTTATTAAATATAAATATATATATACTTATTTCTTGTATATGAGTGGGGAAAGTATGCATTTTGGGGCTGTTAACTGTTAACCTGTTAACCCTCATCTGAAAAATTCTCCTTGTCGAGTCCTCCTCTTATGTAAGCTAAGTGCCTTATATGATGGCTGGTAAGAGTCATCAATGATGACCGGCACGAGGCTTAAATGATGCCTGGCGATGGTGATGGATTGATAGTGTTTGGATGGTAAGAACAAAGCTTCGGAAGTAGGGAATATCGTTTTTTTCTAGTAGAACTTATTAAAAAGACATTAAAAAGTTTTGTATTATGAAATTAATGATGTACTTTTGCCATACTTTTTATAGAAAATTGATTATAACTCTTGATAATGAAATTAAAACATATTATCCTACATATAGTAAATGTTGTTCAGGCAATGTCTGGCAAGAACCGTTTCTTGCTGGGTTTTGTCGTTGTTGTGTGTGTCCTGGCTTTGGTGAGATTGATCAGTCCGGGCGTTGCTGAACCAAGGACTTCTGTTGCTGATTTGAGTGTGGCGGATAGCCTGGCTACGGATTCCGTTGATCAGCTTGCGATGGCAGAAGAAGACAAGGAAGAGGAGAATAAGGCTGCAAATGAGATAGCTGAGACATCTGATGATTTGGCTCAGGAAGCTGCCGGAACAGGTTCGGAGACGGATGCTGCGGCAGATTCTTCCAATACGCCTTCTATTTTCTTCGATAAGAATGGCAAGGAGGTGAAGCATCGTATCTTTTCGGTGCCTCATTTCGGCAATACTTTCCCTGACCAGCAGGATGTGCAGATTCTGGCTGCCAACAAGTATGGCGTGAATCCGGTACAGAACCGTGAGGAGGCTGAGCATAGTAAGGGTAAGCTGGTGTATGTGGGCAGCAATCCTTTCTTTTATGTGGATAAACTGAATAACAGTATACCTTATCTGGTACCTAGGGCTTCGGTGCTGCTGCAGGATATCGGTCGGGCTTATTTCGATTCTTTGCAAATCAAGGGCATTCCTTTGCATAAGATTATCGTTACGAGTATTCTCCGTACCAAGGATGATGTGGCGAAGCTTCGTACCCGCAATGGCAATGCTACCGAGAATTCCTGCCATCTTTACGGTACTACCTTTGATGTTTGCTACAACAGATATAAGCAGATTCAGACTCGTCAGCAGCCTCGCCGACAGGTGCAGAATGACACCCTGAAATGGGTGCTCAGTGAAGTGCTGAGAGATATGAGAGACCGCAACCGGTGCCTTGTAAAATATGAGGTAAAACAGGGCTGCTTCCATATCACCGTGAAGTAGATTGCTTATGGTGATTTCAATTGATATTATATAAGATTAGGGCGTGTCGTTCTTTATAGAATGGCACGCCCTAATCTTTTATTTAGTTTTTGATTCTTTTCAAATCGTCAGGTTCGCCTACCAGCCAGATGATATCTCCCTTTTCGAATTTTCGGGATGGTGAAATGCGGGTGAGGTTTTCCTGACCTTCTTCCAATCCTACGACCATACAGTTGTAATGGTCGCGGATGCCACTCTCGATGAGCGTCTTGCCCAGAAATTCGCTGGTAGATGAGATGATGAGCTGACTCAGCTTCATCTCGCGCTTCTCTATCTCGGCATCTTCCGGCATCAGATCGCTCTGAAGAGCTGTGTTGAACTTCTGAAGCTGGTCGTCATTTCCAATCACCTGCAACTTGTCTCCAGGAAAAATAACCATATCTCCATTTGGGATATTGAGGCGATGGGAACCACGGTGAACGCTACTCATGTCTACACCAAAACGTTCACGAAGATGCAGCTCCCTGAGTGACTTGCCTGTCCACGTACTGTCTTCCGGTACTTCGAACTCACTGATATGAATATCTCTATCCAGCAGTCTGCCCTCGTAGAGTGGGCGTTTTTCGCCATTCACCTGAGCCGCAATATCTCGTGAGCGGAGATTGTGGACGAAGACGCGCTCCATCACAATGCTGCGCTTCTTGATGCGGCGGGAGGTGATCATCAGCATCACCACAATGCCTCCGATGCAGATCATCAGCGCATTGGTGAAGCGGGAGAGGAAGTTGATGATGTAGAAGATGAAGGCCAGGGCTATGACGAAGCGGACAAATACCGTAAACAGCAGAGGCACACGGTTGATGCTGCTCTCTACCCATAGGCGTTTCCACTCTGCACTGTGGTTCTTCTTCATTACGATGGCACGTAGGAATGGAGCTATCAGCAGCACCGTAAGCAAGCCGGTGATGGCGTTGGCGTACCAATGAAGATGCCAGCCTGGCAACAGATTGCGCATCAGAGGCAATACGAAGGTGAACATCAGGGCAATGGTAGCTGCCGCGAGTATCGAATAGGCTACGGTGTTGATGGTCATCTGCTTAATCAGCGATTTCCACTTGCTCTGCTGCTGGGTCTGCGGATGGCTCATCGCAAAATGGTTCAACACATGGATGAGCTTGTCGGGCAGATGCTTCTCCATCACCTGATAGGTAGGCAGCGCCAGACGGATCATGTAAGGCGTCAGGAAGGTGGTGATGACACTCACCGCTACGACTACCGGATAGAGGAAGTTGCTGATAACGCCAAGCGACAAGCCCAGCGAGGCGATGATGAATGAGAACTCGCCAATCTGAGCCATCGAGAAACCGCAGCGCATGGCCGATTTCAAAGATTCGCCTCCGAGCATGAAGCCGAAGGTGCCCAGCGTGGCCTGACCTATCAGTATCGTACCCACCAGGGCAAGGATAGGCAGGGCGTATTCTATCAGAATCTTAGGGTCTACCAGCATACCTACTGATACGAAGAAGATGGCTCCGAAAAGGTTCTTGACCGGTTCTACCAGCTTGATAATCTTCTCAGCTTCAATGGTTTCTGCCAGGATGCTACCCATGACGAAGGCTCCGAAGGCACTGCTGAAACCTACCTTGGTGCTCAGTACAGCCATGCCGCAGCATAAACCCAGCGATACGATAAGCAGGGTTTCGCCATTGATGAGCTTTCTTACCGAGCGGAGGAACCAGGGGATGGCGAAGATGCCTACGATGAACCAGACGCCAAGGAAGAAGCCTATCTTGACGATGGAGGCAAACATCTGACCGCCATCGGGATTGCTGCCGCTCGCTATCGCTGACAGCATCACCATCATGACGATGGCCAGGATGTCTTCCAGAATCAGTACGCTCATCACCATCGAGGCAAACTTCTGGGTGCGCAGCCGCATGTCGTCGAACGCCTTATATATAATAGTGGTGGAACTCATGGCAAGCATACCGCCCAGGAAGATACAGTCCATCCTTCCCCAGTCGAAACTGTGGCCCACGCTGATGCCCAGCATCATCATGGAGAAGACGATGACCACGGTAGCAATGATAGGCGATGCTCCCATCTTCACGATTTTCTTGAAAGAAAAGTCGAGACCCAGTGAGAAGAGCGTAAAGATGACACCGATGTCAGCCCAGGTCTTGATGTCCGTCTCGTCCATTACCGACATAGTGTAGGGCATGTGGGGAGAAACGAGGAAGCCTGCCACAATGTATCCCAGCACCAGCGGTTGCTTGAGCCGCTTGAAGATGAGGGTAACGATGCCGGCTACCATCAGGATGAGGGCGAGGTCTTTTACTAAAAAGGGAATTTCTGCCATAATTTTCAGTTTATGATAATCTCTCAGTAAATATTCGTATTCATTTATGAAAATGGGGAATTTAGATGTGCCTAAATTCCCCATTTTTGTATTAGTCGTTGTATTCTTCTGTGATTTCTGCAATCTTCACGATAGTATCCACCACCTTCTGCATAACCTGGATGCTCACAAACTCGTGAGGACCATGGAAGTTGACACCACCGGCAAAGATGTTAGGGCAAGGAAGACCCTTGAAACTGAGCTGTGCTCCATCGGTACCGCCACGGATAGGCTCTACACGAGGAGGAACGCCGCTCTCCTGCATCGCCTTGAGTACGATGTCGATTACATGCATGTTAGGGTCAATCTTCTCCTTCATGTTGTAATACTGGTCGTAGATTTCGGCAGTAACCGTTCCTTCGCCATATTTCTCGTTCATCTTCTCCACACACTTCTCGATGAAGTCCTTGCGGTCTTCAAACTTTTCTCGGTCGTGGTCGCGGATGATATAGCTGAGCTTGGCTTCCTCGCAACGGCTCTCAATGCCGAGCAGGTGATAGAATCCCTCGTAACCCTCTGTCTGCTCAGGAGTCTCGGTCTCAGGTATCATATTCTGGAACTCTACAGCCAGGCGGCTTGCATTCACCATCTTGCCCTTGGCGTAACCTGTATGTACGCTTACTCCCTTGATATGAATCTTGGCAGCAGCGGCATTGAAGTTCTCGTATTCCAGGTCGCCCAGGTCGCCACCGTCAACGGTGTAAGCCCAGTCGCAACCAAACTTCTCTACATCGAAGTGATGGGCACCCATACCGATTTCCTCATCAGGATTGAAGCCCACACGGATGTCGCCATGCTTGATTTCCTTATGGTCGCGGAGGTAGCACATGGCCTGTACGATTTCAGCGATACCTGCCTTGTCGTCTGCACCGAGCAGGGTAGTACCGTCTGTCACGATGATGTCCTCACCCTTGTGAGCCTTGAGCTCAGGGAATTTCTCGACGCTGCTGATGATTCCAGGGCTCAGTTCGATATCCTTGCCGTCATAGTTCTTGATGACGCGGGCCTTGATGTCCTTTCCGCTGGCGTCAGGACTGGTATCCATGTGTGAAATAAATCCGATGGTAGGGGTCTTTTTCTTGGTATTTCCCTTGAGGGTGGCGTAGACATAGCCCATGTCGTCCATTTCGACATCGGTCAAACCTTCGTCCTCAAGTTCTTTCTTGAGATACTTGGCAAATTCCAATTGTTTTGCAGTACTAGGCACACTTTGAGAATCTTCGCTCGACTGTGTGTCGAATTTTGTGTAGTTTATGAAACGTTCTACTAAATCCATGTTCTTAATTATTAAAAGTAGTCAATTCTCCAAGGGGGTGCTCTTTAGAAGTAGGGGCGTTCCATGGAGCCTTGAAAATAGTATTGAAAGTGATCCCGATGGGATTCAAACCCATGACCTTCAGAACCGGAATCTGACGCTCTATTCAACTAAGCTACGGGACCGATGCTGCAAAATTACGGATTTTATTTGGAATAACCAAATATTTGCTTGATTTTTTACTATATATTATAATGTATATAGGGAAAAAGGAATAAAATATTCGGCAAAATGTCACTAAAAGTATAAAAATAGTTATCACTTTGCAAAATAATAGGGAAAAATGCTTGCAGATTAATAATTTATTTGTACCTTTGCACCCAACAATAGAGAATAAACGATAATACAAAATAAAAACCATACGAAAATGAGCAAATTGATAAAACCTGAAGGGTACAAGGCGCTGTTGGATATGCGCCAGACCGAAATGGGTATCAAACTGATAAAGGAATTCTTTCAGCAGAATCTGAGTACAGAGCTTCGCCTTCGCCGCGTTACTGCTCCGCTCTTTGTACTGAAGGGACTTGGAATCAATGACGATTTGAACGGCGTGGAGCGCCCTGTAAGTTTTCCTATCAAGGACTTGGGGGAAGCTCAGGCTGAGGTGGTGCACTCTCTTGCCAAGTGGAAGAGACTTACCCTTGCCGAATATAATATAGAGCCTGGATATGGCGTGTATACTGATATGAATGCAATTCGTGCCGATGAAGAACTCGATAATTTGCATTCGCTTTATGTTGACCAGTGGGACTGGGAAGCTGTGATAACCCGCAAAGACCGTACTATCGCCTTCCTGGAAGACATAGTGCGCCGCATCTATGCAGCTATTCTCCGCACGGAATATCTCACTTGCGAGCATTATCCTGAAATCAAGCCATTCCTGCCAAGAGAGATTCATTTCATTCATGCACAGGATTTGCTGGATATGTATCCTGATATGACTCCAAAGGAGCGCGAGGATGCTATCTGTGAGAAATACGGCGCTGTATTTGTTGAGGGTATTGGCGGCGAGTTGAGCAATGGCGAGAAGCATGATGGCAGAGCTCCTGACTATGATGACTGGAGTACTGTTGCTGAAAACGGGAAGGCAGGATTGAATGGTGATATTCTGATCTGGTATCCTGTTTTGGGCCGCAGCTTCGAGCTCAGTTCCATGGGTATCCGTGTAGATAAGGAGAGTCTGCTTCGTCAGCTGAAGATTGAGGGTAAGGAAGATAGAGAGAAGCTTTATTTCCACCAGCAGCTGTTAAGTGATAAGTTGCCTCTCAGCATCGGTGGCGGTATCGGTCAGAGCCGTCTCTGCATGGTGATGCTTCATAAGGCTCATATCGGAGAGATTCAGGCTAGTATCTGGCCAGAAGAAATGCGTAAGGAATGTGATGAGGCAGGAATGCCACTGATTTAATGTCCCCTTTGCGTGTCTCGTTTTTCGATTATTATTTAAGATTAAATATTGAAAATCAATAGTTTATAGGTTCATAAAATGAAAGAGGTTATGTCGGTGATGGCATAACCTCTTTTTCTTATATTTGTTTTCTTGTTATGTGAGTGCCAGATTAAAGATACTGACCATTCTCTTGAAGGCAGGATTGCTATCCATGATGTTGTCGAAGACTTCACGCTTTGAAAGAATCTTTTTGATTTCATCGGACTGGGCTAGACGATAATCTATCTGGATCTTGTCGTTGTGTAAACCCTGTACAAATGTAGGGCGAATCCTGTTCTTGATATCGAGAATGTCATTCAGCAAGAGCTGGTTGTCTACCACTACTTCTATATTCGGAAATTCGGTAATTGTCGGCGTAACTGCCTTCATGCGGTTGGCAAGACCGATAAGTTCCTTGATATTCTGCATTCTCATACACATGTTGATCCATAAGCCTTCTACCTGCTCCTGGTTGAAAGAATGGTTCATCTCCTGGACTTCGTTGGCTGCCGGTTGTTCATCCTTCAGCTTGTCTATCGGATTGAATGTGCTATGCGCTCTCTCTTCGTTCTTTTTAAGATTGGAGAAAGTCATGCCTATACCTTTGAAATTCACATTTTTGACACTTGTAGCCGTTGCTTTGACAGGCTGTTCCTGCGACTGTTGGCTCTGAGAAGTCTGAGAGTTTGGGGTAGGCGATACCTTAGCGGCAGCAATAGGAGTATTGCTGCTGCCATCTTGCCCCGCACCTGCACCCTGAGCAACAGGTTTAAGCTGGGCAACAATTTTCTGAAACAGGGATTTTAATCTGTGGGGCGTGCGCCCCGCACTAGGCACATCCTGATCTTCGGGCTGGGTAATCTGTCCTACCTGGATAAGGGTAAGCTCTACCAGCAATCGCTTGTTTGAACTCTGGCGATATTGTACATCGCAGTTGTTCATGATCTTGAGAGCCTTATATAAAAAAGGAGTAGGAGCTTTCTGTGCCTGTGTCTGATATTTGGCTTTCTGCTCTTCACTGGTTTCCAGCAGTGGCAATGTCTGAGGATCCTTTGCCATCATCACATTGCGTACGTGCTGCGCCAAGCCTTGAATCATGTTTCCACCATCAAAGCCTTTGCCCAATATTCCGTCAAGAACCAGCATCATCTCGCTCACCTTGTTTTCCAAGGCAAGATCTACGATTCGGAAATAGTTGTCACTATCCAGAACGTTGAGGTCTTCTATCACCTTCTTGTAGGTGATGTCGCCCTGGCAGAAGCTGGCAGCCTGGTCGAAGATGGAGAGAGCGTCTCGCATACCTCCGTCAGCCTTTTCTGCAATGACGGCAAGTGCCTGCTCCTCATACTTGATGCCTTCCTTTTCTGCTACCATCTTCAGATGGTTGATGGTGTTAGGCACGGTCATGCGCTCGAAGTCGTAAATCTGACATCGGCTGAGAATGGTAGGCAGAATCTTGTGCTTTTCGGTAGTGGCAAGGATAAAGATTACATGCGAAGGTGGCTCTTCCAGCGTTTTGAGGAAGGCGTTGAAAGCTGCGGCACTCAGCATGTGTACCTCGTCGATGATAAACACTTTGTATTTTCCTACCTGTGGCGGAATGCGGGTTTGCTCCATCAAGGTCTTGATTTGGTCAACACCGTTGTTGCTGGCAGCATCCAACTCAAAGATATTGAAGGAACGCTGTTCGTTGAACGCGCGACAGCTCTCGCATTCGTTGCATGCCTCACCGTCTTCGTTAGGGTGCTCGCAGTTGATTGCCTTGGCAAAAATTCGGGCACAAGTAGTCTTTCCCACACCTCTCGGACCGCAGAAAAGATAGGCATGAGCCAACTTGCCGCTCTTTACTGCATTTTTCAAAGTGGTGGTCAAAGCAGCCTGTCCAACTACCGAGTCAAAGGTCATTGGACGGTACTTTCTAGCAGAAACTATATATTCTTCCATTATTTTTTCTTAATTGATGATGCAAAGATAACAAAAAAATATTATCTTTGCAAACAAATTCGCAATTATGTGGATTTTCATGAGAATAAATTTGAATAATATAGTAAGAAATAAATGAGTAAACGTCTAGGAATTATATGGAATTATCTGGCTCACTACAAATATTTGATAGTGATTGTGGTGGGCGTTTTGGTGGTTGGCGTTATCGACGACAATAGCATCCGTCAGCATATCCGTTATCAGATACAGATTGCGGGTTTGCGTTCTGAAATCGAAAAATATAATGCTCAGCTGGAGAGAGATACCCGTATGTTGAAGGAAATGCGCAAGGGACCGAAAGTCTTTGGCAAGATAGCCCGTGAGCGGTATTTTATGAAGACTGACGATGAGGATATCTTCGTGCTCAGTTCTGATATTCCTGATGAACCTGCAGAAGAAGAGGAAGATTTCGGAAATGCCAAGTAATGTGATTTTCACATTAATATATATAAGGGAACTTTCTTCTAGGATTTTCCTGTAGTAGAGAACATTCAAAATAAGAAACAGAAGAAAAAAGATAAATGAAACAATTAAGTAAATTTCAGAGTGCTTTATTTTTGCTGGGTGGCGTGCTGATGGTTATAGGGGCTGCTAGCTTTGCATTTGGTTTTATCAATAAGCAAATCGTACTCTATACCTGCTGGCTGTTCCTGGTGGGTAATGTGCTTTTCAGTGTAGTGCAGGCAATGCAGATATACGAAGGACCTTCGCTCGTCATCCATCGTTTGAAGCGAATGCAGTATATCGCAGACATCTTCTTTGTACTCTCGGGAATCTCGATGGTTGATACAGTGTATGCTTTCGCTCGCCACTGGTTTACCAACTACGAGACCTATATCACGTATTTCTATAACAAATGGGTGGTATTCCTGCTTATCGCGGCTTTGTTGGAACTCTACACCACGCATCGTATCTCTTACGAGTTGAAGAAGGAAGATGCTGGTAGAGGAGCTTCGGAATAAGGGGAAAGAATGGGTAAATATGCAAATAAAACATAAATACTGATAATATTCAATTAAATAGCATAAATTTATTTCCTCAGTTCGATTTAAGATTGTACTTTTGTTCACCAAAAGTGATAAACAGAGCTTATGAATAAGATATATTTAGCAATCATTGCCTTGTTGGCGCTTACATCATGTGCCAATACTTACGAAATCAAGGGTACTTCCAATGTAAGCACTCTTGATGGACGTATGTTGTACCTGAAAATCTTGAAAGACAACAATTTCAAAAGCATCGATTCATGTGATGTATTGCATGGACAATTCCATTTCCAAGGTAATCTGGACTCGGTAAAGATGGGTAATATCTTTATGGACGATGAGCCAGTATTGCCACTCGTTTTAGAAAGTGGAGACATCACTGTGAAGCTGGACGACGCGCAGCAGATTGTAAGCGGTACACCACTCAATGATAAGCTATTTGGATTTTTCAAAAAATACCAGCAGTTGCAGAATCAGCAAAGAGAACTGGTTCACAAGCACGACCAAGCCATCATGAATGGTAGCGATATGAATGTGGTAACCCAAAAGCTCAATGCCGAGGCGATACAGCTCTCGGAGCAGGAAGATAAGCTGATTACAAATTTCGTGACGGAAAACTTCGACAACGTTTTAGGAGCTGGCGTCTTCTTCCTTGTTACCATGGGAAATCAATATCCGATGCTTTCGCCTTGGATTGAAGATATTATGAGCAAGGCTACCGAACGGTTCAAGAACGATCCTTATGTAAAGGATTACTATCAGAAGGCTCAGGAGAATCAGGCTATCATGAACGGTACTCATGAGATGTCGCCTTCACAGGCTACCTCTGAGATGAATCAGCAGCTGGGGGCTCCGCAGGTAAATCCCGACGCAGCTCCGGCTCCAACTCCTAATGAGTTGGCAACACCAACAATTCCAGAAAAAACAGAAAAGTAATGAAGATATTAATAGAAAACGGTACCATAGTCAATGAGGGACGTTCTTTTCAGGGCGGTCTCATTGTTGATGGTGACGTTATTGCAGAGATATTTGAAGGAAAGGCACCCCGTGGCACCTACGAACATGTAGTGGATGCTTCGGGGTGTTTTGTTTTGCCAGGAGTCATAGATGACCATGTCCATTTCCGTGAGCCTGGACTGACACGTAAGGCTGACATCGAGAGCGAATCGAAGGCTGCTGCATACGGTGGCGTGACTTCTTATCTGGAGATGCCGAATACCGTTCCGCAGACTACAGACCTGCAGGTATGGGCTGATAAACGTCAGCTGGGAGCAGAGAAAAGCCACGTTAACTATAGCTTCTTCTATGGAGCTACCAATGACAATGTGGAGAGTTTCTGTGGGCTGGACCGGCATCATGTGCCTGGTATCAAACTCTTTATGGGTTCCAGCACCGGAAATATGCTCGTAGATAAATACGAGTCGCTGGTAAGTGTATTCAAGAAGGCAAAGGAATTGGGGTTGCCGGTGATGACCCATTGCGAGGATACGGATATCATCAATCGCAATATGGCTGAGGCAAAGGCAAAATACGGTGATGATCCGGCTGTAGAACATCATCCGGAGATACGCAGTGAGGAGGCTTGCTACCAGAGTACGGCTTTGGCTGTAAAACTGGCAAAAGAGAGTGGAGCACATCTCCATGTGGCTCATCTTACAACGGCTAAGGAATTGGAACTGCTTCAGCCTGAGGAGCATATAACTGGAGAGGCATGTGTGGCTCATCTCTACTTCTGTGATGCTGATTATGCCAGTAAGGGAACACTCATCAAGTGCAATCCGGCTATCAAGACCGCACAGGACCGTGCTGCATTACGACAGGCATTGAATGATGGAAAGATTGCTACTATTGGTACCGATCATGCTCCTCATGAATGGAAGGATAAGCAGGGTGGCTGTGCCAAGGCGGCTTCGGGAATGCCGATGGTTCAGTTCTCGCTGGTTACCATGCTGGAACTGGTAGACGAAGGTGTGCTCAGTATTGAGCGCCTGGTAGAACTGATGGCACATCAGCCTGCCCAGCTCTTCGAAATCGAGGGGCGTGGCTTCTTGCGCAAGGGATACAAGGCTGATATCGCCATCGTACGTCCTCATAGTCCATGGACTGTAACCAAGGATGAAATTCAGAGCAAGTGTAAATGGAGTCCGATGGAAGGCCATGAATACCAGTGGCGGGTAGAACAGACAATCTGTAACGGACATCTTATATATAATAAAGGTGTATTTGATGAAAATAGTCGTGGCGAAGAGCTTACATTCAGATTGTAGATGAAAAAGATTAGCTATGATATTTCAGAGGTAGTGCCGTATATTAACTGGCTGTATTTCTATCATGCCTGGGGATTGAGCGGAAAGAAGGAAGAGGAAAAACAGAAAATGCGTCAGGAGGCTGAGGAAATGCTCAGCTCGTGGGAGGGTAAATATCATACCCACGCACTTTTGAAAGTCCTGGATGCCTATAGCGAGGGTGACGACATCATCGTTGAGACAGGGAATTCTGATGAGTTGAATGGATGTGCTGATGCAGAAAAGAAGCAGGTCCGATTGCCGTTGCTCCGGCAGCAGCATCCATCTGCTCCAGGAGCTCCTAATCTCTGCCTGGCTGATTTCATCTGCCCTCGTAGTCTGCAGGTTTCGGGCGCTGAAACGAAGACGGAAAAGATGCTGCAGCGAGACATCGCAAGAAGATTAGGGGTGTTCTGCTGTACGGTAGAAGCTTCTATCTTGAATGCTTATCGCAATCATGAATATCTGGGAATGATGGCACAGTTGCTTTGCGACCGGTTGGCTGAGGCTACGGCAGAACTGCTGCATGAGCAGACACGCAAGACTTATTGGGGATATGCACCTGATGAACATCTGACTCCCCAACAACTGCATCGTGAAGAATATCAGGGCATCCGTCCTGCTATCGGCTATCCGTCGCTACCTGATACGAGCTTCAATTTCATCATCGACCAACTGCTAGATATGAAGCAAGTAGGTATACGACTGACGGAAACGGGTATGATGACACCCCATTCCAGTGTGTCGGGCTTGATGTTTGCACATCCCAAGGCTCAATACTTCGAATTGGGTAAGATAGGAGAGGACCAGTTACGCGACTATGCACATCGTAGAGGTGTACCTGTAGAGTTGATGAGAAGATTTCTGCAGTCGAGTTTACTGAAGCGATAGTTTTATGGGCATATGGTTCATATGATATTTGTCTTTAAACTATCTTCAGGCTTCTCCTGCGTAATAGATAAAAAGATGTCTCACAAAATATAGTAAGAAAACAAAAATGGTAGCTAGAATATTAGTGCCCGTTATCATCCTAACCATTCTGCCATATTGGTGGATAGGGAAGCAATACCTCTTCTTGAATAGGAGGAAGGGCTGTCTAGGCAAGTCTTTTTGCCATTTATCCAGACGGTGGTTACGTCTTTTGTGGTGGTTGCCGGCAATGGGAGTCATCGGGTATAGCGGTTTTCTCGCTTTGGAGCGTAATTTCCTTCCCGACAACCCTGTACTGATTGATATCTGGTTTGGAGTGATGGCGATATTTGCAGTGCCCCAATTTGTCTTTGCCTTCTGCAGCTTTATCGGCTGGCTGTGCATGTGTATCGCTAAAAGTGGTAAGTTGGGCAGATTTGGATTCCGTCCCGGCAATCAAGGCAGAAACTGGGGGAAACTCGTAGGATTGGTACTGGCGGTGTGTGCGTTTTTCACGTTCATTTATGGCTTTACCTTGGGCTTTCCAAAGATGAAAGTAAAGCAGCTTACGGTGTATGTACCAGATTTGCCAAAGAAGTTTGATGGGTATCGTATCGTGCATTTCAGTGATATTCATCTTGGTTCGTACTACGGCTGGCGTCGGGGGTTGCCTCAGCGGGATGTAGACAGCATCAATGCTCAGCATGCCGACCTGATATGCTTTACTGGCGATTTGCAGAATGTGCAACCGTCAGAACTGAAGCCTTATATCAAACTGATGCAGCGTCTGAAGGCTAAAGATGGTGTTCTGAGCGTATTGGGCAATCATGATTATACCTGGTATCTCAACATCGATGAGGATGACAAGGCTGAAATGGAAAAAATAGAGGTTGAAGTAAGACAGGCAGAAAAGAATATGGGCTGGCGACTGCTTAATAATGAGCATATCGTGATACACAGAGGCAACGACTCTATCTATGTGGCTGGTACCGAGAACTATGAAAAGCCTTACCGCTCTGATATTGGAAAGGCACTCTATGGTATCAAGCCTGGATCGTTTGTCATGATGTTGCAGCATATGCCGAAGCAGTGGAGCAAGACTTTGCCATCTGCTATTGCTGGAAACGATTCGGTGAAGGTGGCTCCGCAACTTACGCTCAGCGGTCATACTCATGCTGGACAGGTTTCGGTTTTGGGATTACGTCCTTCAATGTTTACCCCATTTGATTATGGGCTGTATGAGCGTGAGGGTTGCCAACTCTATACCACATCGGGCTTAGGCGGTACTGTTCCAATACGAGTGGGAGCTACAGCTGAAATTGCTGTCATCACGCTGCGCTGTAAATAAATGATTTCTTACCGTAGAATAAATAGCAGCATCTGCTAATCATAAAGTTCAAAATTCAAAGTTAAAAATTCAAAGTAAAATGAAGTACATATATCGATTATATCAATTGCTCATCTGTCTGCCGATACTTGTGGTAGCCAGTATTATAACCAGTTTGACAACCGTGATAGGCTGTATGTTGGGCAACGGACACTTCTGGGGCTATTATCCAGGAAAAATCTGGTCGCAGCTCTGGATACGTCTTCTCCTTCTGCCGGTAAAGGTAGAGGGTAAAGAGCATCTCAAGAAGAATCAGAGTTATGTGTTTGTAGCTAATCATCAGGGTGCATTCGACATATTCCTGATATATGGTTTCTTGGGGCGTAATTTCAAATGGATGATGAAGAAAGGCATCCGTAAGATTCCTTTGGTAGGTGTAGCTTGTGAATATGCTCACCATATCTTTGTTGATAAGAGCGGTCCATCCAAGATTCGTGCTTCTTACGATCGTGCCCGTGAGGTGCTCAAGGAAGGTATGTCGCTGGTGGTATTTCCTGAGGGTGCCCGTACCTTTACCGGTCACATGGGTGTATTCCGTCGTGGTGCCTTCATGCTTGCTGATGAGTTGCAGTTGCCTGTTTGCCCACTTACTATTAATGGTAGTTTTGATGTGAAGCCTCGAATGAAGGATATGTCGTGGGTATTCTGGCATCCTCTCCGTCTTACCATTCATGAGCCTATCGCTCCTATCGGTAAGGGCCCGGAGAATATCAAGAACCAGATGACCAAGAGCTATGATGTCATCATGGCGGGACTGGAAAAGGAATATCAGGGATTTGTGGAGAATCCCGACCAATAAGATAACTAACAATGAACAAGATATGAAAAGTGATAGTATTGTAATTATTCCTACCTATAATGAGAAGGAAAATATAGAGAAAATCATCCGTGCCGTATTCGGCTTGGAGAAGAAGTTTGATATCCTGGTGATAGATGACGGAAGTCCTGATGGTACTGCTGCTATCGTTAAATCATTGATTGAAAATGAGTTTGGGGATAGATTACATATTCTGGAAAGATCAGGTAAGCTGGGATTGGGCACAGCCTATATCATGGGCTTCAAATGGTCGTTGCAGCAGGGCTATGACTTTATTTTCGAAATGGATGCTGATTTCAGTCACGACCCTAACGACTTGCCTCGCCTTTATGCTGCTACCCACGATGAGGGATATGATGTGGCTGTGGGTTCACGCTACGTATCGGGTGTGAATGTAGTAAACTGGCCTATCGGGCGTGTTCTAATGAGCTATTTTGCTTCTAAGTATGTGCGTATTGTTACAGGATTCAAAGTACATGATACTACAGCCGGATTCGTTTGCTATCGTCGTAAGGTGTTGGAAACGATAGATTTAGATAAAATCCGTTTTAAGGGCTATGCTTTCCAGATAGAGATGAAGTTTACTTCTCATAAGATTGGCTTCAAGATAAAGGAAGTGCCAGTTATCTTCGTCAATCGTCGTGAGGGCGTTAGCAAGATGAATGGTGGTATCTTTGGCGAGGCTTTCTTCGGAGTGATGCGACTCAGACTGGATGGCTGGTTCAAGAAATATCCAAAGAAGTAATGACTATTCAGGAAATAGAACAATTATATGGGCGTTCGCCACAGGCGAATGCCTTTTTGAGTTTATTGGAAGAAAAGTCGGTTCGTTCGGTTTTTCTCCAGGGCTTATTGTGTTCGTCGGTCCCTATGTTTTTTGCTCCTTTGCAGGAAAAGATGGATCGAACCGTACTGTTTGTGCTCAATGATGCAGATGAAGCCGGATATTTTTATCACGATCTTACGCAGATGATGGGGCAGGAAAATGCGTTCTTCTTTCCATCCAGCTATCGCCGTGCCATCAAGTATGGACAGCGGGATGCAGCTAGTGAAATCCTGCGAACAGAAGTACTTGCCAGATTGTCATCGGAATCATCTTCTGCTTCTGGCGGTATTTATATCGTTTCTTATCCTGCAGCACTTGCGGAAATGGTAGTTGGTAAGCAGCAGCTTGATGATCGTATCCTTAGATTGCAGGTAGGGCAGCAGGTCTCGCTTACAGACGTGGTTCATACCTTGCGTGATTTCGAACTCGTAGAGACCGATTATGTCTATGAACCGGGTCAGTTTGCCGTTCGTGGTAGTATCCTCGATGTCTATTCGTACAGTTGCGAATATCCATTCCGTGTAGACTTCTTCGGAGATGAAATAGACACCATCCGTACGTTCGATGTTGAAAATCAGTTGTCTAAAGACAAGCGGGAGCGTATTGAGATTGTGCCGGAGTTGGCGAGTGTTCAGTCTGTAAAACAGTCTTTCCTCAGTTTCCTTCCTTCTGATGCTCTTGTGGTGATGAAGGATTATACTTTTGTGCATGACAGTATCGAAAAGATCTATGAGGATGGCTTCTCTGCCCAAATCATGCAGGAACGGCTAGAGGGAGCCAACGAGATGGAAGCTGAGAAAATCATGCATGAGATGAAGAAGGAATTCAATCTCGTAACTCCTCTGGAATTCCAGAAAGGAGTGGCTGAGCACCAAAGAGTAGTGTTATCCGGTAGTGCAGATTCTTCTATCAGCTTTCAGATTGCACCACAGCCGCTCTTTCATAAGAATTTTGAACTTTTGACCAAGACTTTGGAGGATTATCAGCTTCAGGGATACACCTTATATATATTAGCTGATAGCCAGAAACAGCAACAGCGTCTCAAGGATATCTTCTGCAGTGAGGAGCTGAAACGATACAACATCAGTTTTACATCTGTGGACAAGACTATCCACGAGGGCTTTATCGATCACGACAAGAAATGCTGTTTCTTTACCGATCATCAGATTTTCGACCGATTCCATAAGTATAACCTCCGTTCGGATAAGGCAAGGGCAGGAAAGATGGCACTTACCATGAAGGAACTGCAGGAAATGGAACCGGGGGATTTTATTGTGCATGTAGACTTTGGTATCGGTAAGTTTGGTGGACTGGTACGTGTTCCTGCCGGTAATAGCTATCAGGAAGTAATCCGCATTATCTATAAGAATAATGATAAGGTGGATGTCTCTATCCATTCGCTTTATAAGATAAGCAAGTATCGTAGAAGTGATACGGGTGAACCGCCTCGTCTGTCTACGCTGGGTACTGGAGCCTGGGACAGACTGAAGGAAAAGGCAAAGAAGAAGATTAAGGATATAGCCCGAGATCTGATAAAGCTCTATGCGCAGCGCAGGAGAGAAAAGGGCTTTGCCTATAGTGCCGACAGTTATCTACAGCATGAATTGGAAGCGTCTTTCCTTTATGAGGATACCCCCGATCAGGGAAAGGCTACAGCTGAGGTGAAGAAAGACATGGAGAGTGGCAGACCTATGGATCGTCTGGTTTGTGGCGATGTTGGCTTCGGAAAGACGGAGGTTGCCATACGAGCAGCTTTTAAGGCGGCTTGCGACAGTAAGCAGGTGGCTGTACTGGTGCCTACCACCGTGTTGGCTTATCAGCATTACCAAACCTTTAAAAGTCGATTGGAAGGTCTTCCGGTACGTGTAGATTACCTCTCTCGTGCCCGTTCTGCCAAGGATACCAGACTGATTATCGAAGATTTGAAGGCAGGCAAGATAGATATACTTGTAGGAACCCATAAATTGATTTCCAAAACGGTGAAATGGCACGACTTGGGTCTGCTGATCATTGACGAAGAGCAGAAGTTTGGTGTTTCAACCAAAGAAAAGCTGCGCCAGCTCAAGGTGAATGTTGATACGTTGACCATGAGTGCTACTCCAATACCTCGTACCTTGCAGTTCTCGCTGATGGGAGCGCGTGATATGAGTATCATGCGTACACCGCCACCTAACCGTTATCCTATCCATACCGAGTTGATTACTTTTAACCGTGAGGCGATTATTGATGCAGTCAACTTTGAAATGAGCCGTAATGGACAGGTATATTTCGTTTGCAATCGTATATCCAAGTTGGAGGAACTGAAACTCTTCTTGGAGAAACATATTCCAGATTGTCGTGTGGTCATCGGCCATGGTCAGATGGCACCAGAGCAATTGGAGAAAGTTATAATGGGATTCATCAATTATGATTATGACGTATTGCTCTCTACTACTATTGTAGAAAACGGAATAGATGTGGGTAATGCCAATACTATCATCATAGAAGATGCTCATAAGTTCGGACTGAGTGATTTGCATCAGATGCGTGGTCGTGTAGGACGTAGCAATAAAAAGGCATTTTGCTATCTTATTGCTCCTCCAAAGAGTGCGCTTACTCCAGAGGCACGTCGCAGACTGGAGGCGCTGGAAACTTTTAGTGAGCTGGGAAGTGGTTTTAATCTGGCTATGCAGGATCTGGATATTCGTGGTGCAGGTAATCTGTTGGGTTCGGAACAGAGTGGATTTATGGAAGATCTGGGTTATGAAACCTATCAGAAGATTCTTTCGCAGGCTGTAACAGAATTGAAGAACGAAGAGTTCTCTGACCTCTATCAGCAGGAAATAGAGGCTGGTGAGCAATTTACAGGAGATGATTTTGTAGACGACTGTGCGATAGAAAGTGACTTGGAGACCTATTTCCCTGATACCTATGTACCGGGCAGCAGCGAACGTATGCTTCTGTATCGTGAGTTAGATCATCTGCAGAGTGATGATGAGTTGAAGGCTTACCGACAGCGTTTGATAGACCGCTTTGGTCCGGTTCCGAAAGAAGGCGAGGAATTGATGCATGTTGTAACTCTTCGTCGTCTTGGAAAGCGTTTGGGAGCAGAGAAGATAATGCTCAAGACAGGAAGTATGCAGATGCAATTTGTGAGCAATGTTAACAGTCCTTTTTATAAGAGCCAAATGTTCTCTCGTGTGATTAATTATGTTACAATCCATGTTCGGGAGTGCGCATTGAAGGAGAAAAATAACAAGCGTTATCTGCGCATTAAGGATGTAACAAGTGTAGAACAAGCTGTAGAGCTATTGCGGAAAATATCATCCTTGGAATTGAAATAAGGAAAAAACTCATATACCTCGTTACCTTGGATGGTATATAAAATGAAAAAACAATGAAAGATTAGATACCCCTATCTGCTTTCATTGTTTTTTCTTTATGTATAAGTAAAAGATGATGAATGGCGTTTCACAACGCCTGTTTGTTTTAACTGTTGCAAAGATAGTAATTTATCTTAAAACATAGGGGTAATATTTGATTTTATAGGAGTAAAAAATGTTTTATTGTTATATTTTGAATAGAATTTATTGCTTTTCTAGATATATTGCCGTCATTTTAAGATAAAAATAGGAAATAGAAGAGAAAAAGATGAGTAATTTTTTTCTTAATTGAAATATTATTTGTACTTTTGTCGTGGAATAATAGATAATGTTTCATTTGGAAAGCAAAATCTTTTCTGGAAAAACAAAATGAAAGCGAATTTTCTAATAATTTAAACATAATATTATGAGACAGAAAAAGTATTTACTGCAAGAGCAGGATATTCCTACTCAGTGGTACAACATTCAGGCAGACATGCCTAACAAGCCATTGCCACCATTGAATCCACAGACTCACAAGCCGCTCAATGCTGACGACTTGTCTCACATTTTTAATAAGGAGTGTTCTAAGCAGGAGCTCGATGTAGAACATGCTTGGATTGATATTCCAGAAGACGTAAGAGAGAAGTATACTTATTATCGCTCAACTCCTTTGGTGAGAGCTTATGCTCTTGAAGAGGCCTTGGGTACTCCGGCTCACATCTACTTCAAGAACGAGAGTACTAACCCATTGGGCTCTCACAAAATCAATTCTGCCATTCCACAGTGCTATTATTGCAAGCAAGAGGGTGATTCTAATGTTACCACAGAGACCGGTGCTGGTCAGTGGGGCGCTGCTCTTTCGTATGCTGCTAAATTATACGGACTGGAGGCCGCTGTATATCAGGTTAAGATTACTATGCAGCAGAAGCCTTATCGCTCCAGCATCATGCGTACCTTTGGAGCCACTGTAGAGGGTTCTCCTTCCATGAGTACTCGTGCGGGTAAGAACATTATTACTCGCGATCCTCATCATCCTGGTTCTCTCGGTACTGCTATCAGTGAGGCAGTAGAGTTGGCTACAACAACTCCGGGATGTAAGTATACTTTGGGTTCTGTACTCAATCATGTGGCTCTTCATCAGACTGTAATTGGTCTTGAAGCAGAGAAGCAGATGCAGATGGCTGGTGAGTATCCTGATACCATTATTGCTTGTTTCGGTGGTGGTAGCAACTTTGGTGGTCTTGCCTTCCCATTCATGCGCCATAACTTGAGCGGTGAGAAGCATACTGAGTTTATCGCTGCAGAGCCAGATAGCTGTCCTAAGTTGACCCGCGGTAAGTTTGAGTACGACTTTGGTGATGAGGCAGGTTATACTCCATTGTTGCCAATGTACACTTTGGGACATGACTTCAAGCCTGCCAATATCCATGCTGGTGGTCTTCGTTATCATGGTGCAGGTATGATTATCTCACAGCTTATCAAGGATGGTTATATGCACGGTGTAGATATCCCTCAGTTGGAGTCGTTCAAGGCTGGTATGCTCTTTGCACGTACCGAGGGTATTATCCCTGCTCCTGAAAGTTGTCATGCTATTGCAGCTACTGTACGTGAGGCCATGAAGGCAAAGGAAGAAGGTAAGGAGAAGGTTATTCTCTTCTGTCTCTCTGGTCATGGTCTTATTGATATGCCTTCATACGAGAGCTATCTCAATGGTGATTTGCATGATTATAGGGTAAGTGATGAGGAAATCAATAAGTTCCTTTCTACAGTGCCAAAGGTGGATTAATGAATGGATTGTTATTTTGGAATTAATGGATTCCATCATATAAATACAACAAAGAGGGTGCAACATAATTTTATGATGCACCCTCTTGTTTTGGGTATATTATTGATATGTTTTTGGAAACGACAGTATACATCCTTGAGATATTCAGTATCTCTAGCCGCACAACAGCTGTTGTGCGCTTGCATATCAGCTGCTATGCGCTCGCACAACAGGTGATGTGCATGCGGTGCTCAACTGTTGTTTAAGCTTTGAGCCATTCCTCAATGGCTTTGGCAATTACGTCAAAACTTGTTGTAGGTTCAAAACGTGCTACTACCTGTCCCTTCTTGTTGATGAGGAACTTGGTGAAGTTCCACTTGATATCAGCACTCTCCTTGTAGTTAGGATCAGCCTCGCTCAACATCTTGTCAAGTACAGGATAAAGAGGATGTGATTCATCCCAGCCAGCAAATCCCTTTACTTCCTTGAGGAATTTGAAGAGAGGAGCAGCATCATCACCATTCACTTTTATCTTCTTATATCTTTGAAATTCTGTACCGTATGTAAGTTTACAGAATTGATGGATGCTTTCATCGGTTCCCGGTGCTTGCTGACCAAACTGGTTGCAAGGGAAATCGAGAATTTCGAAACCTTGTGAGTGATATGTTTCATAGAGCTTTTCTAATTCCTCATACTGAGGTGTAAACCCACACTTGGTGGCTGTGTTGACGATGAGTAATACCTCGTTAGCGTACTCTTTGAGGGAAACATCCTTTCCCTTTCTGTCCTTGACAGAGAATTCGTAAACAGTTCTCATTTTTTTTATATTTTATGTATCAAATTTGCTTGTAATACGATTTGTATTTACGTTACGAGTGCAAAGATACTATTTTTCTTTTAGACAGAATAATAAGTTTACATAATTTATCTAAAATGTTGGGGAATATGCTGGAAGATTGTTGAATAGAGAGAGATTCTCTTGGAAAAAGAGAAAAAAAAGTCCGGGAATTTCACAATCCCCGGAATACTTCCAACTTTCTTCCACTCTAAAATTTGTAGTCGAAGAAAGTTTTGATTAATCTATCATTTAACTTTTCTAAGAACTTGCTGCAAAGGTAATACTTTTTCTTGAAATTGCATCATTTTTTCTCACTTTTTTCTTTTAATAAGTTTAAAAAATGCAAAATATCGAAGAAAAGTATGCTTTTGTTGTCTTTTTACACCCTACGCAGTACTTCTTTATTGTCTTTTCACACGTATCCTCATACTTTTCGTGTTCGTTCCCGATATTCAGTTGGAACCACGCCCATTTCTTTCTTGAATACTTTCGAGAAGTATTTTGGATCGCTGAAGCCCAGATTGAATGCGATGGCTGTGAGTGTATCATCTGTATCGCGTAATAATTCTGATGCTTTCATAATGCGGATATGGCGCACAAAGTCTACAGGAGTCATGCCTACAGACGTTTTGATGCGGTTATAGAGAACGCTGCGACTCATGCCCATGGCATCTGCGATGTCGTCAATCTTCATTTCTGGTGAACTGATATTATCTAATACATAGTTTAGAATATTCTCAATCAGTGCATCATTGATTTGTACCGACATGAATGCCTTGTCTCTTTCCTTTACTTCTTCCGCATTGACTGGAGCTGTAGCCTGTTCCTTGTTTGCCGATGTAGGAAGAATGCGTAGGGCAGCAATAGCGTCTTGGTCGCCTGCGGCTTTCAGTCTCTGCAAAACGTCGGTTTGGATGGCACGACGCTTGTTGAGAACCGCCTCAATACGGCCTAGCAGATAATTGACAGAGAATGGTTTGGTGAGATAACCATCAATACCTTCCTCAAATCCCTTCAGCTGGTCTTCTGCACTGGCTTTTGCTGATAGCACCACAATAGGTATGTTTTTGAGTGCTAAGTCTTGCTTCAGATGATGTATCATCGTGATACCGTCCATTACTGGCATGGTTACGTCGGTCAGGATGAAGTCTGGAGTATTCTTTCGTGCAACTACCAAACCAGCCTTGCCATTTTCGGCAAGTAATACATTATAAGAATCGTTCAATATAGTATAAAGGTACTTGCGAAGGTCATTGTTGTCTTCTACCACCAGGATGGTTATTTCCTTCTGCATGTCTCCTTTTTCTATCTGATGCTCTTCTATACGATTTTCTTCTATCTGCTGTTCTTTCTGTTTTTCTTCAAGATAGCGCAGTACGTTCTGGTCATCAATCTGACCTTCTAACAATTCGTTTTCCTGCTCATCGTTAGGATTGACCTCATCGAATCCGCCATTGACGTAGAAATTGCTGTTGTTGTCAAATTTCAGCATCTTGCTGATCATTTCCAGCATTTCCTTTGCATTGCGTTCTACTATCTGCAGCAGCTCGCGGCTCTGCTTGGTAAGACCGGGCTCATTGGCAAGTACTTGAGATACTGGGCCTCCGATGAGCGTAAGAGGGGTGCGGAGACGGTGAGAGGCATCGCTGAAAAATTCATTTTTCATCACACTGATGTCATGGCTCAAATTCTCACGTTGACGCTGGTTGTATGTATAGAAAATAGCACCGACAATAGCCATAAGAATAAGCATGAGTGCAATTCTTCCCCAAATGCTTTCCCAGAAAGTAGGACGTACCTCAATAGGTAGTTCTGCAATGTATTTACTCCAGATACCATGCGAGTTGGTCGCCTTTACCTTGAGGATGTATTTGCCGTGTCTGATATGGTTGAAACCGATGATGTTGCTGCTTCCATTGCTAATCCATTCGCCTTCTGGGGTAAATCCATCCAGGCGATATAGATATTTGGTCTGGTATTTGCGGGTATAGTCTAATGAAGCAAAACTGATAGTCAGGTTTCGCTTGTTTGCTGGGATTACTACCTTTTCGCTGTGCAGGATTGGGTGCTGTTCTGGTTCTCCATTATAGTGGAGTGTCGTAAAGATGATACGTGGTTGATAGGTGCTCTTCTTCAATGTTCCTGGATTGAAGGTAAGTGCACCCATTGGAGTTCCTACTGTGATGTTGTTGGTTGCAGGGTCATGATAAGGGCGTGCCTCGGTAAACGACATATTGTAGTCGAAGTCGTTGGGACCGAATGCTGCTATCTGCCCGGTTTTTGCATCAAACTTATCAATACTGGATTCTCTTATTACCCAAATATAGCCTTGGTTATCTTCTATCATACTTTGAACCAGTCCCTCGTTGAGGGAATAATTCTTCATATAAGATACCTTGAGGTTGTCTTGCAGCAGATTAGTGCTTTTTATCTGTTCGAAAACACCACCAAACTCACAGATGAATATCTTTCCGCTAGAGTGCTCTAACATAAAGTTTACGTCATTGGCCTCAAGGCTGGTTGAATCGTTTTCTATAAAAGTCGTCTTATAGAATTTTATCTTTCTTGAGTCCTTGAAGTTGTCGCTGAAGGTTACAAGACCATCTGTAGTTCCTACTAATATGACACCATCATTGGTACAGGTGATACGGCGTGTCTTATGGAAGAGATGCTTATCCCAAGCGAGACCGTTCTTGAAGCTTGTAAAGTGGATGCTGTTGTCTTCCTGAATGTTTGCAAGAGCGATTCCACCACCGTATGTCGCTATCCAAATGCGGCCCTGACGGTCTGACTTCACATCGTAGATATTATTGTTTGGAAGTGAAGCCAGATTGTTCGGATCGCTGAGGAAATGGTAATATTTGCCTCCTGTGAGCAGGTAGAGCCCATCGCCATGAGTACCAATCCAAAGACGGTTGTTGTTATCTGTGAACAGGCAATAGATACCCGCAGGCGAGAAGGGAACCTGCTCGCTTGTAATGTTGCCGCTTGGGGTAAAATATCCTAATTTGTTATGATGTACATCGGCCACCATGATGCAGCCGTTCTTGTGACCATATAGCTGGTTACCGTTGGCTAAGGCTGTAATGGCACGAACCTCCGACTCTCCTTTGTTTAGTTTGTTGAGGGTATATTGGTGGTTCTTGAAGCCAATCAATGTGAGGTCATGAATTCCTGTTATCCAAAGTACTGCCTGGTCTGTGAGACAGAATTTCTCAATCATAGGGATTCGGTAATTGCCTGATGAGTTACTGCGCAGCAGGTATGGCACAAGTTGTCCTGTCTTGCGGTCGTAATAACTGAAGGTACCTTGGTTAGGTACCACCCATACAGTATGATTCTCATCCTGAGTGATGAAGAGTTTCGAGCTGGATGTGCGGTCTACAGGATCCGGTTGGTCTGCGAAAAGCCATCGCTTCTCGGATGTTTTAGGATTAACAAGGGTTACACCCATGCCGTTAGTGAACGCCCAAACCGTTCCATAATCATCTACATATAGTTTCTTCACTTCTGCTAGAGGCTGTGAAGGACTTTGTATATTGATGATTTCTGATTTGAAAGTTCTCGGATTATAGATGACTACGCCAAGATTGGTGGCAAGAAGAAGCTGATAACCCGTATTCTTTAATTCGTTGATGTGGGTTATACCTTCAGGAAGGGGAACATTGGTAGCTCGATTTTTTTCATCTACAACGATAACCTTTCCGTTCTCTGTAGCCAGGAAGACATATTCTCCTACTTCTCTAATCCACTTATAAGGTACGTTAGTACTGAATTTCTTGCCATAGATGGTTGTACCCTTATCTGTAAGGATCCACTCTCTGTGTTTCTTGTCGCCATAGATAAAGTAAACTTTACCGCTTTTCAATCCTTTTTGACCTACATGTATCAATTCAAAATCGAGTACATCTGTATCATTGGTGCGTAGCAGATAATCGGCATTGGCGGATGTAACCCAGGTGTTCCCTCCATTAATATCATAGATATTGTCTGCCCTGAAATCAACCTTGAATTTCTCATTAATCTGATTGCTGGTTTTTAAAAACTGGCAGAGATGGGTGTCATAGAGATAAAGTTTGTGGTCTTGGGTTATACACCATACGTTGTTTGCCGCAGTTGGCTGTATGTTCAATATGCGGTTGGTTGACAGAACACTTACGCCGTCTGGTTCATCGCGGAAAGTATGGAAGCTATATCCGTCATAATAAGACAAGCCGTTCCATGTGGCAAACCACATCAGCTTGTCTTTTCCTTGTTTTATGTCAGAAATAGTATTTGCTGCAAGTCCGTCAGCTATGGAAAACTTTCGGATGTCACAATAGGGGGTAGCTATGGCTGTGATAGCCGAAAACAGTCCCAGGAGTGTTATATATAGATGTTTTTTTATCATAATTATTTGTCTTGTTGGCATGTATTTTTATTAATTAATTCGACACAAAGGTAACAAAAATAATTGTAAATTGGAAGAAAAATGGTGGATTTTTTGTTGAGATAGGGAAATTTTCCTTTATCATAGGGAAATTCCCCTAAAAACTTCCCTTTTTCCTTTTGAATGGTGTAAAAAATGCTTTATCTTTGCACCAAGTTCTACAGAAGGTGTCTTTTTGATAGATTGATACTTAGTAGCAAAATAGTTTGTTGAATTTTTAAAAGAAGAAAGGATATAAGACGATGAAAAAGATGAAGAAACTTTTGATGTTGATGGCAGTAGCTGTCACTTCATTCACTTTTACTGCTTGTGACGATGATCCATGGGATGATTCTTGGCATGATGATTATTACTGGTATGATGACTATAATCATGGTGGCTGGGGATGGGACCAGGGGGACTGGAACCAAGGTTCGCAGGGTTCGCAAACCCAATGGTTGCTTGATGAAGCTCAGACTTTGGTAGGTGATTGGTATGGAAATGTCCAGCTTTCTGAGTTGGCATCCGATGGTAATTCCAGAAATAACTATCAGTTTGAAGCCAATATGATATTCTATCAGGACAAGAATAACCGCAACTCGCTTAGTGGAAGTGGCATAGAGATAGATTATGCTACAGACGGAAGTAATGACCAACAGACCTTGAAGTTCTCTTGGTATATTGATAATAATGGAGATATTTACATCAAGTATGCTTCTGGTGCTACTTATGTAATGGATGCCAACGCCAGCCAATACGGTTTTCATTTGGGAGCAGAGCAAGGTAAGAGATATGATACATTCTTTGGTTATATGATAGGTACTGGTATGGCAAAGGGCGATATTATGTATATCGATCTGGAACGTAACTCTGCGAATGGTGCTAGGGTTTCCAGAAGCAGTACTTCTACAGGTTCTTCATTTGGTAAGGGAACCGGTCGTACTCCAATTAAGGGAACTGTCAAGGGGTTGCCGAAGAGATAGAAAATGATGCTTGTTTTTAGTACTATATATACAACTTTCTCTTGAAAGTTCATTCGTTATTAAAAAGAAACCGCTCCCTCAGTATTCTCGCTGAAGGAGCGGTTTTATTAGTTTATGGATGTAAAGAAAAGCCCCATCTGGTATCTTTTCCTTTAATACTTCTTTACTTCTTAATCATCTTCTGTAACTACTCAGCACCCCCTATAGAGTAACAACTCAGTGTAAGCCATCGGCTACCCCGCCTTCACCCACTATTCACCACCCTTCACCCAACTTCGAATAAGAGGGGAATTAATTGAAATCAAAGAAGTTATCACTCCCTACGCTCGTTCGGAAGTTAAGAGACACTACATTCCTTGCCTTTACTTAAATCCCCAGATATTCTTTATAGCTTGTACGTCCATTTCTTCAACCTGCTTCTCTATGTCATCAGGCAAATTGCAGAAGAAATCGATGCCTGTTCGCTCCTCCAGGGTCTTGATGTTGACTACATAATTGCCTAACTTGTCGTTCTTGGAATCGAAACTCTTGTTTTCATGTTTAAACCAATAACCGAAAGCGCTATAGCCGTAACTCTGAGTTTTTGTATTGAATTCTTTTTTCAGTACTGCAACGAAGAAATATTTTGGCACAGGGATGTAGCCTGGTAACTTTACGTCGCTGGATGCACCTTGTTTTTTCCATCCGATGAGGTTACTTTCACTACCTACAGCATCAATAGTGCCACCCTTTACGATAAAAAGAGTGTCGGAATCAATTTTAGGAGCTAGCTTGCGAAGTTCTTCTTCCATTTTATACCAAGTGCCCCTCTGATTGAAGTTGGCATATTGTGGTTGCATGTTAGTCATGAAGAAAGTCTGCTTCTGTTGGGTAAGGTTCAACTTGCGGTCGGCAGAAGGGCAGATATGTCCATGGTCGAATCCCTGCTTGGTTGGGGTAGGGTCTTCGGTGAAATCGGTGATGCCCCACTGTTCCTGCAGGTCGGTATCCCATGGATACTGACGCTCACCCTGCGGAGCATCCCATCGTTTTACGTTCGAAGCTATGTTGGTGGTGTTGAAAGTATAGCAGCTCCAACGCTGGCTTTTCATATCATCATCCCATTCGCTAGAGAAGTTTACAACGTCTCCGTCCATGTGAACAATGGCATAGCTTGTTCCGTTGTTCTTGAGTTTTGGAAATTCCAATCCGCCTAAGGCATTCTTTAAAACTTGCGGCATATTGGCTTTCACCATATTTTTATTGGTATTGGTCTTGTCTGTAGAACCACTTGTATTTCCTCCACCGTTATTCTCTTTATCAGGGAAGTTAAACTGCAGGGAGTCGTCTGTACCGCATGCCGAGAATGTCATTGCTGCGATAAGCGAGAGAATAAGTAACTTGGTATGTTTCATTTCTCGTAATTGTTTTAAGTTATAGATTACTTTCAGAATAATAGTAGGAGATTACTTTCTAGTAAATAAGAAGTTAAAAAGTGATTTCCTGTATGTATAAGAAGAGAAAAAGTGCATTCCTACGTATATGCAACTACGTTGGAACGCACTTTGTATCTTTCGATAATAATATATCCTTATGAAAAAGGTATATATATTACTTCTTCAACTTACCGTAACGGTTCATGAAGCGGTCTACGCGACCAGCTGTATCAACGAGCTTACTCTTACCTGTATAGAATGGGTGAGAAGTGCTAGAGATTTCAATCTTTACAACTGGATAAGTTTCGCCCTCGAATTCTACTGTGTCGTTTGTCTTGCATGTAGACTGTGAGAGGAACATATCGCCATTAGACATATCCTTAAATACTACAGGACGATAGTTCTCTGGATGAATACCTTTTTTCATTTTTTCTTTTTTATTTTTATTGGGTTATTAAAAATAGACGTCATGGGGATGCTTTCGCATCATTTCGTGTCCCTCATCGGGGCATGCCCATTATAGCCTGTTGACAATTTCTGGGTGCAAAGTTACACTTTTTTATTGAATCCACCAAATAATTCTCCTTCTTTTTACGAAATATTTGAGAATTAGTGGTTTGGCTCCAACATTTACTTGATAATTGCTGTGCTACCCAACGAGAATGTGAAGTCATCGATGAGGACAGCTGCGCCAGGTTTCTTGGCATTCATGATGACGATGCTATAGGTTCCGTCTGCTGCTATCTCGATTTCCTGTTCTATAAGGATCCACTTTTCATTGCTAACGTTGACATATTGTTTGGTGTATACGTAGTTTTGTGAATCAACAACTCCGTCTTTTACTGCAACGTGTCCTGGACAAACAGAAGCACCTGTTGCTGTTGCTGCTTTAGCATAGAACTTAAGGGTGTATTTGCCTGCCTTGAGTTTCATCTCCTTGTAACCAAGTCGTTTGTTTGCTTTTGGCGAACCTGCCACCTGCACAGAGTATTTGCCGCTGTGGGCATCTTCGCTTTGTGTTAACGTAGCGTTACCTGCTGAAGTTGTATTCCAGTTTGTTGGTTTACCATCTGCCCAAGTCTCGAAGCCGCCATTCTCCCCTGTTGCTACTTCGCCTGGGTTTGGATCTGGTTCTGGGTCAGGAGTTACTGTGCCGCCGCCTTCGCCGCTGGTCTTGCCGTTCACGGAGATGAGCTTACCGCCCTGGTTGGTCTCCGGAGTGTTGCCCATGTAGTTGATGAGCTTGGCGCAAACCACAATCTCATCGCCTTCCTTCAGCGTCATATCGCCCTCCTTCCACTTCTCGCCACCGAAGTAGTAGATGCGGAAGATATAGAACTGGGTGCTGTTGGCATCATCGGCAATATAGAATGATCCGTTGCCGAAGGCTGCTGAGAACTGCTCCTTCACGCTCTGAACCTTACCCTTGATGTAGAATTCCTTGTCTGAAACGACGCCAGCTTCCAAAGCTGCTGTATATTTCTGAGCAGCAACGCTATTGAATGGATTGGCTTCAGAACCATCGCCCTTAGCCACGCCGTTAATATCGCCACTGCTTTCTCCTCCTGCAGTCTTGCCATTCAATGATACAAGGTAAGTCTTGTTAGCCACGGTCTCCGGTGTGTTGCCCATATAGTTCATTACTTTGGCGCATACAACAACCTCGTCGCCCTCTTTGAGCTCAGGATCGTTGGTTGTCCACTTCTTGTTGCCTAGATAGAGTGAGCGGAAAATGTAGAACTTTTCGCTGGTCTCATCATCGGCAATATAGAAGGAACCATTACCGAAGTTAGTAGAGAACTGCTCCTTGATGCTCACTACCTTACCCTTGATATAGACCTCCTTGTCTGACTCTACGCCAGCCTCCAAGGTCTTGCAGTAATTGATTACAGCAACACTGTTGTATGGATCTGCTGCGGTACCGGTACCCTTAGCCACACCTTCTGTGGTGCCGCCAGTCTCCGGTTTGGTTGGCATGGTGTAAGGTTCTGGTACATCCTCACAACTGCTGAATGTGAAAGCAGCCATCGCTGCCATCAAAACTGAAAATATATACTTTTTCATCACTAGTGTCCCGTTAAAACGAGACGATTATTAAATAAGTTATTAATACTCAAA
>NZ_VZCB01000101.1 GCF_009494395.1 Segatella copri | reverse complement strand
CTCCAATTGTAGTTACCCTATGCGAGGGAAATCATTTTCGTTTTATAGAGGAAAGATACATAAAATAATTGAGAATCAAGAAGATACGAGGTTAATTAACTATAAAGAGCAAAAGAAAAATGCTCAATTCAGTTGTTTGCTTCCCTAATTAAGTTTTCGGACGGTCTCCCCCATATCGGGGAAGCTGGCTCTTGTAGCCGCATTTTTTACGCTTGCCCTTGCCAGTTGCAGCAAGGATGATGTAAGCTCCGATACCGACCTGGTTGTCAGCCCACCTGCCGACAGCGAGGCTCCCAGTTATTATGCCATTACCGATACTGAGGGTATCGGCTTCACCAAGGATGGCATCGCCTATGAATACATTTCTAAAGGTAAGACCCGATGGGTGCTTAGCTATCAGGAGATAGCCAAGCGCCTCGACATAGATATCTCCAAGATTTCAACCATCAAGATTACCAGAGACCAGATTTTGAAAAACGGTCTCTGGCGCTTCGACGTGCGCTTCGACGGACAGCAGAAGGGCACGGCGTATGCTATTGATGTCGACCCAGAGGATGGGGAGATAGAGTGGGTGATAACCTTGGAGGATATGCCAGGGGGGAATGTGTTTACACTACAAGTTTAAAACATTACCTTTGCCAAATGGTTGAAAAAACGGGTTGGGAGGCAAATAAAAAAGCTTCCCCAATCTACAAAAGAGACATTGAGGATGGAAGTATGATAACAGATGAGAACTGCAATCCAATTCTTGACTGTGATTTCTCTGATGTTATAAAACGAATTTCTCATAGTCAGGCAACCTGTTTCTTTAGCTGGCTACCATACAAATTCCATAAAAGTATCAGGGAGAAGTGAAGCTGCAAGAATGCTCACTTCTCCCTCTTTTTTTTCAAAAAAACTAGAAATCAGAAAAATAATAGTACTCATATTACGAATTAAGGAGTCGTAGTACACGCCTCTATTTCGCTCCTTTTTTATAACTTCACGCTCGAATTAAAAAAAAGAAGTTATGGCAAGAGGACGTAGTTACATGAATTCATATGCCGACGGCTATATGAGAGGAAAGGTTGTCAAGGAAGTGGGAGCACTCCTTGACCACATGCTAGTGGAGAAAATCACAACCCAAAAAATGATAAAAATGGAGTTTGGACCTGTTGACGATACCACCAGAAAACTAAAGCAGCAAGATGCCTCAATATCTTTTGAGACCATCAGACAATTCTGCTACGTCATTGGCTACTATCTCTATCAGGAAATACAGGCGGTGGAGAATTACAAGAAATATGTAAGAGAAAGGGAATCCAGGCTTGCCATGCTATATGAGATGAAAGAAAAATATAAGAAAATTTACGGAATGCAAGCCGCTGTGGTTCTCAACCTCATGCATCAGGGAAAGGATTTGCTGGCTTTTATGAAGTAAGTATAAGTGAGAGTTTTCCGGTCCACTATGTCTTGTCTAACTCATTGTGGGTCTATTTTTAACCTATAAAATATATACAAAAAAAGAAAGTAAAATCTGATGAAATCGGAGGCCATGTGTCCCCTAAGGGTGTATGCCCTTATAGCTCTCCTGGCATTTGCTTGTACCAGCAAAATTGTTAGCGCAAACAAATTCTATCGTCCTCTACTAAGGAACGAGCGACAAAGAACAAAATTACTAACGATCAAATCCTAAGAAATATGGGAAGATTTATAATCAAGCTCGTTCGCTTGATGCTGAAGTATGGGCGATTCTGCCTTGTTTGCGTGAACATTCAATTGAATGGCAACAGTCAGTATGTTGAGTATATGAACAACGAATTTAAGGAGGAGAAGCCATGTTTGGAGAAGGAAGAACCATAAACGTAACGGGCAATGCCTGTTATATAGAGTATGTGGAGAATTACTATGAGAATGGTATCGCCAAAAAGAAGCACAATGCCAATCCTGCGGAACGTATGTCGGATGACCTGAAAGGAGAGGAGGGGCAGGAAGTCTTGAAGGAACTGCAGGAGTATGGGTTACTCGATGAGAACTTCTGCCCTCTGGAGATGTCCAACTCAGAGTCTGCAGTCCTTGCCTATCAGATAGCTATAACGCTGGATATCAAGGATGTGTGGAAAGTATTCTCTACTCTTTGGGAGGTTTCTCCCAATGCCCTGAGAGCTGCTTATAATAGAGGAATGGATCAGAAGAAGACGAGAAAATTCCTGGAAAAACTCCCCCCTTCACTGAAGGATAGTACTAGTACGCGTACATAGTACGTACTAGGTAAGTATGGAAATATATCCGTATCTTTGCACCCGTAATCAGTCGAGTAAAGTCTGGTTGCGGGCGTTTTTTGTTTATAGGAATCCGGTACCGTTCCTGAAACTGAAATTTGGCGAATATCTCGCAGCCCAACCATTTAATATGATATATTGATATGAAAGGAAATGCTTATGTGTTTTTTCATCCGCAGTATGGCGGATTGAGAGTAGTGAAAATCGACAGAGGGTTGTTCTTCTGCATCGAGGACCTGGTTGCCATTACTGATATCGGCAGAGATACATTGTTCCCGGTATTAGCCGACACAGAGGGGAAAGTGGTAGAAATGTATGTGGAAGAGCTAACAAAAAGGGTTCCGAAGGATTTTACACATCGTTTGTTTTTCGGTGAATTCTTTGGCAATGCTGACAAGGTGGAGCGAAAAGGTGGAATAGCTTCGAGAAGTATGATATTCGTAGATTCTCAGGTGGTGAGAGATATGAGCATAGACTGTTCGAAAGATCCTGAGCGCAAGTTGTTCTACAAGTGGGTCAAGGATTTTATCCAGCCTGTGATGGAGGACAAGGACTGCTGGTGGCGTTATGAATGTCTCATGATGAATAGTATCTATTATGACCCTCTGATAAAACCGATTGACATCCGATATGCTGTCGACGGCCTGTATATCAACGATATGAGAATCAACTGACATTATTCATCTTATAAACAAGTGGTTACAATCATGAAACAAGCAACAAAGAAGCAGCTCCTCAACGCCCAGAAGGTGGACGGAGCCATCATCAGTGAAGAAAACGGTACCATCGCCTTCCGCAAGGCGCCATGGAACGATACCGAGGTTATCTGCGAAAAGCCTAAGGTGATACCGGGCAGAATGGTATGTTCTGGCGAGAAACGAGGCGACGAGTTCGACTTCAAGCCTTACGAGCGTACGGGCGAGAAGATCTTCGAGGAAATCTTCAAGACCAACCATGCCGTGGTGCGCACCACCAAGCGCACGGTGCAGGTGAACTATACCTTCAGCCGTGACCTGGACAAGCAGGACATGCTGCGCTACCTCAAGGCAGAGCACAAGGAACTGATTGCCGGATTCAAGGAGAATTTATAGTGATTAATGATTAGTGATTAATGATTAGTGATTAATGATTAGTGATTTAACATTTAATACTTAACACTCAAAATTAAAACGATGGAACATATTATAGCATATAATCCGTACAAGAATGGCAATATGGGGAGCGTAAGCTCCCAGCCACTCTCGGTCTACGACAAGACCATCGCTTATCCCTGGATGGCAGACCTGATAGCTGCCATCCGTGAGGGTAACGACGGACTGAAGAAGCAGCTGCCTTTCCGCTGTGCTCACTACTACCAGTTCCGGGACAACAGACGCTCGCAAAAGAACGCCGTGCCCGAAAGCTTCCTCTTCCAGACCACCATCGACGTGGACGACAAGGAATATGTGGACAAGGCGATAGAGAAGGCACGTGAGCTGAACTGCAGCGATACCATCTGGAAGGGAGCCCTGCTGCACCTGGAGTACTCTGCCCGCAAGAAGCTGCATATTGACATCCGCATGCCCGTGGGCATGACTATCGAGGAGACGCAGCGAGCCTATTGCGAGGCGCTGGGCGTGCCCTACGACGAGAGCTGCATCTCGCCAGAACGAATGCTCTTCATCACCGACAAGGAGTCGGAAATCTATCGCTCGCCCCATTGGTATGAGGTGCTGCCACAGGAAGAGCTGGAGAAGCGCAGACAAGCCTACCTGGACCGTGGATTGACGATTGACGGACGGGCTGGGAAAGTTAATAGTTTACAGTTAACAGTTAATAGTAATCATAAAGTTCAAAGTTCAAATTTCCAAGTTCAAAGTAAAGACCATGTTCAAGACCATCGACTTCCGGGCTCTGACAGCCATCACGCTGTTTCTGCTGGCTCTGCTATTCAGCCTGCCCAACCTTGTGATAGCAATGCTGCTCATGCTGCTCATCTCAGCCCTGCTGGAGCTCATCAGGATGCTGGGGCTGTGGCAACCGGCAAGAACCTCGCAGCCTTCGACCTCTTCCGCAATGCTGCAGGCCTGAAGGACGTAGACATCAACACCCCAGGCTCCCGTCACTCATCGCTCCTGGCAATCATGAGCGCAGGCGCATCGAGAGTGATGTCCGAAGACGAACTGAAGGCGGTGGTGGCACAGAAGATGCCTGCCTTCTCGCAGGAGCGTGACTGCCAACAGCTCATCCACGACTTCTATGCGAAATATGGTGACAGTTCGAAACCGATGTCGCAAGCCGTTATCCGCATCAATGCCCAGGCAGAGAAGTCATCCCAGAAGGATGCCGTGTCGTTCAAGACCGTGAGTACCGAGGATGGCACGGATTCCAATGCGGAAGATGATAAAATCGTTCCGCCTCCGATGCCCCAACATCTCCCAAAACTCGTGGAGCTGCTGCGACGTCTATAAGCCTGCCGTGGCACACGCCATCTTCCCGCCACTTGCCACACACCTCTGCAAGACCACCTTCAAGTATATTGACAATGTGGAGCACGAGGCTACCCTGATGTGCTGTCTGCTGGCGGGCACGGGCGCAGGCAAGAACTGTGTGCAGATGCCCATCAACATGATTATGGAGGACATCAGACAGCGCGACCGTGAGAACCTGAACCGGGAGAAGGAATGGAAAGACGAGGTGACACGCAAGGGAGCCAACAAGGATAAGCGCAAGCGTCCGGAAAACCTCATCATCCAGGAGATAGACGCCGATATGACCAACCCTGCCTTCGTGATGCGCACGGCAGAGGCTCAGGAGCATTTCCTCTATACATCGCTCAACGAGATAGACCAGTTCGATGCCCTCAAGGGGCAGGGCAACCAGCAGTTCAAGATCATGTGCCTTGCCTTCGACCCGGGCAACCAATACGGTCAGACGCGCGTGGGTACATCGAGCGTCACCGAGCGCATCACCATCCGGTTCAACTGGAATGCATCGACCACCGTCCAGCTGGGACAGCGATATTTCTCCAAGGTGCTCACCGACGGACCTATCAGCCGCATCAACTTCTGTACCATCCCGGAGCGGGAAATCGGTGCCGAAATGCCTGTATACGGCGAATACGACGATGCCTTCAGAGAGGCGCTCAGACCGTACATAGAGAATCTGTGCAAGGCATCGGGCAGGATAGACTGCGCTGAGGCTTTCGCCCTGGCAGAAAAGTTGAAGGATGAGAACGCCGACTTTTCGCGCATGTCGCAAAACAGGGTGTTCGAGAATCTTTCCTTCCGTGGCAACGTGATTGCCTTCCTCAAGGCTTGTGTGCTATACGTGGCAAACGGCTGCAAATGGGAACCCGAAATAGAAGAGTTCATCAGATGGAGCGAGAGTTACGACCTGTGGTGCAAGATGATTTTCTTTGGCACAGGCATAGCCAAGGCTAATGAGGTAGGAGAGAAATCGAGCAAGCGAGGACCTACCAACCTGCTGCAGCAATTGCCTGACACCTTTACCTACGCGCAGGCTGAGATGGTGCGCCTGCAGAACGACTTTGGCAAGAAGGGTACGGCGATGATGCTGAGAAACTGGGTGAACCGCCATTACATCGAGAAAATTCCTCCGAAGGGAGCAAATGCCGACGGTGGTGACAGAAAGCAGGGTGGAAAGGTGTTCAGTATTCAGTTATTCAGTTTTAAGAAGCTATTATATCGTTCTGACGGACTCGACCTGAGAGGTTGCAACGTTTAACGGTTTTAAAAAAACTTAACACTTAACATTCAGACAAAATGGAAATAGTATTAAAGCGAATAGCTAAAAAAAGAACTTATACCATAGGCAGACTCTATCTGCTGACCGATGCAAGCGTAAAGCGAATCTCGCTGCCCGGCAAGAAGAAAGACGATAAGAGTACATTTGTCCATACCTTTGACAGCCAGCTGCTATCCAAGGATACATATCTCTGCGATACCTTGGAGCCTACATGGCGTAATCTGTTGGGTATCAAGCTGAAGCCAGAGGAAGTGGATGCCCGCTATAGCCGCAAGAGCGGCGAGAAGGCTCGTAAGATACCTGGCCATACTGCCATTCCTGAGGGTACTTATCCTGTGGTCATATCGTATTCGCCAAGATTCAAGCGTTGGCTGCCATTGCTGTTGGGCGTGCCGAATTTTGAGGGCATCCGCATCCATGCCGGCAATTATCCTGACGACACGCAAGGCTGCATCCTCGTTGGGGAGAACAAGCTCGAGGGCATGGTGGTGGACTCCCGCATCTGGCTGCAGCGACTCATCAACGCCATGACAGAGGCTCGCGACCGAGGCGAAGGTATCTGGATCACGATAATCTAAGTAAGATTCTCTTATAGAAAGAAAAGGGGATGGATTTCACCTGTTATTAAGGTGTATCCATCCCTGATTTTATTTAAAAATCATTAAAAATATGCGCTGATACCTGCATCCTAACAATAAAATGTGTACCTTTGTAGAGATATATACAACTAGAAAATCAATAACTTAAACTTATTCGAATCATGAAGAAAATTTTAACGCTGACTTTTGCTGCTCTTCTCGCAACATCTGCATTTTCGCAGAAAAGCGAAACGTTGCTGGAGCGTAACCAATTGACCAAAACTCCTCCTATGGGATGGATGACCTGGAACCTCTTCAAGGGGGACATCAGTGAACAGCTTATCAAGGAAACGGCTGATGCCATGGTAGAACAGGGATTCCGCGATGCAGGGTATGAATACATCTTTATCGATGACCTGTGGCAGGGGGGAAGAGACCGACACAACAACATCATCCCTGACCCTAAGAAATTCCCTAACGGCATCAAGGCGCTTGCCGATTATGTTCACTCCAAGGGCTTGAAACTGGGAATTTATTCTGACGCTGCCCAGCTTACCTGCGGCGGATGGACTGCCAGCTACGGATTCGAAGAGCAGGATGCACGCACCTTTGCTTCCTGGGGCATCGACTATCTGAAATATGATTACTGCAATGCTCCGGAGGATAGCGCTACTGCCCGCCGCCGATACCGTGCGATGGCTGAAGCGCTGAGCAAGTCGGGCAGGAACATCGTGCTCGGCATCTGCGAGTGGGGTCAGCGCAACTGCGAGGAGTGGTGCGAGGAAGTGGGTGGTTCGCTATGGAGAACCAGCTACGACGTAAGAGATATGTGGAAAGATATCGTCAAGCAGGGCGGTATGGGTATTCTTGACATCGTGAATGTTACTGCTCCGCTTGCCAAGGACGTGCGCCACGGTCAGTGGCCGGACATGGATATGCTGGTAGTGGGACTGAACGGCAAGGGCGGACCATCCAGCGATTTGGGTGGCGTAGGCTGCAACTATACTGAGTATCAGACTCAGATGAGCATGTGGTGCATGATGTCGTCGGTCTTGGCTTTGAGCAACGATCTTCGCCAGCTTTCGCCTGAAGACAAGCGCATTCTCCTGAACAAGGAGATGATTGCCATCGACCAGGATGCATTGGGCAAGGCTGCCGAGAGAAAGGTGAACGAGAAGGATTATCAGATATTTGTACGTCCGTTGGCTGATGGTTCTCATGCCGTTGCCATTCTTAACAGCAGTGACAAGCCAATCCAGGTGCTGGCTGATTTCAAGCAGTTGGGACTGAACGGCAAGTATCTGGTAAGAGATGTCTGGCAGCATCGCGATATAGCCAGGAAGGCTAACCGATGGAAGGGCAAGGTGACTGCCCACGAAACCAAGGTTTTCGTGTTGAGATAAAACAAAAGGAGGGTGTGCCATTCTGAATGACACACCCTCAACATTTATACTTATCTTTTTGTTATCTCAAAGAAAATTACTTCTTGTTGATAGCGAGGTCGATAGCTACAGCGATAGCTACAGTAGCACCTACCATAGGGTTGTTACCCATACCGAGGAAGCCCATCATCTCTACGTGAGCAGGAACTGAAGAAGAACCTGCGAACTGAGCGTCTGAGTGCATACGACCCATTGTATCAGTCATACCGTAAGAAGCAGGACCTGCAGCCATGTTATCTGGGTGCAATGTACGACCTGTACCACCACCAGAAGCTACTGAGAAGTATGGCTTACCAGCAGCAATACGCTCCTTCTTGTATGTACCAGCTACTGGGTGCTGGAAACGTGTAGGGTTTGTAGAGTTACCAGTGATTGATACGTCTACATCCTCGCTCCAGTTGATAGCAACACCCTCGCGAACGTCGTCAGCGCCATAGCAGTTAACCTTAGCACGTGGACCGTCGCTGTAAGCGATGCGGTTAACAACCTTCAACTCACCTGTGTAGTAATCAAACTTTGTCTGAACGTATGTGAAACCGTTGATGCGGCTGATGATCTGAGCAGCATCCTTACCAAGACCGTTCAAGATAACGCGCAATGGGTTCTTGCGAACCTTGTTAGCCATCTCAGCAATCTTGATAGCACCCTCAGCAGCAGCGAAAGACTCGTGACCAGCCAAGAAAGCGAAGCACTGAGTCTCCTCACGGAGCAAACGAGCAGCCAAGTTACCGTGACCAAGACCAACCTTACGGTCGTCAGCTACAGAACCTGGGATGCAGAAAGCCTGCAAACCGATACCGATAGCCTCAGCTGCATCAGCAGCAGTCTTAACACCTTTCTTGATAGCGATAGCAGCACCAGCTACATACGCCCACTTAGCGTTCTCGAAGCAGATACGCTGAGTATCTTCACACATCTGATAAGGGTCAACACCTGCGTCCTCGCAGATTTGATTAGCCTCTTCCAAGCTCTTGATACCGTTAGCATTAAGAGCAGCAAGAACCTGCTTCTCGCGACGTTCCTGACTTTCGTAACTTACTTTTCTAATCATATCTGTATCTCCTTATTATTCTTTACGTGGATCAATAGCTTTAACAACACCCTGCTCAGCAGTTGTACGACCGTAGCTACCTGTGAACTTCTTGACAGCCTCGTTAGCGTCCATACCGTTCTTGATAGCTTCCATCATCTTGCCGAGGTGAACATACTCGTAACCACAAACCTGGCTGTCCTTGTCGAGGAACTGCTTTGTGATGTAACCCTCTGTCAACTCGAGGTAACGTGTACCCTTAGCTACAGTACCATAGAGAGTACCTGTCTGTGAACGAAGACCCTTACCCAAGTCCTCAAGACCTGCACCGATAACGAGACCGCCCTCAGAGAAAGCGCTCTGGCTACGACCGTAAACAATCTGGAGGAAGAGCTCGCGCATAGCTGTATTGATAGCATCGCAAACGAGGTCAGTGTTCAAAGCCTCAAGAATAGTCTTGCCTGGGAGAATCTCAGAAGCCATAGCAGCTGAGTGAGTCATACCAGTACAACCGATGGTCTCAACAAGAGCTTCCTGAATAACGCCTTCCTTGATGTTCAAAGAGAGCTTGCAAGCACCCTGCTGAGGAGCACACCAACCCACACCGTGAGTATAACCAGAGATGTCTTTGATCTCTTTTGCCTGAATCCATTTTCCCTCTTCAGGAATTGGAGCTGGTCCGTGGTTAGGACCCTTAGCGACAACGCACATGTTGTCTACTTCTTTAGAATAGATCATATTCGCTAAATTTTATATTAATGAATATATATAAGTATAAATCCTTATAGTGATTTCACTTTGTTTGCTGAAACATCTGTCTTACGACATGATTTCCGACCACAAAAGTACAAAAAAAATCCGGAAAATACCTAAAAATGAGTATTCTTTTTAACTCTTTAACCTAATATTTAGATTTTTTCTTGGGTTTATGCACAATTTCATGTATCTTTGCAAACTAAAAATAGCAATTTTTGTAGATTATGATCGAAGTTAAGATAAAGGATGCCGTGCTTCAGCAGGCTGCCGAAGCGGGCATGGACGATTTTGTGAAGGCGTTTGTAGATGCCATCCGGGAGGCGATAGGCGGGGAGCTTACTGCCCAGAACATGGCTGAGCTGAACAGCGACCAGATTACGCTCCTGGCGTGGGACACCCTGCACGAGGAGATGATGGATGGGGGCATGATACAGCTCATCCACAACGGCTATGGCGCCTTCCTATGGAAGAATCCTACGGACAAGGCGTTCCGCAACTGGGGGCTGGTGGAGCTGTCGAAGCTCATCAAGAAGAGCCATTTCCTATATAAGAGCCATCATGAGGATATTGAGGGCGAGATGAGCGATGAGGAATTCATGGCGCTCTACGAGAAGTTTCCGGAATTTGATGATTTCGACGATGAATTCGTTGAAAATGAGGAGGAATGGACCAGCAAGGTGGCGTTCTACATCGATGAGCATATCGAGAACTTCGCTACTATCGAGTAGTGATTATTGATTAGTGATTATTTTTCATTATTCATTATTCATTATAAATTATACATTATTATATATATGAACAAGCAAGAACAGGAACTCCGAAAGAAGAGTCCGATACAGATACGCAACAAGAAGGCTTCGTTCGAATACTTCTTCGTTGACACCTATACCGCGGGCATCGTGCTCACGGGTACTGAGATTAAGTCTATCCGTGGCGGTAAGGCATCGCTGGTAGACTGCTACTGCGATTTCTATCAGGGCGAGCTCTGGGTGAAGGGAATGAACATCTCTCCTTACTTCTACGGCTCGTTCGGCAACCACGAGGCGCGCAGAGACCGCAAGCTGCTCCTTACCAAGCGCGAACTGCGCCGACTGGAGGAGGACAGCAAGCAGCCGGGCTTCACCATCGTCCCTACGCTCATCTTCATCGATGACAAGGGCCGTGCCAAGGTGGATATCGCTCTCTGCAAGGGTAAGAAGGAGTATGACAAGCGTCAGACCCTGAAGGAGAAAGAGGACAGAAGAGAAATGGATAGAGCCATAAAGCACTTTTAAGACTTTGAACGTTGAGATTTGAACGTTGAACTTTATGAAATGCATCTTTTAATGATGTTAGTCATTTCGGGCGGTTCTTTTCTCGATGTTTAAATACTCTTCATTATTTAAGTTTTTAGGATAATATGACAAATCATAAAGTTCAAAGTTCAAAGTTTAAAGCTCAATGTGAAAAGAAGATTCTGATTCTTGACGGTGCCATGGGTACGGAGATTCAGAAATATAATCTGACCGAGGACGACTTCCGTGGCGAGCGGTTCCGCGATGTGCCGGGAATGATGAAGGGCAACAACGACATGCTCAATATTACCCGACCTGATGTCATCTCGGACATCTACCGACGTTACCTGGAGGCTGGTGCTGATATCATCACAGCCAATACCTTCTCGTGCCAGCGCATCTCGCAGGCTGATTATCACCTGGAAGACTGCGCACGAGAAATGGCGTTCGAGGGCGCACGGCTGGCGCGCATCGAATGTGATAAGTTTTCTACACCCGACAAGCCACGCTTCGTTGCCGGAGACGTGGGACCAACCAACAAGACTTGCTCCATGAGTCCGGACGTCAGCAACCCTGCCGCCCGCGAGATTACATACGATGAACTCTTCACCGATGTCTGCGAACAGGTGGATGGTCTCATAGAGGGTGGTGCGGACGTGATTCTCATCGAAACCATCTTTGATACGCTCAACTGCAAGGCGATGATTGATGCTGCCATCACCATGATGAAGAAACATGGGGTGGAGCTGCCTATCATGATCAGTCTGACGGTGAGCGACCTGGCTGGCAGAACCCTGAGCGGTCAGACGGTGGATGCTTTCCTAGCCTCGCTCTCGCCTTATCCTATCTTCTCCGTGGGCATGAACTGCGCCTTCGGTGCGCCTCAGATGAAGCCGTTTATCGAGCATCTTGCCAAGGTGGCACCTTATTATATCAGTGCCCATCCTAATGCCGGCCTGCCTAACGAAATGGGTGAATATGATGAGACGGCTGAGTCGATGGCTCCGAAAATCGCCGAATTCATCGATGAAGGCATCGTGAACATCATCGGCGGCTGCTGTGGCACAAGTCCCGAATTTATCGCTCATTATGCCCGATTGGCTGAAGGAAAGAAGCCGCATCAGGTGGTGGAGAAGCCTAAGTATATGTGGCTCTCGGGGCTGGACCTTCTGCAGGTCGATGATTCCGTTCATCTGCCGGTGGACGCCAGCAGGTTCGTGAACGTGGGTGAGCGCTGTAACGTGGCTGGTAGCAGGAAGTTCCTGCGTTTGATTAATGAAAAAGGTTATGAGGAAGCCATCGGTATCGCACGCAAGCAGGTGGCTGACGGAGCTGCCGTGGTAGACGTCAATATGGACGACGGACTGCTGGATGCGAAGGCTGAGATGGTGAACTTCCTCAATATGATAGCGGCTGAGCCGGAGATAGCCAAGGTTCCGGTGATGATAGACTCCTCTAAATGGGAGGTGATCCTGGCTGGACTGAAATGCTGCCAGGGCAAGTGCATCGTCAATTCCATCTCGCTGAAGGAGGGTGAGGAGGTATTCCTCTCGCATGCCAGGGACGTGATGCGATATGGCGCTGCCGTGGTGGTGATGTGCTTCGATGAAGTGGGTCAGGCAACTACCTTTGAGCGCCGCATCGAGATAGCCGAGCGTGCTTACCGACTGCTGGTGGACAAGCTGGGCATGAATCCGCTCGACATCATCTTTGACCCTAACGTACTCGCCATTGCTACGGGTATGGAGGAGCACGACAACTATGCCGTGGAATTCATCCGTGCCACCGAGTGGATTCATCAGAATCTGCCTGGGGCCCACGTGAGCGGTGGTGTCAGTAACCTCTCGTTCTCATTCCGAGGCAACACCTATATCCGTGAAGCCATCCATTGCGTCTTCCTGCATCACGCCCAGAAAGTGGGCATGGACTTCGGTATCGTAAATGCCAAGGCGAGAATGGATTACGACAAGATACCTAAAGAACAGCTTGAACTCATCGAGGACGTGGTGCTGAACCGCAGAAAGGGTGCTGCTGATGACCTTATCGAGCTGGCGGCCGAAATCAAGGCGAAGGCAGATGCAGCCAAGGCAGCTGCCAAGGCTGGTGGCGCTCCGGTGAAGAAGCCGGCGGCTCCGGAATGGAGAAAACAGCCGGTTGAGGAGCGTTTGAAGTATGCGCTGCAGAAGGGCATCACCGAGTTCCTGCAGCCGGATATCGACGAAGCGTTGCAGAAGTATCCGCATGCGGTGAACGTTATTGAGGGTCCGCTGATGGACGGTATGAACCTTGTTGGCGAACTCTTCGGCAGGGGTGAGATGTTCCTGCCGCAGGTGGTGAAGACCGCACGTACGATGAAATCGGCTGTTTCTATCCTCCAGCCTCATATCGAGGCAGAGAAACAGGGTGGCAGTACCTCGGCTGGCAAGATACTGATGGCTACGGTGAAGGGAGATGTCCACGACATCGGCAAGAACATCGTATGCGTTGTGATGTCGTGCAACAACTTCGACATCATCGATCTGGGCGTCATGGTTCCTGCCGAACAGATCGTGAAGAAGGCGATAGAGGAAAAGGTGGATGCCATCGGACTGAGCGGCCTGATTACGCCATCGCTCGAGGAGATGGTGCATGTGGCGAAGGAAATGCAGAAGGCGGGTCTCCGCATCCCTATCATGGTGGGTGGAGCCACGACGAGCGAGCTTCATGTGGCGCTGAAGATAGCCCCGGTATATGACGGTCCGGTTATCTGGGTGAAGGATGCTTCGCTCAATGCCGGCATCTGCACCCGTTTCCTCAATGAGACCGAATGCCCTAAGTTCGTGGCAGAGCTGGATGAGCGCTATGAGCGCCTCCGCAACGAATATCATGAGCAGCAGGCTAAGATAGCATCGCTTGAAGAAGCAAGAAAGAACAAGCTGGAGCTGTTCTAAAAGATAAGAATACAAATGTTTTTAGGATAATTATGATCAAGACAGTTATTTTTGATATGGGTGGCGTTATCATCACCCTCGACGAGAATAAGGCAGGCAAACGCTTTGTTGAGTTGGGAATGAAGGAGTTTGCCGAAAAGATGGACCCCTACAAGCAGGTGGGCTTGAACGGTCAGCTGGAAGAGGGAAAAATCTCTGAAGAAGAATATCGCCGGATGGTGAGCGAAAAGCTGGGCAGAGAGGTGAGCTTCGAAGAGCTGCAGCACTGCTGGCTGGGCTATATGAAAGAGGTGCCAGCCCGCAATCTCATGGCGCTCAGAAAACTGAAGGAACAGGGCTATCGCGTGGTGCTCCTCAGCAATACCAATCCCTACGTATCGGCTTGGGTAGACAGCGAGGCTTTCTCCGGCGACGGTCATCCTATCGGTGACTATTTTGATGCGATGTATCGCAGCTATGAGGTGAAATACATGAAGCCGGACGAGAACTTCTTCCGCTATGTGCTGGGACAGGAGCAGACGATGCCTGAGGAATGTCTCTTCATCGATGACGGTCCGCGTAACTGCTGCGCTGCCTCGGAACTGGGCTTGTTCACCTATTGTCCGCAGAACGGGGAAGACTGGTGCGACAAGATCTACGATTATCTGAAGTAACGTTTTGGGTATCGAATTGAAGTAACAATTTATGGTGATTATTTGCAGCCCAATTGCAAATAATTACCATTTTATTTTGCATTCTGCAATAAATGATGTACTTTTGCAGTCGCAAATATTAAAATAACAAGACAATGGTTAAGAAAAAGAGATGGCATTGCTTGCCTGGACAGCCTCTTACTGAGCTCGACAAGCAGGTGATGTTTTGGGAAAATAAGGGTAAGCTGGTTCCTACCCGCGACTTGATTAAGACTCCTGAACAGATTGAGGGCATCCGCAAGAGCGGCGTCGTCAATACCGGTTGTCTCGACGCTGTAGCCGAGATGATTCGTCCAGGTATCAATACACAGGAAATCGATGACCTTTGCATGCAGTACTGCAAGGATCACAATGCGATTCCTGCCTGCCTCAACTATGAGGGCTATCCTAAGAGTGTTTGTACTTCTATCAACGAGGTAGTTTGCCATGGTATTCCAAAGGAAGAGGATGTTCTCGAAGAGGGCGACATCATCAATGTGGACATGACTACCATCGTGGACGGTTACTATGCTGATGCCAGCCGTATGTTTATCGTAGGCGGCAAGACTACTCCTGAAAAGGAGCAGCTGGTACGCGTGGCTAAGGAGTGTCTGGAGATTGGTATGGAGGCTGCCAAGCCTTACAGCTTCGTTGGCGACATAGGCCATGCCATCGAGAAGCATTGCAAGAAGTATGGCTATGGCGTGGTTCGTGATCTTTGCGGTCATGGCGTAGGCATTCATTTCCATGAGGAGCCTGAAGTGCTCCACTATGGTCATCGCGGTACCGGCATGCTGCTTGTTCCAGGTATGGTATTCACTATTGAGCCAATGATCAATATGGGAACCTGGCAGGTGTTCATCGATGCTGATGATCCATACGGATGGGAGGTTATCACCGGTGACGAGAAACCATCTGCACAGTGGGAGCATACCCTCGTGATGACAGAGACCGGTGTGGAGATTCTTACACATTAAAACAAGGGGCTTGAGCCCGATAGAATTATGGAAGAAAAAAAGGATATATATATATTAGGTATAGAGAGCAGCTGCGATGATACCTCTGCCGCAGTGCTCAAGAACGGAGTATTGCTGAGCAATGTGACCGCTTCCCAGGAAGTTCACAGAGCTTACGGTGGTGTGGTGCCTGAGCTGGCTTCACGCGCTCATCAGCAGAATGTGGTTCCTGTCGTAGACCAGGCCATCGCCCGTGCCGGCATCACAAAGGAAGATCTTTCTGCCGTAGCCTTCACCCGTGGTCCGGGATTGATGGGTTCGCTCCTCGTGGGTGTGAGCTTCGCCAAGGGTTTCGCCCGTTCGCTCAATATTCCGATGATTGACGTGAACCACCTGCAGGGTCATGTGATGGCACATTTCATCAAGGAGAGCGATGACGATCAGAGTGCACCTCCATTCCCATTCATCTGTCTCCTCGTGAGCGGTGGAAATTCGCAGATTGTGAAGGTGAACGCCTACAACGACATGGAAGTGCTCGGACAGACCATCGACGACGCGGCTGGCGAGGCTATCGACAAGTGTGCCAAGGTATTGGAGTGGGGCTATCCGGGTGGTCCTATCGTAGACAAGTATGCCCGCCAGGGTAATCCGAAGGCTTTCAGCTTCTCTGAACCTCACATCCCTGGCTTGAACTACAGTTTTTCCGGCTTCAAGACCAGTTTCCTCTACAGTCTGCGCAAGTGGGTGGCTGCGGATCCTGACTTCGTAGAGAAGAACAAGTTCGACCTGGCTGCAAGCATTGAGTTCACCATCGTGGATATCCTGATGAAGAAGCTCCGCATGGCTGTGAAGCAGACGGGCATCAAGCATGTGGCTGTGGCTGGTGGCGTGAGTGCCAACAACGGTCTCCGCAATGCCTTCCGCGATCATGCCAAGCGCTTTGGCTGGACCATCTATATCCCTAAGTTCAGCTATACCACCGATAATGCGGCAATGATTGGCTGCGTGGGCACTTTCAAGTATCGTGACGGTGAGTTCGCTACCATCGACCTGCCAGCTTATTCTAAAGTAACGTTTAAGTAAGTTATACATTATATATTTTAATTCAGAATGGAATTTGAAACAAAGATATTGAGTAAGGGCATTCAGGAGATGCTCTACAACAGTGACAAGACAGTGGGTACAGCAGAGAGCTGCACAGGTGGTCGTATCGCCGAGGCAATCATCTCATTACCAGGTGCCAGCAATTACTTCAAGGGTGGCGTAGTAAGCTATACCAACGAGGTGAAGGAGAATCTCCTGGGCGTGAGCCATGAGGTGCTGGAGGAGCAGACTGCCGTTTGCGAGGAAGTGGCTAGAGAGATGGTGCTGGGTGCCATCAAGACCCTGAATGTAGACTTCGCCATTTCAGCCACAGGTTGCGCTGGTCCTACAGGTGGTACTCCAGCCATTCCTGTGGGAACTATCTATGTAGGTTATGGCAACAAGGATGATGTTCGCGTGGTAAAACTCACAGAAGATTTCGGTCGTGACATCAATCTCGCAATCGCCACAAATACAGCGCTTAAGGGCATGTTGGATTTCCTCAAGGAACATACAGAAGAACTGAAAAAAGAGGCATAAATTGCTAATTTTGGCAGATAAAGTATTAATAATCCTTAAAAGACACCGTTCTTTTAGGGATTATTTTGTTATTACCGAATTATTTTGTAATTTTGCACTCTGTTTGGAATAGGTAATAATTAACGAATTAGAAAATTAAAGATAGAAATGTCTAAGATTTGTCAAATTACAGGTAAGAAGGCACAGTTAGGTTGTAATGTGTCTCACTCAAAGCACCGTACAAAGAGAAGCTTTGACGTTAACCTCTTCAGCAAGAAATTCTACTATGTAGAGGAGGGTTGCTGGATTAGCCTCAAGATCAGCGCTGCTGGTCTTCGTCTTATTAACAAAGTAGGTCTTGACGCTGCACTTAATCAGGCAGTGAAGAAGGGCTATGTAGATTGGAAGGACATTAAAGTTATAGGAGAATAAATATCATGGCAAAGAAAGCAAAAGGTAATAGAGTACAGGTTATCCTCGAGTGCACTGAACATAAGAACAGTGGTATGCCAGGTACAAGTCGTTACGTGACTACTAAGAATCGTAAGAACACTCCTGAGCGTCTTGAGTTGATGAAGTACAACCCAATCCTTAAGAAGATGACTCTTCACAAGGAGATTAAGTAAGCTAGCTTACAAGTTTATAAACAATTTTATCAATTTTAATAGACTATGGCAAAGAAAGCGGTCGCTACCCTCCACGAAGGTAACATGGATGGTCGCGCATATACAAAGGTTATCAAGATGGTTAAGAGCCCTAAGACTGGTGCTTATGTTTTCGATGAGAAGATGGTACCTAACGAGGCTGTTAAGGATTTCTTCAAGGACTAATCTCAAGCTATTGAGTATTCAGTTCATCTGAAGAAGATATAAAATTTAAAAAGGATTGCATACTTCATAATGAGGTTTGCAATCCTTTTTTGTTTTCTATATTCTTGTTTCTATTTCTTCTTCTTTACTCCTCTTACAGCTTCGCTTTCCAGCGGGTTCTCAGGCCAGAAATGCTTCGGATATCGGCGCTTGAGCTCCTTGCGCACTTCGAAGTAGGTTCCTTCCCAGAAACTGTGGAGATCCTGAGTCAACTGCACCGGCTTGAATCCCGGTGAAAGCAACTCCATCAGCAGCGGCTGCTTACCATCATTCACCGTCGGCGTCTCTGTCATTCCGAAGCATTCCTGCAGACGCACACTCAGAACAGGGGCTTCTGCGCCCTGGCGGTAGTCGATGCGGATGTTGCTGCCCGAAGGAACACGGAGGTGGGTAGGGGCGAGGCGCTCTATCTCCTGCTGAACATCGTATGGGATGAGTGCCCACAAGGCTTCCTCAAGATTGATTTTCTTCATCTCGCTGATGCTGGTCCTCACTCGCCCTGTATCCTCCAGATAGAAAGGGAGCCAGTCGGCAGCGGTCGATAGGAGTTTTTCTGTTGAAAGGTCGGGTATCTCCAATTCGGGATGCCATTCGCTCACCTTCGCTACACGTCGCTGTAGGCGCTGTACGCTTTCGTTCCAGTCGAACATGCTGAGTCCGTCTTTTCTGGCTGCGGTGCAGATGATGTCAATGATCTGCTGCTTATCCGCATTCTGAATCGGCTTGCTGTCAATCACCAGCTTGCCTATGCGTTGTTCCATCTGCATCTTCACCATTCCTGCTTTACTGTCCCAGGAGATGTTTTCAACCTCCGTAAATGGCAGGTCTCTGACAGCGACGGGAGCGCAGAGGAAAACCTTTCCTTTGCTACCGGCATCGTTACCGGAAGCAGATTTGCCGGAAACAGATTTGCCGGATGCAGATTCGTTGCAGCTGGCAGAATTGAGCGAAGCGATGGCTATCCATTCCTGTGCAGACATCGCATCAGACTTGTCGATGAAGACCGTATTGCCGTTTGCCATGCGGAAATTGCCAATATTATCCACCGCCCTGGCGATGCGCTCCGGATAAGCCTGGGCTATCAGACTGCCCACTTCCTCAGCATCTATCTCTCCATTATCTTCCTTGATTCTGAGCATTCTGCGGTATTCCTGCGCAATCTGTGCGATGCGGTTCCATCTTCCCAGGTTCGATTTCCTGCGCTGCGAACGAAGGATGGAGATTCTTAAGGCGAGATCCGTATCAGAAGATTCGCTCATCGGGTCTTTCTCTTCCAATAGCGCTGCAATATCGCAGGCCAAAGCTGCGGAATTTCTGTTCAGCATCATGCGGGCAATGCGTGGATGACAGGGTAGGAATGCCATTTCCTTGCCAAGAGCTGTGATGCTTCCATCTTCCCGAATGGCTCTGAGAGAAACGAGTAAACTCTTTGCTGACAGCAGATTAGCGGTAGGTGGCTGAGTGAACCAGGGTAGGGATTCAGGGTTGTTTTCTCCAAAGGCAGCAATATCCAGAACCATTGAAGCGAGATCTGCATCTTCTATTTCTGGACGGCGCTGATCTTCCATCAGATGTTCTGAGGTCTGCGTCCAGAGACGGTAGCAGATACCTTCAGCTACTCGTCCGGCACGACCTCTTCGCTGGGTAGCCATATCCTTGCTGATTCGTACAGTCTTCAGCTGGCTGAGTCCGGTTCGGTTATCATAGACCAGCTTTCTGCAGAGTCCGGAATCAACCACGATTCTCACGCCCTCAATAGTAAGCGAAGTTTCGGCGATAGGGGTTGCAAGAACGATTTTTCGGCTTCCTTCCTGTGAGGGAGCAATGGCGCTTCGCTGCTTCTCCGGCGAGAGATTGCCGTAAAGCGGATAGACGGTTGTGGCTGCCCACATATTATCAGCAGAAGAATCATCAGCCTTGGCTATTATTCCGTTTAACATTTCTTCGCATTTCAGGATTTCTCCCTGGCCAGGAAGAAACGCCAGAATATCGCCTTGATGATCGTGATGGGCCCTGACTATCGTGGCAACCATTACCTGAACCATATCGTATGCGTTGACATCATCGGCTGCATAGACGGTTTCTACCGGAAACATCTTACCTTGGCTTTCTATGAGTGGTGCCCGGAGCGTTTGGCAAATGGCGGTTGTATCAATCGTTGCAGACATGATAACCATCTTTAAATCAGGTCGGATAATCTCCTGAGCTTGTCGGGTCAAGGCAAGCGCCAGATCTGAATTGATACTTCGCTCATGAAATTCGTCAAAGATGACGATGCTGACGCCATCCAACGTGGGATCATTCACCAGCATACGCGTGAGGATTCCTTCAGTGAGAACTTCGATGCGAGTATCTTTAGACGTCTTATTTTCGAAGCGTACGCGATAGCCAACCGTCTTGCCAACAGATTCGCCCAAAATACTGGCCATTCGTTCAGCTATCTGACGAGCAGCCAGCCGGCGCGGTTCCAACATGAGAATCTTGCCATTGCATGCGTTGAGAATGGTAAGTGGCAGCAAGGTTGATTTGCCGGCTCCAGGTGGCGCAGTAATGACGAGATTGGATGATTCCGCCAATTTCTGATTGACTGCATCGGCAATCTGGTATGCAGGCAAATTTCCTGCCTGACTGAAAAGTCTATCAGTGTTCATATCGTTTATACTAATCTAAAATTACTTTCTGCAAAGGTACAAAGAAATCCGTAAATAACATATTGGTTTTGTTTTTTTTTATTACTTTATATTATCTCTATCTTAAAATATTAACGTGTATTATGATAAATAGACGTTTTCGGAAAGTATAATTTGCATAAAATAATTTGGTCAATACAAAATAATATTGTACTTTTGCGTTCGTAATAAACATATAAGCGTTGACAATAAAAATAAAGAGAATAAGATTATGAAATTCATAGGAATTATACCAGCAAGATACGCCTCTACGCGTTTCCCTGGCAAGCCTCTCGCCATGTTGGGCGGCAAGCCAGTTATACAGCATGTTTATGAAAAAGTGGCTGCAGTACTGGAAGAAGCATACGTTGCTACTGACGACGAACGCATCTTCAAGGCTGTTGAAGCATTTGGCGGCAAGGCTGTCATGACCCGCACCGACCATAAGAGCGGTACCGACCGCATCGAAGAAGCTATCGAGAAGATTGGCGGCGATTGGGACGTTATCGTAAACGTTCAGGGAGATGAACCTTTTGTTGCTAAGAGTCAGCTGGATACCATCTGTCATTGCTTCGACGACCCAACCACTCAGATTGCTACATTGGGCAAGGCTTTCACCTCGATGGAAGCTGTTGAGAATCCAAATAGTCCAAAGATTGCTGTCAGCAATCAGGGCTTTGCTCTCTACTTCTCGCGCAGCGTAATTCCTTACGTTCGTGGCAAGGAACGCAAGGATTGGCTTAGCCATTTCCCTTATCTCAAGCACCTGGGCATCTATGCCTATCGCAAGGAAGTGCTCAGAGAAGTGACCCAGTTGCCACAGAGTTCGCTGGAGATTGCGGAGAGTCTGGAGCAGCTCAGATGGTTGCAGAACGGTTATAAGATTAAGGTGGGAACTACAGACGTAGAGACCGTAGGTATCGATACCCCGGAAGACTTGCAGAGAGCTGAGGAATTTCTCAAGGAGCAGGCGGAATAAAACAATATTACCTATTATATAATAGGTTAAGTATCAAGTATATAAATAATCAGGTAAAGTATCAAGGCAATGAACAAGATAGAGTCTATCGTCAGGAAATACATCATCCACCACAATCTTTTTAAAAGTCGTGGCAGATATATAGTTGCCCTATCAGGTGGAGCCGACAGCGTGGCGTTGCTCTTAATCTTGCAACAACTGGGAGTGAGCGTAAGCGCTGCCCATTGCAATTTTCATCTGCGTGGTGAAGAGAGCGAGCGCGATGAACAATTCTGCGTCAATCTTTGCGAAAGACTTGGTATAACGTTGCATCGCATTCATTTTGATACTCAGTTTTACGCCTGTCAGCACAAAGTGAGCATCGAGATGGCTGCCCGCGACCTGCGTTATCGATATTTTGCCCAACTGGCTAAGGATATTGAAGCCGATGGCATCTGTGTGGCTCATCACCGGGATGACAACGTAGAAACAGTTATTCTTAACCTGCTCAGAGGCAGTGGCGTGGACGGACTGGCTGGCATTGCTCCCAAAAATGGAAACATCCTGCGCCCCCTACTCTGCATCAGCCGTCAGGATATTCTAGACTATCTCCAGTTGCAAGGGCAGGATTATGTAACCGATTCTACCAATCTGGAGGATGATGCTCTGCGCAATAGAATCCGCCATCACGTGATTCCATTACTCGAAACAATCAATCCGGCTGCCAAGGAGAACATCGACCAGACTGCAAAATATCTGAGGCAGGCGAAAACGATGCTGGAGGGATTGATGAATCATGATAGAGCTGATGCAGGCGTCAAGGACTTTTGCAATGAAGGCTCGGCAGATGAGCATGTGATTTGCCTGCAGAAGCAACCCATCATGAAAGCTCCTTCTCCTGAATTCATGCTTCACAGCGAACTGGGAAAATATGGCTTTCATGGTGATGTGATTGATGATATTTATGAGAGTCTGGTTGCCAAGGACGGTGGCGTGGGAAAGCTCTGGAAGAATGGCAGTTATATGGTTGCCATCGATAGAAATCAATTGTTGGTTACGGCTTTGGCTGATTTGGATACCATTCAGAGTGAACGCCCGTTCCGCTTGCCGGAAGAAGGTAATTACAACTTAGGAAAAAGCTTGAAGATAAAACTTCATTGCTATCCACGGACTGCTGACTTCACTCCAAGCAAGAGCAGTCATCTGATAACGCTTGATGCAGATAAAGTAAGTTTTCCACTAACCTATCGCCTATGCGAAAAGGGTGACCGGTTCTACCCTTTCGGTATGAAAGGAAGTAAATTGGTAAGCGATTATCTTACCGACCGCAAGCGGAATGTGGTACAGAAGATGGGGCAACATGTCATTACCGACAGCCAGGGCGAAATCATATGGCTGGTAGGTGAAAGAACTTCTGACAGGAGCAAGATAACAGATCAAACCCAAATAATTTTGGAAATAGAACTTGTGCAGAATAATGAAAAACAATAGAATCAAGGGCTTCAGCATTGCTGGAGCCCTGTTGGTAGTCGTATTAGCAGCGCTGGGATATTGGATATATTACTGTCTCAATCCCAGCAGAGAGAGAGTAATGGCGGCAAGAGCCACTATCAAGGCTTATTCGCATTACGAACTGAGACAAGACGGCAAGCTGGTCTTATGCTTTGATGAGGATACGGTAAGCCTGGCAGCCAACTTTATGAACCGATGGACTCTCATACCTTCGTGTGGGGGCAGACTGGCTGCTGCATACAATAGCAGCATCAGTAAAAACCGCTATCAGAAGGTGGATGCAGATACTCTCCTGAAAGAAAAAGTTGATTCGCTTGATAGCGTATATACTGACTCAAAATGGAAGGTTGGAGAGTTGAATTATTATTTACATTCTCACTCCGTTCAAGACCTCGGATATAACCCAATAAGCGGCTATACTCAGCGGGAAATCATCTTAAGAGATTCTGCAAGAAAAATGCTTGATTCACTGAAACAAATTCGAAAGAAAGGACATGTGAAACTGGTGCGCTGCATTAGTTACAAGGCGTTTTTCAGACAGGCAGATGGCAAGTGGACTAGCGAATCTTGTGAACTTTTGAAAGCCATGGACGGCAGGAATACGGCTGGTCTTCATCTCTTCCAGTTAACTTCAGAAACGACTCCGGATGGTGTTGCCGCACTCTCTCCTCGCCTTGCCTCATCGCTTGCCAAGACACATGGAACTACCCTTCGCCGTTCTATCAACTATAAGCTGAAACCGGATTCGCTCGGCTACTATAAAGGGTCGTTTGACAGTCTTTATCAAGCAAACGGATATGGCAGATGGCAGGCTTATGACGGAACATACTATGAAGGAGAATGGCAGAATGGAGTCCGACAAGGCTGGGGATTCAGCATCGCTCCTAGAAAGCCACTTCGCGTAGGTGAATGGAAAAATGACAGATATAAAGGAGAGCGACTGGTCTATACTTCCGAGCGTATCTATGGTATCGACATCTCCAAATATCAACATGGAAAAGGAAGAAAGAAATATCCAATATACTGGGACCGTCTGCGCATCACGCATCTGGGTAGACTGAGTAAGAAAACGGTATCTGGAGCAGTCAACTTCCCTATCCGCTACATCTATATTAAGAGTACGGAAGGTGCCTCGCTATTGAATCCCTATTACAGGAAGGACTATCTGGCAGCCAAGGCTCATGGATTCAAGGTTGGCAGTTACCACTTCTTCAGTACAATTTCGCCAGCAGCCCAGCAGGCGCATTATTTTCTGAAGCACAGCTATATACGCAAAGGCGACTTTCCACCAGTGCTGGATGTGGAGCCTCTGCCCAGCCAGATCAGAAAAATGGGTGGTGTAGGTGTGCTCTTCAGCCGGGTAAGAACATGGCTAAGAATCGTGGAGAGAGCTACGGGTACCAAGCCGATACTCTACATCAGTCAGATATTCGTAAACCGCTATCTATCAATGGCTCCGGACCTTAAACATAACTATCTGGTATGGATAGCAAGGTATGGAGAATATAAGCCAGACATTCATCTTGTTTACTGGCAGCTCTGTCCAGATGGACGTGTGGCAGGCATCCGAGGCGAGGTAGATATCAATGTTTTTAATGGCTATAAAGACGCCTTTATGAAATTCTCTCAGAATGAGACAGTTAAATAATTATGTTAAAGTAAGTTATCAAAAGTAACAACGTATCGATTTTTTTGCTATATTCGCACTTAAATGGGTGTAACTAAAAGAAAATATAGCAGATATGAGACAACTTAAGATACAGAAAAGTATAACAAATCGTAATAGTGAGGCGCTCGACAAGTATCTTGTTGAGATAGGTCGTGCGCCCATGATTTCTATCGATGAGGAAATAGAACTGGCTCAGATTATCCGTAAGGGAGGTAGAGCTGGCGAAAGAGCTAAGAATAGATTGGTAGAAGCCAACCTGCGCTTTGTGGTGTCTGTAGCTAAACAATACCAGCATCAGGGATTGACACTTACCGACTTGATTGATGAAGGCAACATCGGACTTATCAAGGCGGCTGAACGATTTGATGAAACGAGAGGTTTTAAGTTTATATCCTATGCGGTATGGTGGGTTCGTCAGAGTATTTTGCAGGCTATAGCTGAACAGAGTCGTATCGTCAGACTGCCTCTCAACCAGGTAGGTTCACTGAATAAGGTAAATCAGGAAATCAACAAGTTCGAACAGGAGAATCTGCGTAGGCCAAGCGTGCAGGAAATTTCTGATAGAACGGGCGTTGACGAAGACAAGATAGCCCAGAGCATGATGGCGAGTGGTCATCATGTAAGTATTGATGCCCCATTCGGATCTGATGATGACGATAATGCCATGGTTGATGTGATGTCGAGTGGTGATGATAGCCGTACAGACAAAGGCGTTGATCATGAAAGTATGGCTCAGGAATTGAGAGCTGTTCTTGATAAGGTCTTGAAGGAAAGAGAACGCAAAATCCTGTGTGCATGCTATGGCATCGGAGAAACCGAAAAGGGTTTGGAAGAGATTGGCGACAAGATGGGATTGACGCGTGAACGTGTTCGCCAAATACGCGAAAAAAGCATTACAAAGTTGCGTGAATCCGGAAATATAAAAATTCTTGCAAAATATCTAGGTTAAAATTTGGATATTTGCGCAGATATAGTTAACTTTGCAATCGGGTACAGACTGTTCTGTTCCCGATTTTTTATTTGTATGAAGAAATATCTATTATGCCTCTTGTTCTTCACGCTGCTGCCTTGTTGGGCTTGTGCCAGAAGATCGTCACCGAAAGACGCCTATGCTGATTCGGTGATGCATTTGATATTTCAATATGCCCAGACTGTAGATACTACCGGCAGAGCGGCTCATACCTCTTGCGCATATACAAAATTCCAACTTCGTACAAATCGGCGTAATGCCCTGCTCATGCTCGTTCCAACCATGTATGCTGTGGCTCACGGAGGTGGAAGAAAGTTCATCAGCGAGTATTACAACCGGATGAGTCATGATGCTAATGGTCAGTTGATAAACAAGCGCATTTTTGGCATCAGTACCATTCCGCACAGGAGTCGAACGATGGAACAGGCGTTGAGATACATGACTCCAAATGTGTATGAAGAAAATCTCTTTCAGGAGAACATCCTCTCCCCTTTCCATCGGTCCAATCGGATGTATTACAAGTATTCGGTCACTCCTCTCCCCTTTGGCATGGCTCAGGTTTACGCTTATCCAAGAATCAGGAATACGCAGACGGTTCTTACCAGGGCGATTGTTGACAGCAAGACCGGAAAAATCAGTATGGTTGATTTTGAAGGTGAATATGATATGACCCGCTTCTTCATCTCTGTGAAGATGGGAGCGGAAGGCTTTAAGTCGCTGGTTCCAAAAAGATGTGATATGAGAGCAAATTTCCGGTTCCTTGGCAATAAGATTGTTGGAAGATATGTTACGGTATATGATTTGCCCGATTTACAGGCTGATTCGCTCAAGCAATTATCTGATACGGCTATCATGGCAAGAGTGAGACCGGAGGAATTAAACCTGGACGAAGAGAGTCTTTATCAATCTTACTACAAGAACATCAAGGATACTTTAGCTCATAAGGAAAATGATTTTGTAAAAAATGTACTTTGGGATATGGTAGGCGATAATATGCTGAACCGTATTTCTCAAGATTTCGGTAAGGAAAATCAGGGCTATTTCAAGCTGAGTCCTATCTTTAATCCGCTCTATATGGGTTACTCTGAACGCAAGGGATTGGTATATAAGTTCGACCTGAGAACGCAATATGCTTTTGACCACAACTTTCTGCTCAGTTTGCAATTCAAGGGTGGATATAGTATGAGACAGCATCGTTTCTATTTCCGCTTGCCTTTTATCTTTAGATATAACAACCTTCATGAAGGTTATCTCAAGGCAGAAATGGGTAATGGCAACCATATCACAACCAATCGGGTGGCACGGAAGTTTGTTGATATGGATACGCCGACAGATACCATCAGCAATTATGAGTTCAAGAACGATTATCTGAAGATAACCAACCATTGGCGTTTCAACCAGCATCTGGCATTTGAGGTGGGTCTTGTTAACCATAAGCGTCTGGCTGTAAATCCGACGTTTTATACATCCCACGGCTATCCTTCAAGCTATAAGTCGTCCGCCCCAGCCATTGGCATACAATGGTCGCCTAAAGGAAAGCGTGGCCCCATTCTCACTCTGGACTATGAACGTGGAATCAAGGGTCTCTTTGGCTCCAATATCGAATATGAACGGGTAGAAATGGATGCTCAGAGTATTTTCTATTCCTCCCGTCGCCGCTCCTACTCGCTTAGAGTGGGTACGGGCTTCTATACCAAGAAAGGCGATCATTGGGATTTTGTAGACTACACAAATTTCCATGACAATAACATACCTGGAGGCTGGAATGATGACTGGAGCGGAGAGTTCGAACTGCTCAGTTCTCAATGGTATAATGCCAGCGATTATTACGCCCGCACCAATTTTACATACGAAGCTCCGATGCTGGCTGTGGCATGGGTCCCGCTGATAGGAAGATTCATAGAGAAGGAAAGGCTGTACATCAGTTCCCTTGTTGTCCGTCATCTGCATCCTTATTCGGAATTAGGATATGGAGTTACTACCCGACTGATGACTTTGGGTGTCTTCGCAGCATTCCATAATGCCTCATTTGATGGTATCGGTTGTCGCTTCGGTTTCGAACTGTTCAGAAACTGGTAAACTGTTTAAAACTTAAAAATAAGATAAAATTCAAAGCTATATATGAATTCACAATTAACTGTATATAAGGCAAGTGCAGGATCGGGCAAGACCTTCACTCTCGCCAAAGAATACATGACTCTCGTGATAGAGAATCCGATGGTTTATCGCACCATTCTCGCTGTGACCTTTACCAACAAGGCAACAGAAGAGATGAAGATGCGTATATTGAGTCAGCTCTATGGTATTGCGCAGGGACTGGAAGAATCGAATGGCTATCTTGAGCAAATCAAGATTGCCTTGCCCCATCTTTCAGAAGAAATAATAAGAAAGAATGCAGCAGAAGCCCTGAGACTCCTCTTGCATAACTACAATTACTTCCGCGTACAGACCATTGATACTTTTTTTCAGGGGGTATTGCGTAATCTGGCTCGAGAACTGGATCTCACAGCTAATCTACGTATTGGATTGAACGATTATCAGGTAGAACAGCAGGCTGTGGATGAACTGATAGAAAGTTTAACCAGTACTGACCGTCTACTCTTCTGGATCTTGGATTACATTCAGGAAAGTATTGACGATGATAGAAGTTGGAATGTAATAGGCCCCATCAAGAAATTTGGTGAGAATATCTTCAAGGATTATTATAAGGAAAATTCTGATGCTCTGAATCAGTGCATGTCAAAGGAAGGATTCTTCAAGGAATTTACTGCCAAGATGAAAGAAATCAGAAGACAGACAAGAGAAAAACTGCAGGAGATTGCCGCAACTTTCTTTGATAGTCTTGAAGAAGGTGGATATACTGCTGATGATCTGGCTGGAAAAACCAGGGGAATCTGGAGCTATTTCAATAAGTTGAAGAATGGCAAATATGATGAAGATGACTTGATAAATGCCACCTTCCATAAATGTTATGAAAGTCCGGAGGCTTGGGTTAAGAAAAGTGATGTAAAGGAGCAATCGCCTTTGTTTATGTTTGTATCTGATAAGCTTTATCCTATCTTGAAATTCTCGGAAGAGAAAAGACCGGAATGGGTGAAGAGCTACAAGAGCGCTACCCTTACGATGAAGCATCTCAACCAGTTGCGCCTGCTGGGTAGCATCGACCAGAAAGTGAGAGAGCTGAACCAGATAGCCAACCGTTTCCTGTTGAGTGATACTCAGACTCTGCTCCATGCTTTGGTTGAAGACAGCGACTCGCCTTTTATCTTTGAAAAGATAGGAACTCAACTTGATCATGTGATGATAGATGAGTTCCAGGACACTAGTACCATACAATGGCAGAATTTCAAGGTTCTGCTGGAGGAAACCATGAGCAGGGAAAATGCGGGAAATCTCATCGTGGGAGACGTAAAGCAGAGTATCTATAGATGGAGATCGGGTGATTGGCGATTACTCAATAATATCGAGAATGAGTTTGGTGGAACCAAGTCGCTCGAAATGAAAACTCTTGATACCAATTATCGCTCAGACCGCAATATCATCGCCTTCAATAATGCTTTCTTTGTAGAAGCAGCCAAGCAGGAGTGTGAGTTGCTGAAAGGCTCTAACCAGGAACAGGTAAAACAATTGGTAAATGCTTATGCCGATGTTTGTCAGAAAGTACCAGAGAAGAAGGGCAAAAAGGGATATGTAGAAGTGCAGTTGCTTGGAGGAGAAGACATCACGGAAAGCATGATGAAGCAGTCGCTGGAAATAGCAACTGAGCTCACGGCTATGGGTGTTCCAGCTAATAAGATTGCCATTCTGGTGCGCAGCAATAAAGCCATTCAGGATATTGCTGCCTATTTTATGGAGAATTCTGATTTTCTGATGGTCTCAGATGAGGCTTTCCGACTGGATGCTTCCCAAGCTGTTTCTACCCTCATTGTGGCATTGCGCCTCATGGCTTGTCCGGATGATGCCATTGCAAAGGCTACCCTCGCCAAATATGCAATCAAGTATCTGAGGGATCCTCATTTGGTTGAAACATTATTGGAACAGCGTTCTACCTTGCTGGAAAAACCGCTCTTTGAGCTTACGGAGATTCTTTATGCTACCTTGGGGATGGATAAGGTAAAGGATATGAAGAAACAAAGCGCTTATGTCTGTGCCTTCTATGACAGGATGAACGAATATCTTGTAGACAACAGCAGCGATATAGATGCCTTTCTCAAGGAATGGGACAATACCATTCATGAGAAAAGTATTCATTGTGATGGAATTAACGGAATCAGACTTATCACCATCCATAAGAGTAAAGGATTGGAATTTGATTATGTAATCATGCCTTTCTGCGACTGGAAACTGGAAAAAATGAATACTATCTGGTGTGAGCCACAAGAGGAACCATTCAATGAACTGCCCCTCGTACCGATAGACTTCAATGCAAAAGCCATGATGCAATCCATCTATGAGGGGGATTATCATCATGAGCATTTGCAGAATGTAGTGGATAATTTGAACCTGCTATATGTTGCCTTTACCCGTGCCAGCCATAGTCTGTTTGTATTGGGCAAGCGAGGCAATCAGAACAGTCGCGCATACTTGATAGAATCGGTTCTTCAGAATGTAGCCAGGAATTTGGAGAGTACTGGGGTTCCTGTAGAATTATCGGGAATAGGATCTGAGTCTTCTGAAGATATCAACTTCTCTTACGGTGAACTCATCGTAGAAGAAGAAAATCACGAAGAGAAGAAAGAATCGGAGAACGTCTTCATGAAAGATGAGAAACCGACAGATATCGTACTTTGTGCTAATCCGGATTTGCCGGAATTCAAGCAGAGTAATAAGAGTCGCGACTTTGTAGAGGGCGATGAAGCTGAAGAACAGCAGAAGTTCTACATCAAAATGGGTACGGTATTGCATAGCATTTTTTCTACTATCAAGACTTCAGCCGATGTAGAAAGTGCCCTCAAACAATTGGAAATAGATGGTATTCTCTACGATGACAACGTATCCAATGAAAGATTGGAAAAGATGATTAAGCAGCGCCTTGCCTCTCCTCAGGTAAAAGACTGGTTCTCTGACCGCTGGAGAGTATTGAACGAATGCTCTATCGTGAAATATGTGGATGGAAAAGCTGTTAAGTTCCGACCAGACCGAGTGATGAGAGACGAGAATGAAACGATAGTTGTTGACTTCAAGTTTGGTAAACCAAAGGAAGAACATCAGGAACAGGTTCGTGGATATATGAACTTGTTGCGTGAAATGGGATACCAGAATATCACCGGTTATCTTTGGTATGTTTATCCCAACAAGGTTGTTGAAGTAAGATAATAATTTTGACAAAATAAGTTTTTGATACTCAAAACTAGAATAAAAGTAAAGCTATGGTACCATTTCTTAAATCAGTAGCAAGAGATTTGAGAGAGAAATATGGCAGGGATATGAGCGACATCGTTGTCGTCTTCCCTAACAAACGTGCCTCTCTCTTTCTGGATACCTATCTTGCAGAAATTGAACATGAGGCTATATGGTCTCCTTCATATATAACTATCAGTGAATTGTTCCGACAGAACAGTCCACTGAAGGTTGCTGACCCTATCAAGCTGGTATGCGATTTGCATAAATCATTTGTGAAATGTACTGAGATTGATGAAACTCTTGACCATTTTTACGGTTGGGGTCAGATGCTCATTACCGATTTTGACGATATTGATAAAAATATGGCAGATGCGCAACTGGTGTTCTCCAACTTAAAAGATATTCATGAGCTTGATGATATCTCCTATCTGACTGATGATCAGAAAAAGATGATTCAGAGGTTCTTCAGTAATTTTTCGGAAGACCATAATTCGGAATTGAAAAAGCGATTCCTCCAATTATGGAGTCATTTCCTCGATATCTACAACGATTTCAATAGTCGGCTCGCTCAGCAGGGACTTGCCTATGAAGGTGCGCTTTATCGCCAGGTAGTGACTGATGAAAAACTCAAATTTGAACACAAGAAGTATGTTTTCGTCGGCTTTAATATGTTGCAGAAGGTAGAGATGCAATTATGCGACAGGTTGATGAAAGAAGGAAAGGCTGTCTTCTATTGGGATTATGACAAGGCTTATATGGATAACAACCATGAAGCGGGTCATTATATTCGCCAGAATCTGAAGTATTTCCCGAACGAACTTGACGCCGATTCAGACAAAGGCAAGCTGGAAGCAAATGAAAACGGAAACGAGTCTGGTCAATCTGCGGAGAACATATATGATAATTTATCCAGGAAGAAGAAAATCAACTATTTTTCTGCTCCAACAGAGAATGTTCAGGCTAGATTCGTACATACCTGGCTAAAAGAAAATGGATTGTGTAAGAAGACAGGCAATGTGGCAATTGTTCTTGCTGATGAAAGCTTGCTTCCTACCGTTTTACATTCTCTCCCAAAGGAGGTAGAACATGTGAATATAACAATCGGATATCCCCTGCAGCAGACGCCTTTCTACAGTCTGATTCAGCAGCTTATCCAATTGCAGGGCATCGGGCATCCTAAGGCTAGCAATACTTATCGCCTGCATCAGGTTCTTGCCACCCTGCGCCATCCTTATGCCCGTTATATTTCGCAGCTCAACCTACAGGTTATCGAGCAGTTGGAATCAAAGAAGACGTTCTATCCAGATAGAAATTCACTCATCATGAATGAGGATGAAGGACTCGCCATATTGTTCAGAGATATAGATAAGGTTGAGAATCTTGATGAGTATAATATGGGATTGCTAAACTATCTGATAGATATCCTCAAACAGATTGGCTATAACACGAAGCAGCAGAATGTGGACCAGCTTTTCCAGGAGTCTCTTTTCCGTTCTTATACTGTAATCAATCGTCTGAGAGGACTTGTAGAAAGTGGCGATTTAAAGGTTGATACAATAACCTTGGAGCGCTTGATTCTGCAATTGTTCCAGACAACCAGCATCCCATTTCATGGCGAACCAGCTGTAGGTATACAGATTATGGGAGTCTTGGAAACCCGAAATCTCGATTTCGATTATATGCTAGTCTTATCATGTAATGAAGGAAAGTGGCCAAAGGGAGTCAACGATGCTTCGTTTATACCTTATTCTATAAGAAAAGCTTACGGGTTGACGACCATTGACAATAAAGTAGCTATCTCTGCATACTATTTCTATCGCATGATACAGCGTTGCCAACATTTGGCATTCACCTATAATAATGCTACAGAAGAAGGACAGACTGGCGAAATGAGTCGCTTTATGTTGCAGTTGATGATAGAAGGAAAGAATACTGTACACCGTCATTCATTCAAACTCGGTCAGACTCCTTGTCGCGATGAATATAAAGAAGTAGATAAGACAGAAGCAATATGGAAAAAACTGAATGAACATTGGAAAATATCTCCTACTTTCATCAATACTTACATGAGATGCGAAAAGCGTTTCTACTATAGATATATAGAGAAACTGGAAGAGCCAGATCTCATTGATGAAGACGAGATAGACAACCGGATATTCGGAAATATATTCCATCGTGCCGCCCAACTTATCTATTTGCAGTTTGCTCCAAAATCTGCAGTCAAGCTGGATAAGGATGGTAAGGAACAGCTCATCCACCCTATCATCATCACAAAGGCCGATTTTGAGAATGCCATTAAAAACGAAGCCTTGATTTATCGTATAGTAGATCAGGCTTTCCGTGAAGAGCTGTTCAAGGTTAGCAGTAATGGTTATCAGCCAAAGTATAATGGACTGCAACTTATCAACAGAGAGGTGATAGCCAATTATCTGAAGCAGTTATTGGTTATAGATTGTCGTCAGGCACCATTTACTATTATCGGTTTGGAGATACCGATAGAAACAAGGTTTGTCCTGCCTACTTCCTGTGGTGATAAGAATATTACCCTATCAGGATTTATCGACAGGTTGGATTCCGTTGCAGCAAATGGCAAACCAGGATTGGAAAATATGGCAGAGAAGATTCGTGTCATCGACTATAAAACAGGTAGAGCACCCGTTTCTCATCCTGCTGAAATTGCAGAGGTGTTCAATCCGGAGATGCTGCGCAAGCATACTGACTACTATCTGCAGACCATCCTCTATGCCTTGATTGTAAGTCAGTCCACTTCTCTCAATCCAGCTAAGGACCCGGTATCGCCAGGACTTCTTTTTATTCAGAATGCAAGAGCAGAAGATTACGATCCGACGCTGAAACTTGGCAGAGGCAGTTATATAGAGAATGTAGCAGATTATAAGGATGAATTTTGGGAGGGTATCATGAAAATCCTCTCGGATATATTCAATAAAGAATTGCCTTTCCGCCCAACCGCTGATAAAGAAAGATGTGCTGCATGTCCTTATGCTGGTCTTTGTAAGTAAGAATATGGAAAAAGGATACTTTTCGAATAAAAAACGGAGAAAAATTTGTAAGATTCAATTTTTCTCTGTATTTTTGCAGAAAAGAAACCTTCTTCTGAAGAGAAGGACTTGTTGTTACTAAAAAATGAATATATTATGACAGAAAAAGAATGCAATATATTGGTTAGTGAAAACCTGAACTACGTAAAGGCTGTCGCCAATCAGTTCCGTGGTAAGGGAATGGAATTTGATGATTTGGTGAGCGAAGGAACGCTTGCCATGATTACCGCAGCACAGAAGTTTGATGCTTCCCGTGGTACCAGATTTGTTTCGTATGCAGCTCCTTTTATCCGAAAAGCCATGCAGGAGGCTGTTGATAAGCAGTCGGCACTTTATCAGATACCAAAAGATCAGAAGAAGTATGCACCTCGCAATGCCAGCAAGGCTGTGTCTATCGACCAGCCAATAAGCGAGGGAAATCCATACACACTTCTTGATATATTGGTGAATCAGGATGTGAATATGGCTGATGATAATGTAGCTTTCCGGCAAATGCTGAAAGATTTGGATAATTGTGTGGATTTGCTTGATGAGCGTGAAAAAGAAGTGGTTCGCAAGTTCTATGGACTTGGAATTCATCATGAGACATTAGCTGAAATTGCTGATGATATGAGTTTGAAACGAGAACGGGTTCGTCAAATCAGAGACAAGGCCATACGTAAGATTTCTAAAAATGCAAGCAGCAAGGTGCTGAAACATTTCTTGAGAAAATAATGGATACAAAAAACTCCTAGCCTTTCCGGGTTATAACCAGGGGCTAGGAGTTTTCTGTTTCTATTGCTTTGCTTTCTCGTATTTCGCTTTCTGGTTCAATCGATACTGACGAGGAGTAATGCCCATGCGCTTGTAGAAGTTTGCATAGAAACTCTGACGGGTACTGAAACCTGCCATTTCTGCAATGTCTTCTACACTCATTTTGGCATATCGCTTGTCCGTAAGCAAGGACATTGCATCGTTTACACGATAGTCGTTTACAAGTTCAGAATAGTTCTTGTGGAATCTTGTTGCACAAACAGCAGAAATGTAGCGGGAATTTGTTCCCAAATCCTCTGCAAGTCTGCGTGAATTGTATGCAGGATCTTTGTACTTTTGTTCTGAAACCAACATACGCAAGATGTCGTCGTGGAGGCGGTCTTTAGTCTCCTCGCTCAACAAGGTTTGATACCTTGCCATCTTTTCTTTTTTAGGTTGAATGTTATATTTAGCCATATCTGTAATAAATTTGATACAACAAAGTTAGTAAATATATTTTGATTTACCAATTTTTTTTCCATTTTTTTTTAAAAAGAAGAGAAAATTATTGTTTATGTGAAATAAAATGGCTAATTTTGCATTCGTATACATCTTTTTATATAGAAAATGTTACGTAAGTTAATATACAAATAAATGAAATTTAGGATATGAAACAGATATTGTCATTCATAAAAACATACGTTATTCTGGTGATATTGTTCGTGGCGCAGAAGCCTCTTTTTCTTCTTTTGGAAAAGTCTTCTACAGCTCCTCAAACAATAAATATTTGGGACTATATGCCTCAGGTAATCTGGCATGGGTTGTCGCTTGATTTAGGAATGGCAGGTTATCTCTCTGTTATTCCCGGTTTATTGCTTCTGGTGTCTATCTGGATTCGGAAGAAACTGGTTTACCCTATCCTGAATATTTATTTCGGTATTGTCGCCTTCATGGGGGCATTCCTTTTTGTACTGAACTTAGGACTTTATCCGTACTGGAATTTTCCTCTGGACAGTACACCGCTTTTCTATTTCTTCACTTCGCCTAAAGACGCCTTGGCTAGTGTAAGTTTCCTTTACATCATCCTGGCATTTTTAGCAATTCTTATTTCTGCTATAGGTGTATGGTTTATACTTCGTGTTACCATTAAGAAGAAAACTTATCGCAGCAGATATACGAGTTATGGATTCGGTGATTGCCGTGGTGGACGCCGTTCCTCTTATGATAGCGATATAGAGCGTCATCGCCTTCGTTCATCGCTCATTCTGTTAGTGCTCACAGCATTGCTTTTCCTTCCTATCCGTGGTGGAGTTACTGTGTCGACGAATAATACGGGCAAGGCTTATTTTTGTCAGGATGCATTTCTTAATCATGCAGCTGTCAATCCTATGTTCAGCCTGTTTGAGTCGCTTTCGCATCAGGAAGATTTTGCAGCTCAATATCGCTATATGGACAATGCTGAGGCTGACAAGCTGTTTAAGGAGTTGGTCAGTTCCAGTGATGTTAATACCTACCCTCTTCTCAATGAAGAGGCAAGAAAGACGGGAAATCCCGACATTTTGATTGTCATCATGGAGAGTTTTGCCAACGACATCATGCCGTCTATGGGCAAGGTGAAGAATGTAGCAGTTCAGCTCGATTCCATTGCGCAGAAGAGCATTCTCTTTACTCGTTTCTATGCCAACAGCTTCCGAACAGACAGAGGCTTGGTTTCTATTCTGAGTGGTTATCCTGCACAGCCTACAATGAGCATCATGCGCTACCCTGCCAAGACTGCTCAGCTTCCTTCTATAGCCCGTTCTTTAGCTGAGGCTAAGAATTATCAGAATGCTTATTATTATGGTGGTGATGTTGATTTTGCCAACCAGCGTTCTTATCTTGTTTCGCAAGGATATCAGAAGATAATATCTGATGCTGATTTCCCGATTGAAGATAAGTTGAGCAAATGGGGAGTACACGATCATATTGTGGCTGAAAAGTTGCTGGCTGATTTGAAAAAGGAACAGCATGTAAAGCATCCTATGTTGCGCATCTTCCAGACATCCAGCAGTCATGAGCCGTTTGACGTGCCATATAGCCGTTTGAAGGACAAGCGTCTGAATGCTTTTGCCTATACAGACAGCGTGATAGGTCATCTTATGAGAGAATATAGCAAACTTCCTAGATGGAAGAATACATTGGTAGTATTGGTTCCTGATCATGTGGGTGGTTATAAAGAACATCTTGATAATTTTGACAGATCACGTTATCAGATACCGCTTATCCTGACAGGTGGTGCTATTGCCCGCCCTATGAAGGTGGCACTTGTAGGCTCACAGAACGATATTGCAGCAACTCTTCTCGGACAGCTGGGCGTGAAGCATCAGGATTTCCTGTTCAGCAAGAACATGATGAGTGATGCAACGCCTAAGTTTGCCTTCTTTGATGTGCCGGATGCATTTGGTATGGTTTCTGAAGAAAATTCAATCATCTATGACAACAAGACACAGAAGATTGTGTATGATCAAGGTAGAAAAGGATATAATTTAAAGCGCGGACAGGCTTATTTGCAGAAGCTGTATGATGATATAGCCAGCAAAAAATAGAATAAAATCAGTAAGATAAAGAAAGAAAAATGATAGAATTCATTCAACAATTAGAACACATTGATATGCAGATTTTTCTGTTTTTCAATGGCTTTCATAGTGACTTTTGGGATTATTTCATGTTGATTTTTTCCGATCGTTTCGTATGGGTTCCGTTTTATGCAAGCTTTCTCTTTGTCATGGTCAGAAACTTTCCTGTCAAGGTTGTGCTTACCACTCTGATAGTAATAACACTCATCATTGCGCTCTGTGATCAGACAGCCTCAGGTCTGCTGAAGCCTATGATAGGAAGAATGCGCCCGAGCAACCCCGACAATCCGATTTCCCCGATGGTTCATATTGTTCAGGGGTATCGTGGTGGAGCCTATGGATTTCCTTCATCCCATGCAGCCAATGCATGGGGAATGGCTTTTTTTGCGAGGCATCTTGTGCGGAGAAGTAAACTGACTCTGTTTCTCTGTCTTTGGGCGCTGATAACCTGCTACTCCAGAATGTATCTGGGAGTGCATTATTTTGGCGATTTGTTGGTAGGAACAGTCATCGGTTTCATCTATGCAACACTCTGCTATCATGTCTTCCGTCATTTCCTCAGGAAATATACGGATAGCTTCAAGCCAACGAATTACCTGCGCTTTTCCTATGTACCAATCTTGACTGGACTGGTATCTATATGGATTATCATCTGTGCGAGTGGGATACTGATGATGTACGGTATAAACATAAGATAAGTCTATGACTCTGTTTGGGAACGAAAAAATTTATTTATAAACATATAATTAATATAAGGATTATGAAAAAAATGACATTTATGGCCATTGCCATGGGACTGTTTGCATTCACAGCATGCCAGCAGACAAAGAAGGAAGCTCCAGCAGCTGAACCTGTTGTAGAAGTAATCACAGATTCTGCTACTCAGCAGAAGGTTGCCGGTGAATACAAGAGCGCTGATGGTAAGCGTATCATTACTATCAATAGCGACTTTACCGTAAAGACAACCGGTCTTGACAAGGACTTTTTCAAGTGGGAGTTCATGGTTAAGCCTGAGAATTCTACAGTCAATATCAATCTTGTCCGCAAAGGTTTGGATGCAGAGGTTAAGGATCAGGCTGTTATTGATGCTGAAGAGGGATCTCTTTTGTTGAAGAATGAGACTTTCCGTAAGGCAGCTGAGACCAAGTAAAGCGATAGATTCACCTTACAGAATGATATAAAAAGCAAAGCACCTCCACTTCACAGTGGGGGTGCTTCTATTTAAAGGTATTAGCTTTCTTTAAGGTAAAAAGATTGTATTCAGGATAACGGTTGCAAAGGTAGCTATTTTACACGAGAAAAACAAATATTTTTATATGTTTAAGAACATGTTTTAGAATATTCCATGCTGATATTATAAATAATGTTTAGATAATTTCCGTACTTGCAATTAAATTTGTATCTTTGCACCAAAAATAACAATATAATAAATAAGATATATGGCAATTAATGAGGAAAAGAAGCTTGAAGAGAAGAAAAGTCTTTCTTTCGTCGAGCAATTAGTTGAGGAAGATCTCAAGGAAGGTAAGAATGGTGGAAGAATACAAACCCGTTTCCCGCCAGAACCAAATGGCTATCTTCATATTGGTCATGCCAAGGCCATCTGTATGGACTTTGGTGTTGCTGAGAAATATAATGGAGTATGTAATCTCCGTTTCGATGACACCAATCCTAGTAAGGAGAACAATGAATATGTAGAAAATATTCTTCAGGATATTCAGTGGCTTGGCTTTAAGTGGGGTAATATATATTATGCTTCCGATTACTTTGAGAAGCTGTGGGAGTTTGCTGTCTGGATGATCAAGAAAGGTCATGCTTATATCGACGAGCAGACTGCTGAGCAGATTGCTGAGCAGAAGGGTACTCCTACTACTCCTGGTACTGCCAGTCCTTACCGTGACCGTCCTATCGAAGAGAGCCTTGCTCTTTTTGAGAAGATGAATACACCTGAGGCTGAGGAAGGAAGTATGGTGCTGCGTGCCAAGCTCGATATGGCTAACCCTAACATGCACTTCCGTGACCCTATCATGTATCGTATCATTCATACTCCTCATCATCGCACTGGCACTAAGTGGAATGCTTATCCTATGTACGATTTTGCTCATGGACAGAGTGACTACTTTGAGGGTGTTACCCACTCTATCTGTACTTTGGAGTTTGTTCCTCACCGTCCTCTCTACGATAAGTTTGTAGACTTCTTGAAGGAAAAGGATGGCACAGACAATGTTTTGAATGATAACCGTCCACGCCAGATTGAGTTCAACAGATTGAACCTTACCTATACAGTGATGAGTAAGCGTAAGCTTCATACATTGGTGGATGAGCATCTGGTAAACGGTTGGGATGACCCTCGTATGCCTACACTTTGCGGAATGCGCCGTCGTGGTTATTCTCCTGAGAGCATCCGCATGTTCATCGACAGTATCGGTTATACCAAGTTTGACGCCCTTAATGATATGGCTCTCCTGGAGGCTTCTGTACGTGAGGACTTGAACAAGAAAGCTTGTCGTGTAAGTGCTGTGCTTGACCCGGTTAAGCTTGTCATCACCAACTATCCTGAGGGTGAGAGCGAGGAGATGGAGGCTATCAATAATCCTGAGAATGAGGCTGATGGCTCACATACCATTACTTTCTCAAAGAATCTCTGGATTGAGCGTGCTGACTTTATGGAAGATGCTCCAAAGAAGTTCTTCCGTATGACTCCTGGTAAGGAAGTTCGTTTGAAGAACGCTTACATCGTGAAGTGTACAGGCTGTACCAAGGATGAGAATGGCGTTATCACTGAGATTCAGGCTGAGTACGATCCTATCAGCAAGAGCGGTATGGAAGGTGCTAACCGCAAGGTGAAGGGTACACTCCATTGGGTATCTGCTGATCATTGCGTAAAGGCTGAGGTTCGTGAATATGACCGACTCTTTGCCATCGAGAATCCTTCTGCTGATGAGCGCGACTTCCGTGAGCTGCTCAATCCGGAAAGTTTCCACGATTACAAGAACTGCTATGTTGAGGAGTATGCTGCCGGCAAGAAGCCAGGTGAATATCTCCAGTTCCAGCGCATCGGTTACTTTATGGCTGATCTTGACAGCACAGCAGAAAAACCTGTATTCAATAAGACTGTTGGCTTAAAGGATACTTGGGCTAAGCAGAATAAATAATTTCTTGGGAGTTGGGAGTTAGAAGTTTTTATGGTATGGAAATACTGTAATACTTCTTAACTCCTAACCCATATATAAGCACTAGATTATATTAGGATAATGAATACAGCAGATCTTTTTCTTTGGATTCTAGATAATTTGAGCTATTGGGTGGTTGCACTGTTCATGGCTATCGAAAGTTCGTTCATACCTTTTCCTTCTGAGGTTGTTGTTCCGCCAGCAGCGTGGAAGGCGATGGATCCAAACAGTGGAATGTCTTTCCTTCTGGTCATTGTTTTTGCAACTGTCGGTGCAGACCTCGGTGCGTTGATTAATTACTGTTTGGCAAAATGGGTGGGTCGCCCTATCATCTATCGTTTTGCAGATAGTCGCCTGGGACACATGTGTCTGATAGACCGTAAGAAGGTTGAAGTGGCAGAAGAGTATTTCCGCAAGCATGGTGCAGCCTCTACCATTTTTGGACGTTTAGTGCCAGCAGTCCGTCAGCTTATCAGTATTCCTGCTGGTCTGGCAGGTATGCATGTAGGCAAATTCCTGCTCTATACCACAATAGGTGCAGGTGTATGGAATACGGTTCTGGCTACCATCGGATGGGGTATTTATAAGTATACAGACTATAAGACCACACAGGATGTTTATCAGCAGGCCTTGAAATACAGCCATGAGTTGGGCTATATCATCCTGGGCTTGGCGGTGATAGTAGTAGCTTTCCTTGTCTATAAAGGAATGAAGAAAAAATAATTTTAAATATACTGAAACGAAGAAGCGGGAGCGCCATATATCCATGACGCCCCCGCTTTTTTATGATTTAAAGCTTGCAACAAGCTTCTTACCTGGTATATTGATTGTCTTGCCCGTTTTAAATCGGTCGAATCCTTCACCGTACACACCAATTACGGCACTTTGACTGACGAATGCTGCAGGGTCTATTTCATCGATGAGACGGAATATTTTCTGCGATTCACGCTGTCGGGCCAACACAAAGAGCATGTGTACATCCTTGCCACTATAGCATCCATGACCATCCATGATAGTACATCCTCTATCGGCTGCAGTATTGATGGCTGCACTCAGTTCCAGATATTTATCTGAAATGATGAAGAACTGTACCGAGCGGCGAAGTGTGTTGACAATATGGTCTACACAAATCGATACCACAAAAAGACAGACATAGCCATAGATGACCTGTTCCCAAGATTGAAGAACAAAATAAGAACTGGTAATGATGCAGAGGTCGCAAACCATGATAGCATGCCCCAATGAAATGTTCCAGTACTTGTTGATCATGGCGGCTACCGTATCACTGCCTCCCGTAGAACCATTGGCAGAAAGACCAAGTCCGGCACTGCTTCCCATGAAGAATGCACCGATAACCGTTGCCATGAAGGGTTGATCGTGCAGTAGAGGAGTCATTCCCACGGTCTGGGTCTCAATAATGCGCGAGGTAATGGCAAAGATTGCCACTCCATAAATGGTTTTAAGGCAGAATTTATAGCCTAAGATACGAAAGGCAATAATCAGCAGGAAAACGTTGAGTGCGAAGTAGGATACAGATACTGGAATGCCGAATCCCCAGCACAGGATGGAAGCGATACCTCCTACTCCACCCATCGTAATATGGTTTGGAAGCAGGAAAATGTTAAGGCCGATACTTCCCTCAATCATTGCAAATGCAATAATCATGTAATCACGGATTTCGTGAATTTTACTTTTTCTAGTCATATATAATTATGTATATTTTTATTTCGGGTGCAAAGTTACTGCTTTTTAGAGACAACACAAAATAAAAAAAACAAAAAATCGATAAAAAGCATGGCTATATCAATATATTTTTATAATTTTGCAGAAGGTAGCTATCAGTCGCTATCAATAGAACATATACTAGTAATTAGAAAAATCATTCTTGTCTATGGCAGTTATTTCAGAAAACATCAGTCAATGGCCATGTCTTAGTGATGGTCTTCACTACAGTTGGTTGGTCGATTATGCGGCTTTCAGTGCCTTTGGTACCTTTGAACTTTCGCCAGAGGAATGGGAGAAGCGTGAACTTATAGTCAATTTTAAAGGAAACTCTGAGTTGACGACAGAAATAGATCATCAGCAAGCTTTAAAAAAGGCTATTGATATGGTTGTATCCTTTCTTAAAGATGTTTTGGGCAATGAAAGTTCATCCATTACGCTTGTCTGTATTCCTGCCTCATTGAAAAAGCACACAGAGCGTCGCTTCCGTAGCTTCAGTGAACAGGTTTGCGCACAGACCGGACTTCAGAATGCTTACGATGCCTTTAGCTATACGACAGAGAAAGATGAAGATGGCGATGAAACAGATACGCTTCATATTGACGAGTCTTTCTTTAAAGGGAAGAAGGTTTTGCTGTTTGATGACATGATAGCCACAGGTGGTTCCATTTCCCGATTTGCAGAAAAGCTCAAGGCAATGGGTGCTTCCGTGATAGGCGCATTGGCTTTAGGTAAAAAGATTTCTGATGGTTATGATCAGGCAAAATAAAAACAGATTAGCAGCATCCCTTATGCCGGGATGCTGCTTGTCTATTGGATTTTCCCCTTATGCTGCCATGATACCCAGGGCGTATGGTACCTAAAAGGTTATTCAGTATTCAGTTATTCAGTTTTTTTCGCGATAGTTACCCTTTTTGTAGTTATAAATTGTAAGTAATTATTTTATATTATATATATATATTTATATATATATATAATATACTATCTATACAGAGAATGGTAACCACAGCGAAAAAAACTGAATAACTGAATACTGAATACGTTCCAGAAAAACGGGTATTACTTTGTAATATGCTGATTTATATGGCAAAACATAGTTTTCTATACCGCAAAACATAGAGATGCGCCCCACAAAACATAGAGTTTGATTTCTTTAACTAAGTTTCAAATCGTAAGTTGTTGAAAATCGCTCCTTATCACATGCAAAAATTTGGTAGATACAGAAAATCTTTATATCTTTGCACCGGAATTGCGCAAAGCAAGGTTGAAAGATAATAAAAAGATAATTGAATGGGAAATAAAATAACAGCAATGGAGCGGGGAATGCAGCGACGGACGGAACTGCTCCTGGGAAAGGATAATCTTGAGAAATTACAGTCGGCACGAGTGCTCATCTTCGGTATCGGAGGCGTGGGGTCATGGTGCGCTGAGGGACTGCTGAGAAGCGGCGTGAGGAACATCACCATCGTGGACAGCGACCGCGTCTGCGTGACCAACTGCAACCGCCAGCTGATGGCAACCAGCCGCACCATCGGCGAGGTGAAGGTGGATGCACTGCGCCAGCGCCTGCTGGATATCAACCCTGATGCCAACATCACCGCCTATCAGAAAATATATCAGGCAGAAACAGCCGACGAATTCCACATGGAGGAATACGACTTCATCATCGATGCCATCGACTCGCTGAAGGACAAGGCAGATCTGATTCTCCGTGCCACTTCCCTTCCGAAGGAAATCACCTTCATTTCTTCGATGGGTGCAGCCCTCCGCAGCGACCCGTTCATGGTGAGGAAGGCTGAGTTCTGGAAGGTGGATGGCGATCCGCTGGCAAGGGCCCTGCGCAAGAAATTCAAGAAGAACAAGACGTTCCCCCGTCGCAAATTCCAATGCGTTTTCAGCGAGGAAAAGCCGATGCAGAACAGGGGCGACCAGCGACTCGTGGAACACGAATGGTGCTCAACAAAGGCGCAGATCAACGGTTCGCTCTGCCACATCACCGCCACTTTCGGCATGGCAATCGCAGGAATGGTCATCAATCATATCATCGATTGATGGCTTGCATCAACAGAAGAAATAAACATTAGAACAAGAAAAAAGATATGATTACAGTTGATGGATTGACCGTAGAATTTGGCGGCACCACCCTATTCAAAGACATTTCCTTCCAGATCAATGAGAAGGACCGTATAGCCCTGATGGGAAAGAATGGCGCAGGAAAAAGTACCCTGCTCAAGATCATCGCAGGCGTGAGAACTGCCACACGTGGCTCGGTCTCGGCTCCGAAAGATTGCGTCATCGCCTATCTGCCACAGCATCTCATGACCGAAGACGGACGCACCGTATTCGAGGAAACTTGCCAGGCGTTCGCCCATCTGCACGAAATGCAGGCGGAAATCGACCGCATCAACAACGAACTCACCACACGTACCGACTACGACAGCGATGACTACATGCAGCTCATCGAAAAGGTATCTTCTCTGTCAGAAAAATTCTATGCCATCGATATGACCCATTTCGAGGAAGACGTGGAGAAGACGCTGCTCGGACTGGGCTTCGAACGCTCCGACTTCAACCGCCCTACCAGCGAGTTCTCCGGTGGATGGCGCATGCGTATAGAACTGGCTAAGCTGCTCCTGAAATCGCCCGACGTACTGCTCCTCGATGAGCCGACCAACCACCTCGACATCGAATCTATCGGATGGCTGGAAGACTTCATCATCAACAGTTCGAAGGCGGTGGTTGTCATCAGTCACGACCGCAAATTCGTTGACGATATCACGACTAGAACCATAGAGGTGACCATGGGCAGAATCTACGACTACAAGGCTACCTACAGCCAGTATCTGGAACTCAGAAAGGAGCGCCGCGAGCAGCAGATGAAGAAATATGAGGAACAGCAGAAGATGATTGCCGAGACCAAGGACTTCATCGAACGCTTCAAGGGAACCTATTCCAAGACCTTCCAGGTACAGAGCCGCGTGAAGATGCTGGAGAAACTGGAACTCATCGAGGTGGATGAGGAGGACACCAGCCGTCTGCGTCTCAAGTTCCCGCCTAGTCCACGCAGCGGCAACTATCCGGTGCAGATGAGCGATGTAGCGATGTCGTTCGACGGCAAGCAGATTTTCAGCGGCGTGAACCTCACCGTGGAGCGAGGCGACAAGATTGCCTTCGTGGGAAGAAACGGAGAGGGTAAGTCTACGCTCGTGAAATGCATCATGGGTCAGCTTCAGAACGAAGGCAGACTAGAGCTGGGACATAATGTCCAGATTGGCTATTTCGCTCAGAATCAGGCTTCTCTGCTCGATGGCGAGCTTACGGTATTCCAGACCATCGACGATGTTGCAAAGGGCGAAATCCGCAACAAGATTCGTGATCTGCTCGGTGCCTTCATGTTTGGTGGCGAGGATTCTACCAAGAAGGTGAAGGTGTTGTCGGGTGGCGAGCGCACCCGTCTTGCCATCCTCAAGCTGCTGCTGGAGCCGGTGAATCTGCTGATTCTCGATGAGCCTACCAACCATCTCGACCTGAAGACGAAGGATGTATTGAAGCAGGCGCTTCTGGATTTCGACGGTACACTCATCGTGGTGAGCCATGACCGTGATTTCCTTGATGGTCTTGTCTGCAAGGTCTACGAATTCGGCCACGGCCGCGTCCGTGAGCATCTCTGCGGCATCTACGAGTTCCTGGAATCCAAGAAAATGGAAAGCCTTCAGGAGCTGGAGAAGAAATAATATTCAAGGTGTATTGCAAATCGTTTTTTTTGCAATACACCTTTTCTTATTATTTTGTTCCCCCAAAGGCAACATTCTTGACAAATAATAATAATCTCATTTTCTTTATAAAGTTTTAACTATTTCAATTTGGTATTATTACAAACTCTTTGTATCTTTGCAGCCGTAAATGAATAATTATAGCAGAAAATATACAATTCTTAGATAACATGATGAATGGAATAACCAAATATATACTCCTCATCACATTATTAATATATGGCAGCAGAGCGCCGGCACAGAATATAAAACAGGAGAACGACTCCGTAAAAATGAACAAACCATTCTATATGGACATACGGACGAATATGATATACGACGCATTGCTGATTCCCAACGTAGGAGTGGAATTCGACCTCGGCAAGAGATAGACGGTTGCCGCCAACGCCATGTATGGTTGGTGGAACAACGACCACAGCCATTGGTATTGGCGAGCTTACGGTGGAGATGTTGCCCTGCGCAAATGGCTGGGAAAGGCAGCCCGAAGGAAAGCCCTCACCGGGCATCATGTCGGGGTGTACGGTCAGATCTTTACCTACGATTTCGAAACCGGTGGAAGGGGCTACATGGGCGGCAAGCCCGGTGGCACGCTCTGGGACAAGATGAACTACGTGGTGGGAGCCGAATATGGCTACTCCCTCCCTATCGCCCGAAGATGGAACATCGATTTCACCATCGGAGCCGGATACTGGGGCGGAATCTACCACGAATATCTCCCACAGGACGGCGAATACGTATGGCAAGCCACGAAGAAGCGGCAATGGATAGGCCCTACAAAGGCTGAAATATCGCTCGTCTGGCTTCTGGGCAAAGGGAACCGTAATCAGGGAAAATCCAGAAAGAAAAATTCTTTTCTGATGGATTCCACAGACAGGAAAGGAGGTGGTGATGATTAGAAGAATCCTTACATTTTTCATCCTCCTGCTCTCCTTTATCCTGACTTCCTGCGAGCATAAGGAACTCAAATTCCCCGAAACCGTCAAGTTCCGCTCCCTCAGAGTGGTGCTGAAATGGGAACAGCTGGCAGACTTCGATAAGCCGGAAGGAATGCGAGTCATCTTCTTTCCTCTCCAAGGCAAAGGTGATCCCTGGATATTCGACTTCCCGTATGGCGAAGGCCGGACGATAGAGTTGCCAGCCAACGACTATGCCGTGGCGAGCTACAACTATGATGCCGACGGCATCCTGTGGAAGAATACTGACAGTTTCTGGCATTTTACCGCCTATACCCGCTCCGTCCAGACGCCTGATGGCGAGCAAGCCTGCATCACTCCTCCGTGGATGTGCGGCTACCATCTGGAAACGGTTTCGGTCAAGGACAATGGCAAGGAAGATGAGCTGGTCATCACGCTTCATCCCGAGAACAAGGTGAGCCGATACACCTACGAGGTGCATGGCATCCGCCATCTTGAGAGAGTGGCTGATATCAGGGCAAGTCTTTCGGGAATGTCGGGTTCGCTGCTGTTGGCAAACGATGAGTTGCCCGATGAAGTTCCATCCGAGCGCCTGCTGTTTGGCGGCGAGGTAAAGGACGGTCAGATCAAGGGCGGCTTCTACACCTTCGGCTATCGCCAGAAGAGCACCGAGCCCCATGTGTTCAAGCTCTACATCAAGAGTCGCACGGGCAAGTTGCATGTTCTGGAGCAGGACGTAACTCAGCAGGTCCGTTCCTTCCCCGTAGAGGGCCATATAGGCAATGTTCATCTGGTATTGAACTTTGATTTCGACATTCCGGAGGATTCCGGAGGCAGCAAGGACGATGCCGGATTTGACGTAGGAGCCGATGACTGGGCAGACGTAAACACGGATATACTGTGTTAGAAAATATGCAATTCAGAAAGTTTCAGGTAAAATAAACCAAATATATATTTAACGTTTTAGTAAATTTAATTATCTTATGAATAAAATTTATTTATTTACTGCAGCCTTTGCCGTAATGGCATCGCTGTCAGGATGCTCGGACACCGAGCTCGCAAGCATTGATACCGCTCAGGAAAAGACCCCAATCGGCTTCCATACCGTTGGCAGCCAGATGGGATCTAGAGCAACGATTATTAATGCTGCGAATATCAGAACGACGGACTTCAAGGTTTATGCCTTTGATAATGCCGGTAACGCTTTTATGGGTAATATTGATACTGATGATCATGAAATGGCTCATAATGGTGTTCAGATCAAGTATGACGATGATGCACATGCCTGGACATATGCAAAATCTTCAGACCTTCGCTATTGGCCAAATTATTCGCTGGATTTTTATGCTGTAAGTCCTGCAACCTTTTCAGAAGATTTGTATTTTGGGTGGATATTTAACCATGAAAAACGAATAATTAAATACTCATCTAGCGATGAATATAATAAAGATGCTACAAATCCTCTACCTGCCAATGTGGATGTAATGTATGCTGTTGCCAAGGGACAGACAAAAGCTAACGGTAAGGTAAACCTGACTTTCAAGCATATTTTGTCTCAGGTTTTGTTTAAGGCAAAAACTAATGATGACAAATTGAAAGTAGAGATTGAAAATATCAAAATTCACAATTTCCATGTGGGAGGTACATTCACTATACCAGAAGGAAATCCTACAAAAGAAAATTGGAGTTTAGTTGATATTGCTCCGATGTTTACTTTAACAGCAGGAATGGATGGAACTAAAACTGTCACAAGTACAAGTACAGAAATTATCACCAAGCCAATGCTATTTGTTCCACAATCCTTAACAGCTTGGAAACCTTCTACAGAAACAAAGAAGCAAGCAGACGATGCAAAGCATTCGTATCTTGAAATCAATTGTAAAATCAAGCAGAATGATGTATATCTATTCGGCAAAGGCGGCTTTGAGACTCTCTATGTACCATTTAGTGCTACTTGGGACCCAGGCAAGCGTTATGTCTACACCTTGATATTTGGTGGTGGTTATGATGACCAAGGCAAGCCAATCTTAACTCCAATTAATTTTGATGCATCTACAGAAGATTGGGTAGCTGGCAATACTACAACAGGCAACAATATTAACATCCAGCAGTAACAATCATTTAGGCAAAAGCTTCACAAGTAAGCCCAATGATAGATAATAATCCCCTGCAAGAGAAAAGCAACAAGCTACCTCTTGCAGGGCTTTTTTATATCCCTACCCTTTTTACACATTGGGCTAGGAGCTTTTGGGCCTTCAGCCCGTTCTTGAACCACATGAGATTTCATATCCCACGGAGATATTATTTTATCTCTCAGAGATATTTTCATATTTCTCAGAGATATTTTCATATTTCACAGAGATATTAGCCCCGACCTTTTAGAAATAAAGATAAACCAGGGAACTGTAGAGCTGGACGGAGAGAACGTAGAGGAGATAGAGCGGAGCAAAGACCCGAATGCCGAAATACGACGCCTCATAAGCCTCCGTGAGCGAACGGAAGCGGTTGCTCGCCACACCAAAGGTGAGACTCATCACCATGACCGCAAAACAAATGTACGGAAGGAGACTCTTCGTAAAACTACTGCCCCAGATGCCACCCATCACGTTCAGCAATATAGCATGGGGAACCATCGTGAGACAAACCATCACGAAGACGAACAGCAGAAACTCGAAAAACACCACTCGCATGGCTACCCGCTGGCGATATTCCCTGCCGTTGAAATGAAGCAGACCGCTCCTGTAGAGTGCCCCCAGCGAGATGCAGAGCAGCAGGAGCCAGACCAGCATCGGCTGCATCAGATTCTCCGTAAAGCGTCCGAAGAACCATCGGATGCCCTCGGCATTGAGCAACGTGCGCGGGAAGGTTTCCGGCATCGCAGCCGTCTGCAGCCACGATACCAGCACCAGGACGCACTGGCCAACCAGCAATCCGCTAGCCAGCCATGCCCCCAAACGGGTCAACTTCCGATAAATCGATATTCTATTCCTCATAGTCCTATTCCCCATGAATTATCTCCACTATGACCTACTCCTCGTCAGCCACAAGATTATCAATATCCAGGATGCGCAGTTCGCAGGCCCTTACCACCAGTCGGGTGGCATTCACGCTATTGCCGTTGTTGCCGTCAGGAAACAGCTTCTGTACCAGCTCGTTCTGGCGCTTCTCCAGACTCTTCACACCGAAAGGCATTCCTCGCAGACCGGTAATCTGCTCCTTGGTGTAGCCCAGGGCAAGATGGCGCAGAAAACGCTCGTCGTATTCATCAATCTCGTAATTGATGAGAGCCTCCTGGCGCATCAGCTCGCTGTTCACGCTCTTCTTGAATCGCTCGATAATCTTCTTCAGGATAGGCTGGTTGAAGACCATCTTCTTGCCGCCCATGCAGCTCGCCACATCACCACGGGTGAGCAGTTCGCCGCTCTTCAGGATGATTCCGTCGCATCCGGCATCCAGCGCATCCACCCACAGCTTCTCGTTGAGAATCTCGCCCGTAAAGATGAGCACCTTCACGTCGGGATACTGCTGCTTGGTGCTGCGGCAGATTTCCACGCCAATGGTGGTAGAACCGCCCAATCCCAGATCGAGCAGCACGAGGTCGGGCTTCTGCGCCTTGATAAGTCGCCAGTAAGCCGGTTCGTTTTCGGCAGTTCCAATGATTTCTGCCTCAGGAATGTCGGTCTTGAAGATGCCCTCGGTACCTTTCAGCTCCAGTGGCACATCTTCTACTATAATCACTTTAAAATTCTCCATATCTCAATTCTATTTTTATTATTTCTATTCAACTCCAGCTTGAGGGTTCTCATGCTGAACTTCTGTTATTTCTAATTCAACCTTATGTTTCCATCTTTCCTTCAAGCCCTCGAAGTCGATTCTCTTAACGACCGCTACAGGCAGGACAGCCGTGATGATTGCACTGCCGTCAGATCCGGCAGTGGAACTGAGACCGCAGCCGCGCAAGTTGGTAATATCACCTACCTCTCTGGCTATCTGTCTCGCTACGAGATAATTGACATCTACCGTAGTAGATGAAAAGAAATCGGTAATCTGCCGGGAATCGTAAGGCGATTCATACTGCTTCACATACACCTCGGCATAAGGATTTCCGTCCGTAGTCTCGATTCTGATGCCGCACTTCTTCGTATTGGCTATCAGGATTTCGAAAAGAAGCTCCAGCAGGTGGTAATCCAGCCTTACCATACCCTTCGCCTGCTCCATCGCCTGCGTACTCAGCATGGTATATACCGATTTGTAATACTCTATCAGCTCGCGCAGCGATTCCACATCATCGGGATTGGTTTCGATGAGCTGTCGGATGCGCGACGGATAATACATCGTTTCGTGTTTCAGGGCAGAGAGACAGTTGTTGAGCACCTGATTGGCAACATACAGCTTGTCGCCCTCGTATTCCGTTCGATGGATTTCGTCTTCCAGCAGTTCCAGTCTGCTGTAGTCTTTCCGGACATCTGCAATGCCGTCGTTCAGCGCTTTCTCGATGCGCACCACCACCTCGTTGAGCTGTTCGCTGTTGGCTCTACGGCTGGTTTTCTCATCCCATATCTCGCTGATTCGCTGCAGCTTTTCCTTGTCAGAGCTGCTGCTGAGCAGAATCTGGTTGATGGTATTCACCTTGTCTACGGCGAAGCGATAGCGCAGGATGTGGCGATAATACAGCAGATAGTAAGCCAGCGGCAGCTGCAGCAGGAGGAGTATCAGGAGAACCACCGCTACATTCTTGGAGTTCTTGGAAACCTCCATCGTGCGCACGTATTCATCGAGCGTATTGTCGGCGCTCATCTCCCTGAAGAGCTGGGTGTAGACCTTGTTGTTGCTGGCATACAGGTCCCACTGGTGGAGCGCCAGGGCTGCCACAGCACTCTCGTTGCGGATATCGAGAATCACGTTGTAGTCGGTTGGCAGACTGTCTCTGAGCCACTGCAGTTCGGCTATGGCTCCCGACTTGGGATACTTTACCATCAGGAAGGTTCCCTTAGGACGGAGCGAGAGATAATGGCGGTTGAGATACTCTCTTGCTGAATCGGCGAAGGCAAGCGTGCGCTCGTAATGACCGTTGACATTGCTGAAATAGGCACTGTCGGCATACTGGTCGGCTCGCTGCAGATTGAACGGCTTCTGAACGGCTGTACGCTTGTGCTGATGATGAAAGCTATGAGATTTCTGCATCTTCGCCCAGGCGCTGCCTGAAGGGAGACATGAGAACAGGGCTATCAGCAACGACAGCAGGAGCATACGACCCGCTGGAAGGCGGAAGGCAAAACGGCTTCCCTTGCCCACCTTGCTTTGTACAGAAATATCGCACTTGTCAAACATGCGGCTCGTCTTCTTGTATTTCTCGATGATTCCCTTGCAGTTGATCAGTCCGAAACCATGTCCGCCGGTATAGGCGCGGTCGAAGACATGAGCCAGCTGTTCCTCGTCCATACCCTTTCCGTTGTCCGTGATGGAAATCTCCACATACTTATCCTCTGCCTTGACCTGAGCCTCGACGACCACCTCGCCACCGGCAGGAGTAAACTTCCTGGCGTTGTCGGCTATCGTATTGATCATGAAGAGCGTCAGGGCACGGTCGGCTTTCAGAACAGCATCCGTCGGCTTCACCACGAGGCTGATGCCCTTCATCTGGAAGCTCGTCTTTCCTTTCTCCACGATGTCGAAGAGCTGCTGCAGGGAGAAACTCTCAATGCGGAGATTCAGCATTCCCTGCTTCATCTGAATCCAGCGTGTCAGGGTACTGTTATAATCTTCAATGACATCTACCAGTTCCAATATATACTGGTAGCGCTGTTTTCTCACCTCCTCAGTTTCACCACCCTTGCAGAGTCGGGTCACCTCGTTCAGCATACGGTTTATATACGAAAGATTTGAGTTGGCAAACTCCACTTTGGTGCGCTGCTCCACATTGCGTTCCTTGTTGGCAGATACTCTCATCGTCAATTCCATACGGCGTTCTGTTTCCTCTTCAAACTTCTCAAGGAATTCTTTATGTTTCTGAGCATTAAGCTCCATTCGTTCATGCAGAGGTTTAAGCAGTTCTTCCGTGGATTCCTCCTTGGATTTCTTGCGCTTCATATAGTCGAAGACATAGAGCAGGATGACGGCAATGACAATCATGGCTATCACGGCGATGATCATGACATTGAGAATCGTGGCGATATCGTCGAGCTGGGCTGCACGGGCTTCGAGCTGGCGATCCTGTCGGGAAGACTCCTGCAGGTCGAGATAGGCGTTGCGGTTGTAGTCGCTCTTCACCTTGTCGTCGAGTGCGGAATAAGCCAGACTCATCTGCTCGCGGATGGAAGCCACGAGGTCGGGCGCCTGGAAGATAGCCCTGTTGTCATAGAGCGCATGGTTCAGACAGTCGAGCGACGACTGGTAATCCCTGATTTGCCAATAGCACTCGGCAAGGGTACGATGGGCTCCTGCCGTCTGATAAACATCGCCATAGCTGCTGAAGAGATTGAGCGCCCGCTGGGCAAAGTTGCCGGCAAGCAGGTTGGCTGGCATCTGCTCGATGTTGAGATACTGGAAGGCAGGCAGGTTGTTCCTGATGAGGAACTCCCGGTTGTCTTCATCCTGGATATGTTCGCTGATAGCTTGCAGGGCATTCGCCTGCCAGTAAGGATAAGGATTAGGACCGCTCGCCAGCATGTAGCATCTGATGAGCATATCGAATTCTGCCTGCAGAATCTCGTGCTGAGTACCGTGGGTAATCGCTCCACCCGAACCGTAATTGTAAAGATAGTTCAGATACTGGGCAGTGTCCTGCTCCAAGGCGTCAGGGTCTATCTGGTTCAGGGCTTGCATCATCGGCTTCTCCAACTGCACATAATAGAAATAGGTGGAAGCCACAACCGCAAACTCTGACTGGGCATAGACCGCACGCTGATATTCACGGGGAGGAAGGTTATCAGTCTCCTCGCCTATTCGGCGCAGTCGGCGCATCGCTTTCTCACGATAGGCGTAGAAATCCTTGTTGCGGGCTTCCCGCTGACAGAGTCGCATATTCTGGACGTCGGCAATAAGGAGTTCTATCTGGTTGTCGCTGCGTTCTTCCACCAGGTTTAGCCACTGTTTGGCAAGCTTGTAATCCATCTTGGCAATAGCCACGAAGGCAAGGTTGTTGCAAGCCTCTGCATAACCGGTAGGATAATCGTCGGAAAGAGCTAAGGCTCTCTTTGCCAGCACTTTGGTAGAGTCGAGGTTGCGATAGTGAAGAGCATAGGATTGGCTGTTCAACTTATCCACCTCATACTGATGGGCAGGCGAACAAGCTGAAAAGAAAAGCGCCGCCACCACCACAAGGTTGATGACGACGCTATAAAGATGACATTTCTTTTTATGCATAAGCATAAAAACCAAACAACTTTTATTTAAAAACGATTTTCAAAATTAAGCGCGAGCCTTGGCAATATAGCCAAGAGCTTCCTGGCACTTAGCTGTGATAGCAGCCCAGTCGCCAGCAGCAACAGTCTCCTTAGGGAAGAGCTTAGAGCCCATACCTACACAGAGAACGCCAGCCTTGATCCAAGGAGTAAGATTCTCCTCTGTTGGCTCCACGGCACCTGTTACCATGATGTTGCTCCAACGCAATGGTGCCATCACATTCTTTACGAATGAAGGACCACCTACGTTACCAGCAGGGAATACCTTGGTTACATCGCAACCTGCTGCCTGAGCATTGTTGATTTCAGTAACAGAACCACAACCTGGTGAATATGGAACCAGGCGACGGTTGCAGACTGGTGCAATGTCAGGGTTGAAGTTAGGACCTACGATGAAGTTGGCACCCAACTGGAGATAGAGAGAAGCTGTACCAGCATCAACAACTGTACCAGCACCCAAGATCATCTCAGGGCAAGCCTTGTCAGCCCACTTTACCAACTCACCGAAAATCTCGTGAGCGAAGTCACCACGGTTAGTAAACTCGAAAACGCGAACGCCACCCTCATAGCAAGCCTTGATTACGTTCTTGCAGATTTCAACGTCCTTATTGAAGAATACAGGAACCATACCAGTCTCTTTCATGGCTGCCATGACCTGCATTTTGCTAAACTTTGCCATTATCTTATATAATGTTTAATTGTTTCTTGTTTTATGTTTAATCAGGAAGAGCTAATGAATTCTTCACTCTTCACTCTTCCCTCTTCACTTCATTTATCGCTGAACGCGACCATTAGCGTTACCGCCAGCAAGACTCTCTACCTCATCAGCAGAAACGAGGTTGAAGTCGCCAGGGATAGTGTGCTTCAATGCAGAAGCAGCTACTGCGAACTCCAATGCCTCTGCCTGAGTCTCCTTGGTCAGAAGACCGTGGATCAGACCACCAGAGAAAGAGTCACCACCACCTACGCGGTCGATGATAGGGTTGATATCATAGTGCTTGCTCTGGTAGAACTCCTTACCGTCATAGATAAGAGCCTTCCAGCCGTTGTGTGTAGCAGAGAGAGACTCACGGAGAGTAGAAACAACATACTTGAATCCGAACTCCTTCATCATACCCTGGAAGATGCCGTAGTAACCCTCAGCATCTGTCTTGCCGCCTTCTACGTCAGCATCTGGCTTGAAGCCCAGGCAGAGCTGAGCATCTTCCTCATTACCGATGCAAACGTCAACGTACTTCATCAAAGGACGCATCACTGAGATAGCCTTCTCTGAAGTCCACAGCTTCTTGCGGAAGTTGAGGTCAACAGAAACAGTTACGCCATGACGCTTAGCAGCCTCACAAGCCAACTTGGTCAACTCAGCAGCCTTGTCGCTGATAGCAGGAGTAATACCGCTCCAGTGGAACCACTGGGCACCCTCCATAATCTTATCGAAATCGAAATCTGCAGCATCAGCCTCTGCGATAGCGCTGTGAGCACGGTCGTAGATAACCTTTGATGGGCGCATAGAAGCACCAGTCTCAGCATAGTAAAGACCAACACGGTCGCCACCACGAGCGATGAAATCAGTGTTTACACCATAGCGACGGAGAGCATTCAGGGCAATCTGACCAATCTCGTGCTTTGGCAGCTTAGATACGAAGTAAGCCTCATGACCATAGTTAGCCAAGCTGACAGCTACGTTAGCTTCACCACCGCCAGGGATGATGCGGAATGAATCACTCTGAATGAAGCGCTCGTTGCCTTCTGGTGACAAACGAAGCATAATTTCACCTAATGTTACAATTTTTGCCATTGTTGATAGTTTTAATTAATTGTTTTTATGTTTGTTTGTAATTGACAATTCTAGGAACTCATCATTACATGATCTTGACAATGTTTTAAGTCACCGTCTCATATCGTTGGCAAAAATAACCATAATTTCCCAAATAACGAAATAAAAAGGGATTTTTTTTCGTTTTTACCCGTATTTTTCCTTTTTTCAATACTTTTTTTTGGTTTTTGTGCAAAAAAACAGCTGTGTATTCGCACAATTCATTTTTTTATTGTATATTTGTGCCCGAAAGTATGAACTGTGGTCGCACACACATGCTTTGGTTCAATAATCAATTGATGGAAATGCACAGCCGGCACATGTTACTATATAATAATGTTCGCGCGAAGCTTTCCTCAAAAATAAATACTTAAAACAATGGCCGAAAAAATCAGGATCAAGGATATTGCTGAAAGAGCTGGCGTATCCGTCGGAACGGTTGACCGAGTTCTCCATGAGCGCCCCAACGTATCCAAGACTGCCCGTGAAAAGGTGGAGAAGGCGCTGAAGGAGATGAATTACCAACCCAACATGTACGCCAGTGCATTGGCGTACAACAAATCGTACACCTTCTATCTGCTCATCCCTAAGCACGAATCGGAAGCTTACTGGGAAGAGATTGAGGAAGGTGCAAAGAAGTGTGAAGAGACGCGCCGCGATTTCCATATCGACGTAGAAATCAGATTTTACGAGCGCTCCAATGAGGATTCGTTCCGTGAGATGTCGAAAGAGATTCTGGAAGCACAGCCTGAGGGCGTCATCGTGGTTCCGTCTTCGCTCGCCGTAACACGGGAGTTGACCGAACAGCTGCATCATAAAAGCATCCCCTTCATCCTCCTCGACTCATACATGCCCGACCTGCGTCCGCTCTCATTCTTCGGTCAGGATTCTTTCTGCTCTGGCTTCTTCTCAGCCAAGATGCTGATGATGATTGCCAGTGGCGAAAAGGAGATCATGCTGATGAGACAGACCAAGGACGGAAAGGTGGTCAGCAAGCAGCAGGACAACCGAGAGGTAGGTTTCCGCCACTACATGCACGACCACTTCCCACAGGTGGAAATCAAGGTACTCGACCTGCCGCTCAACGGAACCCGAAACGAATACGTGAAGATGCTGGAGAGATATTTTGCTGAGCATCCGGATACGCATCACTGCATCACCATGACATCGAAGGCACATATCGTGGGCGACTTCCTCCTGAAAACCAACCGCCGTGATGTTCAGATCATGGGCTATGACATGGTGGAGAAGAATGCCCACTGTCTGCGCGAGGGAAGCATCTCGTTCCTCATCGCACAGCACGCCTACATGCAGGGTTACTACTGTGTAGACACCCTCTTCCAGGCAATCGTGCTGAAGAAGAAGGTGACCACCGTGAACTACATGCCTATCGAGCTGCTGATGAAGGAGAACGTAGACTTCTATCGCAGAACGCAAATCTAAAATGATTCTGATTGAAGGAAATAAGTATTTGAATTTGTACATATTATAAATATATAAAACAACTACAGAATGAAACTATCAAGCTTTATCAAGATTAACCCTGCCGACTCGGTAGTGGTTTGCTTGCGCCCAATGAAGAAGGGCGAAGTGATTGAGGTAGATGGTAAGACCATCACCCTGTTGCAGGATACTCCTGCTGGACATAAGGTGCTCATCGACGATGCTGCCGAAGGAAAGGACATCATCAAGTACGGTTATCCAATCGGCCACGCCAAGAAGGACCTGAAGCAGGGCGAATGGGTGAACGAGAATAATCTCAAGACCAATCTCGCCGGAACTCTGGAGTACACCTACAACCCTGTAGACGAGCAGTTGAACATCGCACAGGAGAACCGCACCTTCAAGGGATTCGTTCGCAAGAACGGTGAAGTAGGTGTAAGAAACGAAATCTGGGTGGTTCCTACTGTGGGCTGCGTGAACGGAATCGCAGAGAAGCTTGTTGAACTCCTGAAGAAGGAGACCAACTGCGAGGGAATCGACGCCATCCACGCATGGCACCATAACTATGGCTGCTCTCAGCTTTCAGGCGACCATGAGAACACCCGTAAGGTGTTGCGAGACATCTGCCTTCATCCAAATGCTGGCGCTGTGCTCGTACTCTCTCTCGGCTGTGAGAACAATCAGGCTGACGCTTTCATGGAGATGCTTGGCGACTACGATAAGGACCGCATCAAACTTCTTGTAACACAGAAGGTTGAAGGCGATGAGCTGGAGGAAGGCATGAAGCTGCTCCGTGACCTCTATCAGAAGGCTAAGGAAGACAAGCGCGAGGACGTGCCGGTAAGCAAGCTCCGCGTAGGTTTGAAGTGTGGCGGTTCTGACGGCTTCAGCGGAATCACAGCCAATCCATTGGTAGGTGAATTCTCTGACTGGCTGGTTGCTCAGGGCGGAACATCTATCCTCACCGAGGTGCCTGAGATGTTTGGTGCAGAGACCATCCTGATGAACCGTTGTGAAAACAAGGAACTCTTCGACAAGACTGTTCACCTCATCAACGACTTCAAGGAGTACTTCCTCAGCCACGGTGAGCCAGTTGGCGAGAATCCTTCTCCAGGCAATAAGGCTGGTGGAATCTCTACCCTCGAAGACAAGGCGCTGGGCTGTACACAGAAGTGCGGCCGTGCTCCGGTCAGCGGCGTATTGCAGTATGGTGATCGTCTGGAGACTACCGGTCTCAACCTCCTTTCAGCTCCAGGCAATGACCTCGTAGCAGCCACAGCACTGGCTTCTGCAGGTTGCCAGCTCGTACTCTTCACCACCGGTCGTGGAACGCCATTCGGCACCTTCGTACCAACCATGAAGATTTCTACCAACAGCAATCTGGCAAAGAACAAGCCAAACTGGATTGACTTCAATGCCGGTGAACTGGTAGAGGGTACTGAGATGAAGGATCTTGTACGCAAGTTTATCGATAAGATTATCGCCGTAGCCAATGGCGAGGAAGCCCGCAATGAGAAGAACGGCTACAGCGAAATCTCCATTTTCAAGAATGGAGTAACATTGTAACATAAAATATAAAACATGAGTAATAAAAAAGGTTTGCTGGCGCTATCGCCGTTATTTCTGCTGATTGTCCTCATCGCAGTGTTCACCGTCTATTCTACGGATGCGACTCACAAGGACACCAACTTGTCGCTCACCGTGGCATTCATGATATCCAGTATCTATGCCGTGGCGATTTCGGGTGGAATGCCCATCAAGAAGCGAGTAGATACCTACAGTAAGGGTGCTGGCGCCAACAACCTGATGCTCATGTTGTGGATATACGTACTGGCAGGTGCGTTCGCAGCATCGGCAAAGGCTATGGGGGCTGTAGACGCCACCGTGAACCTGGCGCTGAGCGTTCTGCCTGCCAGCATGATTCTTCCAGGACTCTTCCTGGCGGCTTGCTTCATCTCCGTCTCCATCGGTACCAGTGTAGGAACGGTGGTGGCGCTGGTTCCTATTGCAGCCGGACTGGCTAGTTCCATGCACGGCAATGTGGGTATGATGACCGCCATCATCGTGGGTGGCGCCTATTTTGGCGACAACCTTTCGTTCATCTCTGATACGACGGTGGTGGCAACCCAGACGCAAGGTTGCCGGATGAGCGATAAGTTCAGGGTTAATTCGCTCATCGTGGGTCCTGCAGCCCTCATCATCCTCGGCGTCTATGCCGTGATGGGAATCGGTCTTCAGGCTCCAACCGACATTGCAGACGTGGAATACGTCAAGGTATTACCTTATATATTAGTACTCGTCTGCGCCATAGCCGGCATGAACGTGATGGCTGTTCTGGCAATGGGCACGATACTCTGTGGCGTCATCGGCGTGGCAAGCTACTATCTCGGTTCTCCCCTCTCCTACGACCTGTTTGGCTGGTTCTCGGCAATGGGCAATGGAATCACGGGCATGGGCGAGCTGGTGATTATCGCCATGATGGCAGGCGGAATGCTGGAAATCATCCGGGAAAACGGAGGAATCAACTATATCATCGACAAGATTACCGCCCGTGTTCACGGCAAGCGTGGAGCCGAACTCTCCATTGCTGCGCTCGTATCGCTGGTGAATATCTGTACAGCCAACAACACTGTGGCAATCCTGACTGTAGGAAATATCGCAAAGAAGATAGGTGATAAGTTTGGCGTAGACAACCGCAAGGCAGCCAGCATCCTCGACACCTTCTCGTGTATGGTGCAGGGAATGATTCCTTACGGAGTTCAGATACTTCTGGCAGCCGGTCTGGCAGGAATCAGTCCGATGGACATTCTGCCCTATCTCTACTATCCGGTAGCCATCGGTATTGCCGCCTTCCTCGCAATCATCTTCCGCTATCCGAAGCGATATAATTAAACAGAAAATATCATTTAAAAATCAGGCGATATGAACTTTTTACAGAGAAACCTTTTCATCAAGCTGCGTTCCGAGAATTTCGGAACCGATGAAGAACTGGAACCAATGACAACCTTCAAGATGCAGAAGATTGCCCAGATGATGAAGAACCTCAGCGACATTCCAGAGGGAGAAGTTCGCATGAACAACAGTTTTCTGAATCGCCGTCTTACTAAGATACAAGATGACGAACGCCATGCTATTGATACTTCAATAGAAACCGTCTACCTGCTGCGCATCATCGTGGGCAATGTGAACAGCATCCTGAAAAACGGAATCAATCTGAAGGGCATTATCCAGCTGGGCAACTACCTGCGCACGAAAGGCGACAAGGTAGACTTCGTGAAACTGGAGAAATGGCTTACCAGACTTCGCATCCAGCGCATCGCACAGCTGGAAGGAAGCGTGCTCATCACCTTCTTTGACTTTGAACAGGACGAAATCCCGTTTGTTCGCCAAGTAGAGCCAGGCGCCTACAAGCATACGCTGCGCTCGCTCTATTACAACATTACGGAGCATCAGGACATCCAGTTTGAACAGAACAATGCCGGCTTCGTACATACTACCGGAGGTACCATGCGCAAGAATCTGCGCCGAAGCATGCGCTTCCTGCAGTATGCTCCGATAGAGACTATGAGCAATTTCATGAACAACTTTTTCCGTTCACTTTCGGAAATCGAAGAATAGTGAAATATAAATTTATATAAAAAACGAACACGTCTGATGCATATATCAGACGTTTTTCGTATCTTTGCAGTTATGAAAAGAAGTATCATAACAATAATTACCATTATATTTACCCTTGGGCTTCATGCTCAAGTGCAATGTGAAGATACCTGCAGTCATGTGCATGGTATTGACCTCAGCCATTACCAAGGGAATGTCTTTTGGGAAACTGTAGGTGATAATTCCAAGATGGCTTATGTCTATCTGAAAGCTACTGAAGGCGGAACCAACGTAGACGCCAAGTATAAGAAGAACATTGACCTGGCTCACCGGTACGGACTCAAGGTAGGATCCTATCACTTCTACCGCGCCAGGATTCCGCAGCAGACGCAGCTGGAGAATTTCATGGCACAATGCCGACCTGGGGATCAGGACCTACTGCCGATGATAGACGTGGAGACCAAGAGCGGACTGAAAACTGAAGAGTTCTGCGACTCGCTGTTCAAGTTCCTGCATCTGGTTGAAAAAGCCTACAGACAGAAGCCGCTCATCTATACTGGAGCCAACTTCTACGACCATTATCTGCTGGGCAAGCTGGACAGCTACAAGCTCATGATTGCCCAATACTCCAAGCGGGAACCCGTATTGGCAGACGGCAGAGACTTCGAGATGTGGCAGTATACAGGTAAAGGTAGACTGAACGGAATCAATGGTTATGTTGACAAAAGCCGCTTCATGGGAAGGCATAGACTGAGAGAAATCAGATTCAGACATCGATGACTTTGAACTTCGTTACTTTGAACTTGGAGTTTTGAACTTTATGATTAGCTTCAGGGGGTAAAAGTGAGGGCTTGAGGTTAGAAAATCAATGATGTCTGGAAATTAAAATATGTAAATCAATAAACTTTAAATAAAACTATGGCAATTATAAAATGTCCTGAATGTGGACGCCAAATTAGCGATAAAGCACCAACATGTCCAAGCTGCGGTGTAGAGATTGCGGGCAAAATCACCAAATGCCCTAACTGCGGAGAGGTATATTTCAATTATCTTGAAATGTGTCCTAACTGCCAGACTCCCAATCCGACATTGGTAGGTGGCAGAGGCGGAATCTCTCCTGCTCCTTCTGCACCGGGACAGCCTGCACAGCCAGTGGAACCGGTTGCTCCAGTTCTGCAGCCAGCAAGACAAACCATGCAGCAGCCTGCAAGACCGGCTACTACAGAAATGTCTGCAAGACCGGCAAATCCAGGAATGCCTGCAACTCCTCCACCTCCACCAGTACGCCCAACGGCTGCCAACGGAAACGGAGGCGAGCAGAATCCGGAAAACAAGGAACCAGAAAAGAAGAAGGGAACCAGAAGCATTCTGATCATCTCGCTCATCTTCTCTGTTCTCGTCTTAGGAATCCTGTATTACTTCTATGACAATGCCAACAAGAACAAGGAGATGGAAGCTTACGAATACGCCATGCAGAGTACTGACCCGATGGTTCTGCAGAGTTATCTGGACACCTACAAGGACGCAGACGAAGCCCACCGCGATTCGATTACTGCCCATCTTGACCGTTTGAAACAGACGGATCAGGACTGGACCAATGCCGTGGTAAGCGGTTCGAAAGATGCGCTGCAGGCTTATCTGGAGAAATATCCGAACAGCATTCATAAGCAGGAAGCCATCAACAAGATTGATTCCATCGACTGGAATGTGGCTAAGAATGCGGATACGGCTGATGCTTATCAGACCTACCTGGATGACCACAGAGACGGTTCGCACATCGAAGAGGCTGAGAATGCCCTGAAGAAAGTGAAGGGGCGTGACCTGCAGCCGGAAGAGAAAGAATTTATCTCTAGTCTCTATCGCCAGTTCTTCCAGAGCATCAACGCTCATGATGGTGATGGGTTGCTCGCCAACTGCGAAGACATTCTCTCTTCACTGCTAGGCAAGAATTCTGCACCGAAATCGGATGTCGTTACCTTTATGGACAAGCTCTATAAGGAGGATGTTGCCAACATGAACTGGCACATCAACAATGATTATCAGATCAAGAAACGTGAGATTGGCGATAGCGAATATGAATATCAGGTAGTGTTCACCGCCAAGCAGGTGGTTGACAAGACTGACGGTTCCAAGCACGAACAGTTGTTCAAGATTTCGAGCACCGTTTCTCCTGACCTGAAGATTTCATCATTCAATATGTCGAAGGTAACTCCTGCTCAATAAAAAATATGGGAAAATAAAAAATGGGAAAATAAAAAGCCCTGTAAGAACAAAAGCATTCAAGTTTCAATGACTTATTTTAAAGCTTTTGTCCTTACAGGGCGATTTTGTTTATTGCATCTGACCTCTACTTTGCGTTCTTCATCTGGCGAAGCAACTCTTTCTGTCTGTCATTCAAGCCGGTTGGCAACTTCACATTATAGGTAATCATCAGATCACCGAAGGTTCCATCGCCACGGTCGTAACCCTTGCCACGAACACGAACCTTCGTTCCGTTCTGAGTCTCAGGCTTGATCTTCAACTTAATCTTCGAACCGTTACTCAGCGTGATGATTCCTTCACCACCCAACATGGCAGTATACATGTCGATGTTCACGTTCATGTTCATTTCGCCATTGTTGGTTCGCGCACCTTGCTGACTGCCGCAGCCGCCGTTGCAACCGCCAGTACCGAAGTCAGCACCTGCGCCATAACCGGCATTGGCTCCACCGAAACCGCCAAAGCCACCAAAGCCGCCTGTTCCAGCTCCGCCTCCGAAGCCGCCGAAACCAGCACCGCCCTGGCTGCTGCGGGAACGGCCGCCGCCAAAGAGATTTTCGAAGAAGCTGGAGAATCCACCTCCGCCACTTCCGAAACTGCTGAAGTCGAAGCCCTCAAACGGATTGCCGCCAGCGCCACCGGCACTGCCGCCACCAAATCCACCACCACCGAAGCCACCGGCGTTCTTCCAGTTCTCGCCAAACTGATCGTATTTGGCACGTTTATCTGGATCTGACAACACCTCATACGCCTCGTTCAAAGCCTGGAACTTAGCCTTAGCCTTCGGGTCGTTAGGGTGCAAGTCAGGATGAAACTGCTTAGCTCTCTTACGATAGGCTGCTCGAACATCCTTCTGAGGAATGTTCTTGTCAACACCAAGAATTTTGTAATAATCTACGAATGCCATATTCTTATACCTCCTATTTTTAATTATTTTTTGAATTATCCAACAAAAAGTATGCCGTAATTGCTAACTTTTTTGTACTTTTGCAGAGTAATAATAACTTTTTAGTAATATGAAACAAGTATTTGCAGCGCTCTTGCTGGCGCTTACCATCAATTCACCCGCTATGGCACAGCAACGTACCGTAAAACTGAGAGTAATCGAAACGAGTGACGTCCACGGTTCCTTCTTCCCTTACGATTTCATCAACCGGAAGCCAAAGGCTGGTACTCTGGCTAGAGTTTCTTCCTACGTCAACGACCTTCGAAAGACGTATAAGGACAATGTTATCCTCCTGGAGAATGGCGACATTCTGCAGGGACAGCCCACCTGCTACTATTATAATTATGTGAACACCCAGGCTCGCAACGTGGCTTCGGATGTGGTCAACTATATGAAGTATGATGCGCAGGCTTTCGGTAACCATGATGTTGAGACCGGTCATCCTGTTTACGACAAATGGATCAAGGAGTTGAACTGCCCTGTTTTGGGAGCCAACATTATCGACACCAAGACTGGCGAGCCTTACGTCAAGCCTTACATCATCCTGAACCGCGAGGGTGTGAAGGTTGCCGTGCTCGGCTTGCTGACTCCAGCCATTCCTAACTGGCTGACAGAGAATCTCTGGAGCGGTCTCCATTTCGAGAACATGGTGACCAGTGCCCGGAAATGGATGAAGCACATCCAGGAGAACGAGAAGCCGGACGTGGTAATCGGCGTCTTCCATAGTGGTAAGGACGGTGGAATCGTTACCCCTGAATATGAAGAGGATGCTTCGCTCAGAGTTGCAAAGGAAGTGCCAGGTTTCGACATAGTACTCTTTGGCCATGACCACACCCGATGCAACGAGACTGTTACCAATGTGGAAGGCAAGCCTGTTATTTGTCTCGACCCTGCCAATAACGCCCTCTCCGTAGCTGATGCAGAGATTACTCTGACCCTCAACAAGAAGAAGGTGAACGGTAAGAAGCAATATGTAGTGACTGACAAGAAAGTGGTAGGAAACCTTGCCGATGTGACAAAATGTCCTATTGACGAGGAATTCATGAAGACTTTCGAGCCTCAGATTGCAGAAATCAACCAATATGTGGGCAAGCAGATTGGTACTTTCAAGAACACCATCCACAGCCGTGAATCGTTCTTCGGAAGCTGCGCCTTCAATGATTTCATCCTCAACCTGCAGCTCGAAATCACCAAGGCTGACATTGCCTTCAACGCTCCGCTCCAATTCAATTCCACCATCAACGCTGGTCCTGTCTACGTGAGCGATATGTTCAACCTCTATAAATATGAGAATCAGCTCTACGTGATGCGCCTCACCGGTGAAGAGATTCGCAAGCATCTGGAGATGAGTTATGACCTTTGGGTGAACACCATGAAGAGTCCTGACGATCATCTGCTTCTGCTCGACACCCAGACCAAGGGCGATCAGCAGCGCCTGGGCTTCAAGAATCTCTCCTTCAACTTTGACAGTGCTGCCGGAATCGACTATGAGGTGGATGTTACGAAGCCGGACGGAGAGAAGGTGAAGATTCTGCGCATGAGCAACGGTCAGCCTTTCGATGAGAAGAAATGGTACAATGTAGCCGTAAATAGCTATCGTGGCAATGGTGGCGGAGAGCTTCTCACTCGTGGCGCCGGAATTCCAAAGGACAGTCTGGACAGTCGAATCATCTATCGCAGCAAGCGCGACCAGCGCTACTACCTGATGGAAGCTATCGAAAAGATGGGCACTATCGAGGCTAAAGCCAACAACAACTGGAAGTTCGTACCGGAAGCATGGGCCAAGCCTGCTGCCCAGCGCGACTATGAATTGCTGTTCGGCAAGAAGCAATAGAAAGCCCCAACCTGAAACGCTCCCAGGAAAGCATATCATAAAGTTCAAAGCTCAAAGTTCAAAATAAAGAAGTAATGAAGTATTGGTTTATATTTTGCAAGAGTGACCTCTTGCTGGAGAAGAGAGACGACGGAACCTATACGATTCCATGTAGTGAGGAATGTCCGATAGAGACAAAGCCCTGGACCCACATCCTCAACATCACTCCGATGGAGGACGGAACGGAGGTGAAAACCTTCACCATTCCGGAACCCGTCACAGACCATCCGAAGTTCGAGATGTGCGGTCTGCGCCCCAGTTTCTATAAGCTCACACCTGAGCTTTATCAGAAGGCTGGCAAGTGCCAGGAACTGAACTACTGGGACATGAACACCCATTTCTGCGGTGTCTGCGGCGCTCCGATGCAGATGGCAACCGACATCAGCAAGAAATGCACCCAGTGCGGCAAGCAGGTCTGGCCATCTCTCGCCACCGCCATCATCGTGCTCATCAAGAAAGGCGATCAGGTTCTTCTCGTTCATGCCCGCAACTTCAAGGGCAACTTCGATTCTCTCGTAGCCGGATTCGTAGAGACGGGCGAAAGCCTGGAAGAAGCCGTGCATCGCGAGGTGATGGAAGAGACCGGACTTACCATCAGGAACGTGAAGTATTTCAGTTCCCAGCCATGGCCTTATCCAAGTGGACTGATGGTGGGCTATACGGCAGAATATGTGGATGGAGAAATCCACCTGCAGAAAGAGGAACTCTCTCGCGGCAAGTGGTTTAGCAAGGACAACCTCCCTATCCTTCCTGAGAAATTATCCATTGCCCGCCGCCTGATTGACGCCTGGCTGGAGGGCAAGATTTAATAGTTGAACGCAACAAGAAACTTTTGTTCTGAACAAGAAACAAGAATGCAACAAGAGATGAAAGAGAAACTTTGGAATGCTAACTATGTGAAGGTGATGACGACCAATTTCTTGCTCTACTTCGCCTTCTATCTTCTCACCCCGTTGCTCCCGCTCTATCTGAGTGAGACCTTCGGGATAACGAAGGATGTAATCGGCATTGTACTGAGCGGATATACTGTGGCAGCCCTCATCGTCCGCCCCTTCAGCGGCTATGTGGTAGACGGGTTCTCTCGAAAGAAAGTATTGATGATTTGCCTGACAGCCTTCGCCATCTTCTTTGCAGGATACATTGCAGCCAGCACCATCCTGATGTTTGCCATCTGCCGAACCCTGCATGGCGGACCGTTTGGCGCCGTAACCGTTGCCAACAGTACCTGCGCCATTGATGTCCTGCCTGCCAGCCGCCGCAACGAAGGCATTGGCCTCTACGGACTGAGCAACAATTTCGCCATGGCAATAGCTCCGTCTGTCGGAATCTATCTCCATAATATGGTGGGCAGTTACATGGTACTGTTCTGGATTGCCTTCATCGTAGCCATCGCTTCGGTGGTGATTGCCGGAACGGTTCATCTGCCGGAGAAGGAAATCGTCAAGAACAAGGAGAAGCTGTCCCTGGACCGATTCTTCCTGACCCGTGCCTGGCTGCTCGCCATCAACATCTGTATGTTTGGCTTCTGCTGGGGCGTTCTGAGCAACTATCTTGCCATCTACAGCAAGGAAGAACTCGGCATTACGGGCGGAACGGGAACCTATTTTGCCATTCTTTCGATGGGCTTGTTCCTCTCCCGTTTGCAGGGGCGTAAGGCACTGAGCAAAGGCAAGTTAACGCAGAATGCAGCCGAAGGAATGCTGATTTCGCTGGTGGGCTTCATCATCTTCGTCGCCATCAAGCATCCAGTAGCCTATTACCTCTCTGCAGCACTCATCGGTCTGGGCAACGGTCATCTCTATCCTGCCTTCCTGAATATGTTTATCAATGTGGCGCGCCACGACCAGCGAGGCACAGCCAACAGCAGTATTCTTACGGGTTGGGATTTGGGATTCGGAATCGGCTGTCTGCTCGGTGGTGTTGTGGCAGAGCATTTCAGCTACAACGGAACCTTCTGGATGGTAGCCATCGAAAATGCCGCAGCCGTCGTTCTGTTCTTTGCCGCCTCTAAAAGCTTTTTCGAGAAACGGAGAAGAGTGGAATAGAATTTTCAGAAAAAATGTTCCGTGAGAAAACGGAAAAGAAACAAAAAAATGAGGGTGTGCCATCAACAAGATGATGACACACCCTCAACTGTTTTCCAATGCTGTATTTCAGCTTAGAATGGAAGATCGTCAGCGCTTCCACCTGCTGCAGGAGCTGCTGGCTGAGCTGGAGGGAATGGAGCAGTAGCACCTGCTGCAGGAGCAGCTGCAGGAGCTGGCTGAGCAGGAGCTGCACCCATAGGAGGGAATGCTGAAGCACCAGGCTGCATTCCACCCATTGCACCAACAGCGTTAGGATCTACGCGCTGCACGTTCCATGCGCGGATACTGTTGAACCAACGACCCTGATACTCGTGAGCATCAATATCGAAGGAAACCAAAATCTCTTCACCACTCTGAATATTGAACTGAGCCATACGGTCTGCGCCAAAAACATCAAAGCACAACTTCTTAGGATATGCTTCGTGAGTTTCGATAACATAAGACTGAGCCTTCCACTCACCTCTTGCTGATACGCCGCTTCTTTCTGGTAAAACGGCAATAACCTTTCCTTGTAATTCCATATTAATATTTTAAAGTTTTTATAGATTCAAACGATTCTGACTGCGAAATTACTAAAAATAGTTCTAAAACTCAAACTTTTATCCAATTATTTTTGTGTATGAACAATATTTTTTGTATTTTTGTGCTCAATTAAGCGATTATGCTAAATTAAATAGGTGAATAAGAAAAATAAAAAATTAATTTAAAATAAATACTCATGAGATTTACAGTTTCAAGTTCTGCATTGAGCAACAAGCTCAACATGCTAGCCAAGGTAATCAGCAGCAAGAATTCCTTGCCTATCCTTGGTTGTTTCCTTTTCCAGGTAGCAAATGGTGAAATGACAGTTACTGCCAGTGATAGTGACAATATCATCAAGAGCACCATCGAATTGGCAGACAATGACGGCGAAGGCGAATTCTGCGTCCCTAACAGAGTTATCCTCGATGCGCTCAAGGAATTGCCTGAGCAGCCTCTCAACTTTGATGTTGACACGGAGACCTTTGCTATCAAAATCGTTTACCAGAACGGTCTTTACAACTTCACCGGTCAGAATGCGGAAGATTACCCTCGCACACAGAGCATGAACGAGGCTTCTCATTTCATCGCCCTTCCTACAAACGTGCTGATTGACAACATCTCACGTTCTCTCTTCGCTACGGCAAACGATGAATTGCGCCCTGTAATGAACGGTATTTATTTTGACCTCACTGCCGATGCTCTCGCCATCGTTGCCAGCGACGGCCATAAGCTGGTGCGCAACAGAAACTACACCATCAAGAGCGAGACTCCAGCTTCGTTCATCCTTCCTAAGAAGCCAGCTTCCCTGCTCAAGGCTATCCTGACAAGAGACAGCGATGACGTGGAAATCAAGTTTGATGACCGCAGTGCCGAAATCCTTTTCGCTGACGGCGAGATGAGATGCAGACTCATTGACGGTCGCTATCCTAACTACAACTCCGTGATTCCTAATAATCCTAACGAGGTAACCGTAGACCGCAGGGCTCTCATCAGCGCCTTGCGCCGCGTAATGCCTTTCGCCAGCGAGAGCAGCCAGCTGGTTCGTTTCAGCATCGAACCAGGCAGAATGGAGGTTTCTTCTGAGGATATGGACTTCTCTACATCAGCCCGCGAGCAGATGTCATGCGAGTATGTGGGTTCGCCAATCAACATCGGTTTCAAGGGCAGCAGCCTGAACGAAGTGCTCAGCAATATCAGTGGCGACAACATCATCCTCCAGCTCGCTGACCCTAGCCGTGCCGGAATCATCGTTCCTGCAGAGCAGACTGAAAACGAGGATGTCCTCATGCTCATCATGCCTATGCTCCTGAATGACTAAGGAGCAGCAGGCTTAACTGAATCGTCAGACAAATATTTTTAATAGAAAAATGAAACTCAACTTAAAGAAGCCTTTAATCGTGTTCGACCTTGAAACAACAGGTCTGGACATGGTGAAGGACAGAATCATTCAGATATCATACATCAAGGTAAGTCCGGACGGAACAGAGACAAGAAAGAACCTCTTCGTCAATCCGGAGAAGGAGATTCCTGCAGAGGTCATAGCCCTCACAGGCATCAGCAACGAAGACGTCAAGGACGCTCCTACCTTCAAGCAGCTGGCTGCCACACTTGACAAGGAGTTTACCGGCTGCGACTTTGCCGGCTACAATTCCAACCATTTCGATATTCCGATGCTCGCTGAGGAATTCCTCCGTGCCGGAATCGACTTCGACTTCAGCAAGTGCCGCCTCATCGACGCTCAGACCATCTTCATGAAGATGGAGCGCAGAAACCTGGCAGCAGCCTACAAGTTCTTCTGCGGAAGAAAGATGGAAGAAGATTTCGAGGCTCATAGAGCTGACCAGGATACAGAAGCCACCTACCGCGTGCTGATGGCTGAGCTCGACAAATATGCTCCAGGCGTTCAGGACGAACCGGAGCGCGTGCTCAACAACGACATGGACGAGCTGGCTGCCTTCTCCAAGCAGAACGACAATGTAGACTTTGCTGGCCGCATCGTATGGCAGGAAGTGAAGGATGCTGACGGCAATGTAATGACCAATGAGAAGGGCGAGCCTCTGAAGCATGAGGTCTTCAACTTCGGCAAATACAAAGGCTGGGACGTTGGCGAAATCCTGACCCGCGACCCAGGCTACTTCACATGGGTTCTGGGCAGCGACTTTACCAACAATACCAAGCAGGTACTTACCCGTATTCGCCTCCGTGAATACAATAAGCGTATGGGGAAATAGGAGAATGTTGAAAGGAAAGAAAATAGTACTGGGCATTACGGGCTCCATTGCAGCCTATAAGTCCTGTCTCATCATCCGCGGGCTCATCAAGAAAGGCGCTGAGGTGCAGGTGGTCATCACGCCAGCCGGCAAGGAGTTCATCACTCCCATCACCCTCTCTGCCCTCACCCATAAGCCCGTGGTGAGCGAGTTCTTCTCGCAGCGCGACGGAACATGGAACTCTCATGTTGACCTCGGACTCTGGGCAGACGCCATGCTCATTGCTCCCTGCACCGCCTCTACGATGGGTAAGATGGCTCACGGCATTGCCGACAACATGCTCATCACCACTTACCTCTCCATGAAGGCGCCGGTCTTCATTGCACCAGCCATGGACCTGGACATGTACAAGCATCCATCCACCCAGGCTAACATGAAGACCCTTCTGGGCTATGGCAATCATATCATAGAACCGGAAGTGGGATTTCTTGCCAGCGGACTGGAAGGCAAGGGACGCATGGAAGAACCCGACATCATCGTGGAGTATCTGGAACGATTCTTCAGCGAGCAGGAAGACCTGAAGGGCAAGAACGTGATGATTACTGCCGGACCCACCTATGAGAAGATAGATCCGGTGCGCTTCATCGGCAATTATTCTTCCGGCAAGATGGGGTTCGCCCTGGCTGAGGAATGTCTGCGCCGTGGCGCCAACGTAACCCTCATCGCCGGTCCCGTAGCGCTCTCGTGCAGTCCCGGAATCAACCGCATCGATGTGGAGAGCTGCGAAGAGATGTATCAGGCCTCTACCCTGGCTTTCCAGCAGGCAGATGCAGCCATCCTCTGTGCTGCCGTTGCCGACTTCAAGCCGAATGCCGTTGCCGACAGGAAAATCAAGCGTGAAAAGGACGACCTGGAATTGCGCCTCGTGCCTACGCACGATATTGCTGCTGCCCTGGGACAGATGAAGCAGAAGAACCAGCGAATTGTGGCTTTCGCCCTGGAAACCAACGACGAGGAAGCCAACGCACAGAAGAAGAGACAGAAGAAGAATGCCGACTTCATCGTGCTCAACTCCACCCGCAATCCGGGAACCACATTCCGCACGGACGACAATCAGATAACGATTATCTCAGAAAAGGGCAAGAAAGAATATGAGAAGAAACCAAAGACTGAGGTGGCAAAAGACATCATCAACGAATTGGCAAAAATCCTGTAAGTGGATGAAAGCTGTCTGTATGGTATGGATTCTGTTCTGTACCGTACAGACAGTTTCTGCGCAGGAGCTCCAGGCCAAGGTCACGATCAACCACGCCCAGATTTCGGGCACGGACAAGAGCGTCTTCGAAAACCTGCAGCAGACTCTGGAGCAGTTTCTCAACGACCGCCAATGGACCCATCTGCAGTTTGCCAGGAAAGAGCGCATCGTCTGTAATTTCAACATTACGGTAAGCAAGTATGATAAAGATGCAAACATGTTTACATGCAAGGCGCTTATCCAGGCTAACCGACCGGTCTATAATTCGGCCTACACCACCACCATATATAATAATGTGGACCAGAACTTCACGTTCAAGTTTGCCGAGTTCGACCAGCTGGAGTTCAACGAGCAGCAGATAGACAATCAGCTGACGGCTCTCTGCGCCTATTATGCCTATCTCATCATAGGTCTTGACCTCGACACGTTTGCGCCCAAGGGTGGCGAAGATGTGCTTCAAAGATGCATGAACCTTGCCAACAACGCCCAGAACCTCGATTATCCGGGATGGAAGGCATTTGCCGATTCCAAGAACCGCTTTGCCATCATCTCCGATTATCTGGACGGTGCCATGGAACCCTACCGCCAGCTGCAGTATGATTATTACCGCAAGGGGCTGGACGAGATGGCAAGCAACGTGGAACGAGGCCGGGGCGAGATTACTACGGCTCTTACCACCCTTCTCCGGAAGGCGAGGGAAAACCGTCCGCTCAGTCTGCTACCGCAGATATGGACTGATTACAAGAAGGATGAGCTTGCCAACATCTACAAGGGTCATGGAACCCAGAAGGAGAAGGAAGCCATCTACGAACTTCTCTTCAGCATCAACCCGTCTCAAAGCGCTTTCTGGGACAAGATAAAGGAATAAGCCCCCGGCTTTCTGCCAGGGTTAGAAAAAGATTTAATGAATTATGCTCAAGCAACTGTATATTAGAAACTTTACGCTCATAGACGAACTGGATATAAGACTACATCCAGGCTTTTCTGTCATCACTGGCGAAACGGGTGCAGGCAAAAGCATCATCCTCGGAGCCATCGGCCTGCTGCTGGGCAACCGTGCCGACAGCAAGGCCATCAAGTCGGGCAAGGACCGTTGCGTGATTGAGGCTCATTTCGACCTCTCCAGATACGACATGAAGGGTTTCTTCGACGACAACGACATCGATTTTGATGCAGAAGACACCATCATCCGCCGTGAACTGACCAGTGCCGGCAAGAGCAGGGCTTTCATCAATGACACTCCGGTTCCCCTGACCAAGATGAGAGAACTGGGCGAACAGCTGGTGGACATTCATTCGCAGCATCAGAACCTGCTGCTGCAGAAGGAAGATTTCCAGCTCAACGTGGTAGACATCCTGGCTAAGGACGCAGCTCAGATCAAGACCTACCAGGCTGCCTATCAGCAATACCGCTCAGCCCAGGCTGAGCTGGAACGGCTGGAGCAGGAACTCAACAGAAACCGTGAGAACGAGGAGTTCATGCGATTCCAGTATAAGGAACTCGACGAGGCGCATCTGGAAGCAGGCGAACTTGAGCAACTGGAGCAGGAATCAGCGACCCTGAACCATTCGGAAGAAATCAAATCAGCTCTCTACGAAGCTGACCATTCGCTTTCGGGCGATGAGGGAAGCATCCTGCAGCTGCTGCGCAATGTCAGCAACAGCATCAGCGACATCAGGGAGGTCTACCCCGAAGTGGCTGAACTTTCCGACCGCCTGGATTCCAGCTACATCGAACTGAAGGACATTGCGCAGGAAATCAGCCGAAGCCTGGACCGGATAGATTTCGACCCAGCCCGCCTGGAACAGCTCAATTCCCGACTGGATAAGCTCAACGCATTGCTGCAGAAATTCCATGTTGAGACCGTAGAGGAACTCATCGAAACCCGCGAACGTCTGGCTCAGCAGCTGGACCATATTGACAATGGCGATGAGGACATCAGGCTCATGCAGAAGGAAGTAACCGACAAGCAGCTCAAGGCATTGTCGGCAGCCTATGCGCTGACGAATCTGCGCAAGAAAGCCGCCAAGGCAATCGAGACGGAGATGAAGAACCGTCTCATCCCGCTCGGCATTCCTAACGTCCGGTTCGAGATAGAATTTGCCGAGAAACCGCTCAGCAGGGACGGTGCCGACAAGGTAAGCTTCCTCTTCAGCGCCAACCGCAGCACCCCTCTCCAGCCTATCAGCCAGGTAGCGTCCGGTGGCGAAATAGCCCGCGTGATGCTCTCGCTCAAGGCGATGATCAGCGGCGCTGTCAAACTGCCAACCATCATCTTCGACGAAATCGATACGGGAGTCAGCGGAAAGATTGCCGAGAAGATGGCAGAAATCATGACCGAGATGGGCAACCTGAACCGTCAGGTCATCTCCATCACCCACCTGCCTCAGATAGCAGCCATGGGCAGCCATCATTATAAGGTGATGAAGGAGGAAACTCAGACCGGAACCATCTCGCAGATGCGGGAACTGACTCCTGAACAGAGGGTGGAAGAAATCGCCCAGATGCTCAGCGGAAGCGACATCAGCCAGGCGGCGCTGGCTAATGCCAGGGAGCTGATAAACAAACATGCCAAATAATAGATATGAAAAGAATCAATATAATAATTTTGACTCTGATGCTGGGAGCATCGAGTGTCCTTGCGCAACCGGGCTCTGTACAGAAGGTTGCCAAAAGCGTCTTCACCTTGACTACATTCAATAAGGACGGCGCCATCATATCATCTACACAGGGAGTGTTTATTGATAACAAGGGTACTGCCATCAGTACTTTCAAGCCTTTCGTGGGAGCCACCAAGGCCAGCGTGGTCGACGCCACGGGAAAATCGTATGAAGTTGACGCCATCATGGGAGCTGATGAGCTTTATGATGTTGCCAAATTCAGAATCAAGGCGAATACGGCTGCGGCTACCATCGCTGCAAAGGAGACGGAAGCCGGACAGAAAGTGTGGCTCGTTCCCTACTCTATCAAGAAGTCGCCATTCCAGCAGGAAAGCATCACGAGTGTAGAGAAATTCCTTACATCCTACAACTACTACATCTTCTCTACGGGAGTTCCTGAGAATGCGGTAGGCTGTCCTTTCGTCAACAAGAACGGACAGGTGATAGGACTGATGCACAGCAACGGTCAGACCACGGCGATTGACGCCAACTACGCCAGTCAGCTGAAAGTTTCCGGTCTTTCATCGCTCGATGCAGCCCTGAGAGAGACTACCATCCGCACAGCCCTGCCTGATACAGAGGAGGAAGCCATGACCATGATGACCCTGAAGAAGGGTCAGCTGAAAATGCAGGATTATGACAAGTATGCTGACGAATTCATCAAGAAATTCCCTACATCTGCCTTCGGATATAAGGAAAAGGCGCTCGGCCTGGTGAACGACAGCAAGTATGAAGAGGCTGCCCGAATGATGGAAACCGGCATTAAGAAGTCTGCTGCCAAGGACGAGGCTCATTCGGATTATTCTGACATCATCTATCAGAAGATAATCTATAAGGGCGATTCCGTTTATACAGCCTGGACACTGGACAAGGCGCTTGACGAGGCTCGCCAGGCTTACGCCATCAAGGCTCAGCCGGTCTACAAGCATCAGGAAGCACGAATTCTCTTCACCAAGGGCGAGTATGCAGATGCAGCCAATATCTTCCTCGACCTGACCAAGACTCCTATCAATAGCGGTGAGCTCTATCTTGAGGCTGCGCAGGCAAAGACAAGGCTGAAAGCTTCTGATACTGAGATTGAAATGCTGCTCGACAGTGCCGTCAGCGTGGGAGCCCGCACCAACATGGCGGGTCCATACTATCTGGCTCGTGGTCAATATCTGGCAAACAAGGGGCAGTATCGTCGTGCCGTTCAGGACTTCAACATGTACGACAGCATTGCGCGCCCGGTAGATCCAGCCTTCTTCTATGCCCGCTATCAGTGCGAAACCAAGCTGAGAATGTGGCAGCCGGCGCTGTTCGACATTGCCCGAACCTGCTATCTTGCGCCAAAGGAGCCAACCTTCTTTGCCGAGTGGGCAAGTCTGGATTTGCGAGTAAAGCGTTATGATGAGGGAATCAGTGCCGCATCCCGCTGCATTGAGTTAGCCCCAGAATATGCTGACGGCTACCTCCTCCTCGGTCTGCTCTATAAGGAGAAGAACATGAAGGCAGAAGCCATCAAGAATCTGAAAAAGGCAGAAGAGCTGGGCGATAAGCGAGCTGCCGGATATCTGGAAAAGATAAAAAAGTAAGCAAGTTTTTACGAAAAGAATAAGAAAATGGGGGAAAAGCTCTGGATTTAGAAATGAGCTTTTCCCCCTTCAACTATATTTATTTCTCGTGTAATTTTCTTATTTTATTTTCCGGTAAACTGTCCCATGAAGAGGATGGCGCCGGTCTGTTGGTCGGTAATCGTATAGACAAACGGACGGTCAGCATGGAAAACCACACTGCGCTCCTCTCTTGGCCCTAGGGATGCCACCATGATGGCTCCGGTAACGGCAGCAGCCTCGGTTCCCTTTTCGCTCACCTCTATCTTTGCCTTCTGCAGCATCTGACTCACGAAGAAATCGCCCTTGGCGAAACGGCTGAAATCTGCCTTCGATGGGTTGAAGATAGATGGCGCACCCAGCTGACTGATGATATCGTTGAGCGGCAATTCCATTTCTGTGGTAAACTTAGGCAGCTTTAAATCTACCTTGCACTCCTCCACATTCCCCATCATTGTCATGAATTTTTCAGCATCCATTCCCTTCATCATGTCGTCGATGCTCTTGCCCTCGTTAGGCAGCATGACGGTCATGCAGTAGGTTCCGTTGCCGTAGAGCAGCTGCACCGCCTTGAAGGTTTCATTCTCATAATAGTCGAATTTCTCATTCTGATGCATCATCTCCACCTTCTGAATATCGCGCGTATAACCACGGAAATTCTCCAGCTTCGTGTTCTTCTTGTCAAACTCATTCATCCAGGTGCCCTTGAAGTAAATGGCGTTCAGCAGATAGGAAACAGCACTAGGCTCCATGCGGTCGATGAACTTCGGAATCATTCCCTTTGTCTGCTTCTCACACCAGGAGTTGATGCGGTCAGCCGACTTCTGTGAATTGAAGTCGAGGCTCTCGATTCCTGCCTGATAATTGTCAGAAACAGCCTTGACAAAATCTTCATCCAATTGATATTTCTTGTTGACAGCCACGTAGTTGGCGATATTAACAGTGGTCTGCTTATCCAACTTTCCAGCACTCATGATCAGCGACTTATAAAGCTCGTTCAGTTCCTTCACGCTCACCCCGTCGCAGCCAATCGCCTTCATGATTTCCTGCTGGGTTTCACCGTCAGCACCGTTTGCCAACATACCCATGAGATAGGAAACGCTCATAGGCGAAACCACCTTCGAATCCATTCCCGAAACCTTCTGGAAGAGGTTGAAGGCAAACTTGTTGTTCTTCTGCAGGATGTCGAGCTGAGCATCCGATAGAGTCAGATATTGTTCGTCCATATCCATATCTTTGCCAGGGCGAGCCACCTGGTTCTCGTCCTTGATTTCCTTATTCACGTTTTTGCTTGTAGAGCAAGAGTTGATAGCCATAGCTGCCAGCATCATCAGCACGGCAGACTTCATCATGTTATTCTTTTTCATAATCTCTTCTTTTAAATTTCGTCTGCTAGTAAAATGCAGCAGTCGGGAAATCCTTGCATCTCTCTTCTTTATTTTAACTCTTCTTAATATTTCTCAAAAATAATTGTTTAAAAACCGTAAAAACCTTTGCACATTCCAGAAAATAATACTATCTTTGCATTTTACATAAAGGAAAGAAACAGTTACTAACAATCAAAACAATTGGAATTATGAGCAAATATTTTGCAGAATCAGAATTGATCATCAATGAAGATGGAAGTTGCTTCCACCTCCATTTACGCCCGGAACAGGTGGCGGATAAAGTAATTCTCGTAGGCGACCCAGGTCGTGTAGCTCTCGTAGCATCTCATTTTGAGGAGAAGGAATGCGAGGTGGCAAGCCGCGAATTCCACGCCATCACCGGTACATATAAAGGCAAGAGAATCACTGTGCAGAGCACCGGAATCGGATGCGACAATATCGATATCGTGGTAAACGAGCTGGATGCACTGAAAAACATCGACTTCGCTACCCGCACCGAAAAACCGGAGCACACCACCCTCACCCTCGTGCGCATCGGAACCTGCGGCGGCCTGCAGCTCAACTGTCCTGCCGGAACCTTCGTCGCTTCACAGAAGAGCATCGGTTTCGACGGACTCATTAACTTCTATGCCCGCCGCAATGAAATTTGCGACCTCGAGACCGAGGCTGAGTTCAAGCGCCAGGTGAAGTGGAACGACCAGATAGGAAATCCATACTGTGTAGACAACGACCCGGAGCTGCTCAACCAGATTGCCGGCGACGACATGGTTCGTGGAATCACCATCGCCTGCGGCGGTTTCTACGGTCCTCAGGGCAGAGAACTCCGTGCCCCTCTTGCCGACCCAGAGCTTAACGCAAAGATTGAGAATTTCGAGTATAACGGTCTGCGTGTCAATAACTTCGAGATGGAGAGTTCAGCCCTCACCGGTCTATCTCTCCTCCTCGGTCACAAGGCATTAACCTGCTGCATGGTCATCGCCAACCGTCGAGCCCTCAGCGCCAACACAGGCTATAAGAGCACCATCGACAATCTCATCAAGGTTGTATTAGATAGAATTTAAACAATAAAAAAATGAATCAAGAAGAATGTATCTGCGCCCTGGCAACCCCAGCCGGCGGTGCAATCGGAATCATCCGACTCAGTGGCTCTAACGCCATTACCATCACCGACAAAATCTTCCAGTCTGCCAACGGCAAATCCCTGGAAGAAGCCAAGCCCTACACCCTGCATTATGGCGAAATCAAGGATAAGGATGGCAACACCATCGATGATGTACTGGTGAGCGTGTTCCGTGCACCCCACAGTTATACAGGCGAGAACTCCACCGAGATTTCCTGTCACGGCAGCCGATACATTCTTCAGCAGGTTCTCCATCGCTTTACGGAGGTAGGATGTCGCCAGGCAGAACCGGGCGAATACACCCGTCGTGCCTATCTCAACGGCAAGATGGACCTCTCTCAGGCAGAAGCCGTAGCTGATCTCATCGCCTCTACCAACAAGGCAACCCACAAGATGGCGCTCAGCCAACTGAAGGGCCATTTCAGCAACGAACTCTCCCTGCTGCGCGAAAAATTATTAAAGATGACTTCGCTCTTGGAATTGGAGCTCGACTTCAGCGACCACGAAGAACTGGAGTTTGCCGACCGCAGCGATCTCCAGGCTCTAGCCGAAGAAATCAATCACAAGATTACCACCCTCGCCCACTCCTTCGAAACCGGCAACGCCCTGAAGCAGGGAGTAGCCGTAGCCATCGTAGGCAAGACGAATGTGGGCAAGAGCACCCTGCTCAACCGTCTGCTCCACGAAGAGAAGGCAATCGTGAGCGACATTCACGGAACCACCCGAGATGTAATCGAAGACACCACCCTCATCGACGGAATCACCTTCCGCTTTATTGACACAGCCGGAATCCGCAAGACGGATGATGTGGTAGAAAACATCGGAATAGAGCGCACTTTCCAGAAGATGGAAGAGGCGAAGATAGTAATCTGGCTATTGGATGAGCAACCGTCAGCCTCAGAAATCGAAGAGATGAAGCAGAAGAACCAGGGCAAGAAGCTGCTGCTGGTATTTAATAAGATGGATAAACTTGAGAATGATAAACTTGCGTTTGATAAGTTCACCCATTCCTGCGGCTCAGATTCCAGCGAACCAGAAGCCTCACTCTTCATCAGTGCCCGCACAGGCGAGAACGTTTCATCCCTGGAGCAGGCATTAGTAAAAGCCGCTGATATTCCTGAGATTACCGAGAACGACGTCATCATAACGAGTGCCCGCCACTACGAAGCCCTACTCCGTGCCCATGATTCCCTCTCCCGAGTATTGGAGTCGATGGAAATGGACATGAGTGGCGACATCATCGCCGAAGATTTGAAGATGGTTTTGGAAGAATTGGGCGAAATCACTGGCGGACAGATAAGTAGCCAGGAAACGCTAAACAATATCTTCAAGCACTTCTGCATCGGAAAGTAAGTCGTGATAAACAACGATTAATATCGACAACAAATGATAGTTAAGGTGCTCAAAATGAGCACCTTTCTTTTTAGCCTTACTATTGGTTATAATCAATGGTAAGGGTTTTTTTAGCACCTTTTTGTACCGCTCTTGTACCTCCACTTTTCAAAAGTAATAATTTGAGACTCCATTTTTGGCAAATGAGTGCAAGATTGCCGAGAGTTTTGGACAATGATGGACGATGATATAAGACTATTGAAAATAAACGGAGTAATGACAGACGACTTTTTCTACAATAAATTAAGTAAAAAAGTATAAAAAGCGTACAAATGACAGCAAGCAAAGAAAGAATTCTAAAAATTTGCGAGTATTGTGGGAAGAGCTTCTATGCATCAAAATCCACAACTCGTTATTGCTCCAAGCAATGCAACAGTTATGCCTATAAGGCAGCAAGACGTGAGGAGAAAGTAAAGATGGCTGAGACAATGAGCCACCGAAAAGCTTCCGAGAAATCCATGTCTGAAATCCTCGTGAAAGAATACCTCACTATTCAAGAAGTCGCTATACTTTTGGGCCTAAGCAGACAGACCATATATAATATGGTGTATAGTGGTAAGTTGCGAGCATCCAAGATTACTTCTCGTTTATCTTTAATCAGAAAGCGAGATATAGATTATCTTGTTGATAGTTTGCCATACACCACAAAAAAAAGTGCTTCAAAAGAAGCAGTTCATGCAAACCGAGAGCTACCTGTTCCAGAATATTACTCTGCCAAGGAAATTGCAGAAGTCCACAACACTTACGAGACCGCCATCTATGAGATAGTCAAGAAAGTCAAGATTTCAAGAATATCCATACAAGGAAGAGTATATTGGAACAAGAAAGAGGTGGATGATTATTTTGCACACCTGTCTCCAGATCCAACCATCAGTGAATGGATGACTGTTATGGACATTCAACAGAAATATTGTATGACGAAAACGGCCGTATATAGTTTCGTTAGTCACAATGCTATTCCAAGAAAAATGGAAGGTAACAATGTTCTGTATTCCAAGCGTCATGTACAATTGGCAAAAGGTGAATCCGTAGAAGACCAACTTTATTATACAATACCGGAGGCCATGAAGTTGTATGGTTTAAGTCAGGACCAGATTTATAAGCGTATCAAGAAATACGCTATTGAAAAGGTGAAGATTGGCAAGTATATCAAGATTTCCAAGCGAGATTTAGAGAAAGCTATCGGCAAGCCTAAGGTTATTTAGCGGTTATCAAAAGGTTAAGTTGTACCCCATTACATAACTCTATTATTTTGCAATCGATTTCAAAGATCTCTTAATATGGGATCATATATGAAACATAAGTATCACATTATAAAAAGTAAACATCATGGTAAATACATGTACAAGAGTTTCTCTTCGCCAAAGAGCGATTAAAAACGACCGTATTTCTCTTTATTTGGATTTCTATCCACCAGTACGCAACCCTGAGACTATGCAAATGAGTCGCAGGGAATATTTAGGTATCTATATCTATGCTCATCCAAAGAATGAGATGGAACGTGAGTTTAATACAGATATGCTCAACAAAGCAGAGGCCATCCGTTGTATCAGAACCCAATCACTCATCAATGAAGAATTTGGTTTTTTGGACAAAACACGACAGAAAGCTGATTTCTTGGCATACTTTGAGAAGATGACACATAAGAAAGATGACAAGTGGACATGTGTCTACAAGCATTTCTTCAAATTTGTTCAAGGTCATTGTACATTTGGGGATGTGACAGTGGAACTTTGCAAAAAGTTCAGAGAGTATCTTCTGAATGCAAATCAGTTGAATCGAACAAAACAAAAGGTATCTCTCAACTCTGCAGCAGGTTACTACTCTACTTTCCGTGGTCTCTTAAAAATCGCCTATCGTGACAAGTGGCTTCGTGAGAACATCAATGACTATCTGGACAAGATTGAGCCACAAGATGTAAAGAAGGAGTTTCTTACCCTCGATGAAGTAAAGCAGTTGGCAGCTACTCCTTGCGATATACCTGTACTGAAGTCTGCCTCCCTCTTTGCTTGCCTCACAGGATTGCGAATCAGCGACATCTTAAAATTGCGTTGGGAAGACTTCGAGATAGCTCCCGACCAAGGCTATTGCTTGCGTATTCGTACCCAGAAGACTCAGACCGAGGCAACCTTGCCTATCAGCAACGAGGCATACGAACTATGTGGTGAACCAAGCACGGGTATCGTGTTTAAGGGATTGAAGCGCAGCATGATTAACCATCCGCTTAAAGCATGGTTGAAGAAGGCAGGAATCACCAAGCCATTTTCATTCCATTGCTTCCGGCACTCGTATGCAACAATCCAAATCGCCTTATGCACAGACATTTACACGGTTTCAAAAATGCTTACCCATAAGAATGTAAGCACAACACAGATATATGCTGACCTCGTGAACGCAAAGAAAAGAGAGACAGCAAATAAGATTTCTCTTAAATAAATCCATTGCATTCATTTCATGGTGCCCGATATTGAAAAAATGTTCAATATCGGGCTTTTTAGTTAAAGGCTCCTAAAAGTTTTACGTGAGTCACGCGTGACTCACGTGTCAGTTTCTGCAGTTTTTCCTATTTTTGCGCCACAAATGATTAATAATACGCAATATGAAACAGTTTAAAAAAGAATTTTTGACACAGCATTTATTGGTTTTGTGTGCAATGTCTATCATTGGTGCACTTGTTCGCAACGAAGCTATGCAATATGGTGTAGACACCTTTAGCTGCAACTTGACGTTCGTTATCTCAACCACCATACTGATGGTTGTTTATCTCCATGCATTAGATAGTATCGTACGATTGCTTACCCCATGGTTTAAGCATATCTTTTGTAATACAGTAAACAATACAGAAAGAAAGCGTCTGTCTTCTATTGCCATCAATGAAACAAATACATATGACGAGGGGGAAGAGCTAAACCTGGAAGATGTAACTTTCGTCTATGCAGATGAAGCCTCTTCTTGTATTACAAGCTATGAACAGTTGAGACAGGAAGCATTGGAAGACAAAGCCAAAAAGGAAAAGGTCTTGTTAAACTCAGCTATCGATTATACCAGAAGAACTTTTGCTGCCTACATGAAAGAGGAGCATTTGAACCAACTTTGTGACAACATCGCTATTTTCCAGTGTTGTGCCTCTACACACATGAGACATCATTCATTGATTGTTGACAAGGCTATTCGTACTATTGACTTAATGCATTATGCTTGGAATATAGGAAACCTTTTCAAGAAGAAAGGCATTGATACAGCAACCTTTATAAAACAAGTTTTTGCTGATGCGCTGGTTGATGTGGAAATATCCACTATTATAAGGAAGTTAAGAATGGAAGGTACCTGCATCATAGAATTACTACCAAGCTTAGATATTCAAGACGGAATCAAGACAAATTATTGTTGCTGATAAGCATTGAGCAGTTATTCAGAGGTTATATCTCAGTGATATTTATCTCCATTATATAACTCATTTACTTTGTACCCGAATAATAAAAAATGAACAGATATGATAAATGAAAGTATCACCTTTGATAAGTTACCACAAGCGGTATCTTATTTAACAGAACAAGTTATCGAGTTGAAGCAAATGGTATCAGCACTTCAACCTACATCATCAGTAAATAACCATATATTGGTTGAGATTGATGAGGCTGCTATTATTATAATGAAGTCGAAGCCAACTATTTATCGATTGGTTAACCAAGGCATTCTGCCATCCTATAAAAAAGGTAAGAAGCTATACTTCTATAAGGATGAGCTGCTTGCATGGATTGAGAATGGTCGTAAAGCTACCAAGGTGCAGAACCATTCTGAAATGCTAAAAGCCCTGCAAGGTGGAATGAAGCGCAAACCCAAGTCAATGTATAATTTTTAACTCTATGCCAAATGACAGCTTTAAATAACAATAAGGAAACTTCCATCAATCCAATGATTATCATGGATAAGGCTATTGATATGAGTACTCGCCTATCAGGAAGCCAGTTTCCCGTAAGCATCTTTCCTGCCAAGATTCAGAGAATCATCAAGGAGGTACACGAATGCCACAGTTTTCCTACCGACTATATATCAGCAGCCATACTCACTGCATTGGCTGTTGGTATCGGCAACACGCACTTGGCACAGATGAAACAAGGTTGGCTTGAAAGTCCTATCTTATACATGGCTCTTATCGGAAGACCAGGAGCCAACAAGAGCCACCCACTTAGCTTCGCTATGAAGCCATTCCTCGATTACGACTATGAGCAAAACAAGTTGTTTGAGGAGCAATACAGTAAGTTTGAGGAAAAGATGTGCATGTCTCGCAAGGAACGCATTGAAAATGGAGAGGATGGATTTCCGCAAGAACCTATACGCAAACGTTTCTTGGTCTCTGATGTCACACCAGAAGGCTTGAGCTATATTCATGCGCAGAACAAGAGGGGTTTGTGCCTATGGACAGACGAGTTGTCTGCATGGTTCAAGAACTTCAACCGCTATAACAATGGTTCAGAGGAACAGTTCTGGCTATCAGTCTTTAGCGCCAAGACAACCATATCAGACAGAAGAAGTTCCAAGAGTTCCATTTTCATTAAACGTCCCTATATCTCAGTAATCGGAACCATCCAAAAGAAGATACTTAGTGAGTTGGCGAAAGGCGAACGCTCCAGCAACGGCTTCATCGATCGCATTTTGTTCGTCATGCCTAACCTTCAGCAGAAAGCGAGATGGAGTGACCGAGAGTTGCCCGATAATATAGAGCGAGATTGGCAAGCCATCATTCAACAACTTATTGATATGGAGTGTCCAATAAATGAGCAACAGGAAATCGAGCCTCATGTCTTATCATTCACTGAAGAAGCTAAGGCAAGGCTCTATGAATGGCAGCATCATTTCTCCGAGCAATGCGACAATGAAACAAATGATACCATTGTCAGCATCTATTGCAAGTTGGAGATATACATCATCCGTTTCTGTCTGATTATTCAATTGGCACGATGGACGTGTGGAGAATGTGATAAGGAAGCCATCGACCTGCTGAGTGTAGAGCGAGCCATCCGATTGACAGAGTATTTCAAGAACTCTGCCATATCAGTGCAAAATATCCTCAACGAGAATATGCTTACAGCTCAACAACAAGCAATCGTCAACCATCTTCCTGCAACATTCACCACGGCCCAAGCTCATGATGTCGCCAAAGAGAACGACATGAAGTCAAGGACATTGGAAAGATTTCTGAATGATAACATCGGAGTCCTATTTCGCAAAGAGAAGCATGGGGAATATTCAAAGATTAACTCGTGACGGGATTGTCGGAATTGTCGCTTTTGGCGGTTTTAATACTAAAAGCGACAAAACCGACAGAACCGCCACATAAAAAAGAAATGAAATGAGTACACATAGATTCATATTAGAGCCATACAAAGGCATCGCTACCCGACATACATGTCCAGAATGTCATAAGAAACGTTGCTTCGCCCGATATATTGACACAGAAGGGAAGATTGAGTTTCCTCCTTACGTGGGTCGCTGCAACCATGAGCAAAGTTGTGGTTATCACTTCACTCCCAAGGATTTTTTTGAGAAGAATCCTGAGAAGAATGAGACATTCACAAAGGATGAGACTATTTCATATAAGAAGAGAGAAATGCTGAAGCCATTACCCACTTCTTATATAGACGAGAACATCATGCGAAGTTCTCAGAAATGTTATGAGGCGAACAACCTTTTCTTGTTTCTATCTTCTCAATTCGGTGAAACAGCTACTCTTTCTTTGATGGAGAAATATCATGTCGGAACTTCCAAACACTGGACAGGTGCCACGGTATTTTGGCAAGTTGACAATCAAGGTAAGGTGAGAACTGGTAAGGTAATGCTCTATTATCCCGAGACAGGTAAGCGAGTAAAAGAACCATACAACCATATTTCATGGGTACACTCGCTTGTCCCCCACAAGGATTTCAATCTCTGTCAATGCTTCTTTGGCGAACATCTTATCAATAAAGACAAGACCAAGCCTATTGCATTGGTTGAAAGTGAGAAGACAGCCTTGATAGCCTCCTACTATCTTCCTCAATTTTTATGGATAGCAAGTGGTGGTAAGAATGGTTGCTTTAACACGAAGTCGCTATCTGTTCTGAAAAACAGAGATGTGATCTTATTCCCTGATTTGGGAGCGACAACAGTTTGGCAAGACAAGCTGCCAATGATGCAAGTTCTCGGCATCCGTGCAACGCTTTTCGACTTTTTAGAGCATCAAGCCTGCGAAGAAGATAAAGCTAAAGGCTTGGACATTGCTGATTATTTGCTCAAAATAAAGCCTGCAGAAGCAAAACTTCAAGCCCTCATCAAACAGAATCCTGCCATTCGGAAGTTGATAGATGTCTTCAAACTCGAAATTGTTGACGAGCCTCAACCACGTTTCCGCACTCCTAAAAGGCAACGTGGTTTCAGACTCTGAGATGATTTGAAAAATCGAGGTATCTGACGATAGCAAGTTATGTTTTGAGTTACTCAAAACCTTTCGAGTTACTCTCGAAAGCACTTGCCTATCGGTAGATACCTCTCCAAAGTCGAGTATCTGAATCAACCTATCGGTAAATATTGATTTGCAAATATGATGATGAGTGACTTACTGATGTACTGATTCATTGTCGTATTGATATACAGACAGAAAGTATTGTATATATGTTTATATGTATATCATTCATTTGAACAAACGTTAGAACGTTCTAACGGTAACGCTACTTCATATATCGCATCATCTTGTCGATGCAACTTCGCTTCTGCTCTTCATCCGGATGAACATAAAGGTTAAGCGTAGTACTAATATCGGCATGTCCCAAAAGAACACTCACGGTCTTGTAATCGCAATGACTCTCAATACAACGAGTAGCAAAACTGTGGCGTAGCCCATGGAATTTTAATCGCGGAATATCCAACTGCTTCAATAGCTTGTTAAAATAGTTGCGATATGTTCTTGGCTCAGTCGGTTTTGTGTTGTTCGTGAGGACATAGTAGTCCTTGTTCACCACCTTCATCAAAGGCTTAAAAATTCTGACAAGTTCTTTACTCAAAGGAATCTCACGCAAAGAGTTCTTTGTCTTAGGAGTATTAATCACAATCTCCGTATGTGGTTTATCAGAATCCACAATATAAATGCGCTCGATGGTGCGATTAACATGAAGTAATCCTGTGTCCATATTAATGTCAGACCATTTTAAGGCGCAAACTTCTCCAATACGAAGTCCTGTAGAAAGACACACAAGTATCCCCAAATTAGGAAACGTGAAATTGTCTTTGAGGTAGTCCATCAGCTTCTTTTGATGCGCCTTTGTCAAGATTGGCAATGTAGCCTTTGGCTGATTGGCAGGAAACTTAACTTTCCACTCTACATGATTGAGCCAACCTTGCTTCTCTCCGAAACGAACCACCATTTTTAAAACAATGAGCATGTCCTTGATACTTTTTTGGCTCAATCCATGATTCAACTTGTCCAAGGCAAAAGCCTGAACCTCTTCTTCCGTAACCTCCATCTTACCTCCAAAAATTGGAAGTAAATGGTTCTCCAACGATAACAAATATACTGCCATCGTTGATTGCTTGACATACTGGCGTTTGTCTTCTTTCCAGATGTCTGCAATCTCCTTAATAGTCTTTTTATTATTAACCATGTTATTATTTTAAGGGAATAGACCCTTATATAAATAAGGCGAAAGATGATTAGGGAAAATTGCATCCTAAAGTACCCCATTTGAGATTCCCGGAATTTGAGGGTGAATGGGAGAAGTGTAAGTTGGGGGATATTGCGACTGGTTTTGATTATGGCATGAATGCTCCCGCTAAAGTTTTTGATGGAGTAAATAAATATATACGCATCACAGATATAGACGAAGCATCGTCAACTTATAATGATAGCGATATTGTTTCACCAGATGGAACTTTGACTGATACCTATCTTGTAAATGAACGAGATATACTGTTAGCAAGAACTGGGGCAAGCACAGGCAAATCATATCTATACAAGAAAACAGACGGAAAGTTGTATTTTGCAGGTTTCTTGATTAGAGCAAATGTTCCTGAACACAACCCATACTTTGTATTTTCTCAATTACATACCCATAGATATTGGAAATGGGTGTCAATTATGTCTGCACGTTCAGGGCAACCTGGTATTAATTCGCAAGAATACTCTTCTTTTCCAATTTACACAACATCTATACAAGAAGAAAGAAAAATATCTAAATTATTGTCTCTTCTTGAAGAGCGCATTGCCACCCAAAGCAAGCTGATTGAGGATTTGAAGAAGCTAAAGTCTGCGATTATAGATTATGCGATAAACTCCCATGATACTGATTTTGTAAAGTTTGGTTCTTTGTATGAAATGGCTGGTGAGGGTGGAACTCCAACAACTTCAAATGCCAGTTTCTACGATAATGGCAAGATACCATTCATCAAAATTGACGATTTGAAGAAGAAGTATTTGACTAAGAATAAAGACTTTATTACAGAACTCGGTTTGCAAAAATCATCAGCTTGGCTTGTGCCTACACGTTCCATCCTATTTTCTAATGGTGCTACCATTGGAGAAATCACAATAACAACATATCCTGTTTGTACTAAACAAGGAATATTGGGAATTGTACCAAAGCCAAACATTGATGTAGAGTTTTTGTATTATTTCATGTCTTCATCTTACTTCAAAAAAGCTGTTAGTCGTATTGTTACAGAAGGTACGATGAAAACTGTCTATTTGAAAGATATAAACAATATACGTTGCCCAATACCTACAAAAGAAAAACAACTGGATATAGCAAAGATGCCATCTGCTCTAAACTCCAAGATTGATTTTGAACAAAGTATATTGAAACTATTCGGTTCGCAGAAACAATACTTGCTTCGTCAGATGTTTATGTAAACATTTGGCAAAGCAAATATTGCTTTTGTTTTTGATAGCATTCTCCCAACAGGGTAGCTTTCCTTTCTTTCTCTGTAATGGCATTTAGCATTTTGGCTATAGCCTTTTGCTCTTCAATTACAGGAAAACGATGCTTTGTGTTGAAGTAATCTGTCATAGAGACATTCAACAGGCCATGATTTCTTGCCCCCTCACCAGCAATATCAGACAAGCCTTTATGCCATTTAGATGATTCGAAGTAATAGGCAAGATAATCGGAATCAACAATGGTTTCATTTATTTTGAAGCATATATAAAGAGTTGATAGAACACCTTCGTCATAATTGTCTAATCGTTTGACGGCTCCCCAATCATATCCCGCAGAGTAACTTCTGTTATATGCAAATTCTCCTTTATGAAGCAAATAATATCCTGTAAGATTTTCGCTTGCAACGGATTTATTAAAGAAAGACTCTTGATTAACTAAACCATATTGTGCAGCGATAGTTAGCACTAATGAACATTTGGAATCCTTGTTTTTTGAAGCTATGCGAGAACTAAAGTCACTCATCTTGTAAGTAGACAGTGCTTGCTCAAATCCTTCAATACGACACATGGGATATTCTTGGTTTGGAGAACAAAAGACCTTTTCAACAATCGCAGACATTGAATCTTTACCATCCCTAATCAAGGGACTAAATGACTTCTTGTATACTCAATTTGGTGATGAAGTATTGACCTCTTTTGCAGAACTTGGCACTTCATATTCTGGACTATCTGGGAAGTCAGCACAAGATTTTGGTTCGGGTAAGCCTTTCATAACTTATTTGAATGTGTATTCAAACAATGTCATCAAAGAAAATGATTTCCAATATGTGGCAATCAAAGATGATGAGAAACAGAATGTTGTAAAATACGGCGATGTGTTATTCACGTTATCCTCGGAAACTCCAGAAGAAGTTGGTGTAGGGTCTGTGTATCTTGGTAAAGAGAAAGTGTATCTCAATAGTTTCTGTTTTGGAATTCACATCACAAATACGGAAGTTGCTTTTCCTCCGTATCTGTCTTACTACGTTTCTTTAACAGCATTCCGCAAATTTATTTATCCTTATGCACAAGGAAGTACGAGGTTCAACCTGTGTAAGGCTGATTTAGAGAAGGCAAGTATTAAACTACCAACCTTAGCTGATCAAAAACGAATATACTCTGTATTGGGGCATATAGACTGTAAAATAGAAACAGAAAGACAAATGCTTAACCTTTATAATTCTCAAAAGCAGTATCTGCTTCGCCAAATGTTCATATAAACATCTGGCGGAGCAAATATTTCTTCTGCATACTTAGGCTTGTTAGAATGTTCTTTTCCACCAATAATTTGCTATCTATTGCAGATAACGACTTAGCATATTGGAGTTGTTCTGTATATGATGGGCAAAAAAACTTGGCTTTGCCATAATCCTTGAAATATATGTGAGGTATAGCCATACCTGTCTTATAAGGTTCAAAGTTGAATACTTTCAGCAGATAGTAAAGGTATTGGAGTGAATAGCCTTCTTTTGCTTGTAATGTATTCAAAGTTCCTGTTGCAGAACATTTGCCTGTAACGTAGGAAACGGTTCCTACACCAGAACCATCTTTGATAATATAAACGGCTTCACCCTCTGTATTATAATTATCGAGGTAGCCAACGATGCCATTTGCTCCATAAACTGGATATGCACCATGTTCACAAACATCACTTTCTTGTAAGGTGGAAGAACTGCATTCTACGCACTCTGACAAACGTACATTAGTCTTGTTGCTGTGAACTATCTTCTGTGCAATTCCCTTGATTAAGGACTCTAACTTTTCAATCAGCTTGCTTTGGGTAGCAATACGCTCATCTATCAAAGAAAGTAAAGTGCTGATTTTCTGCTGCTCTTTGTTGGATGGGAACGATACAGTTAAGCCTTTTAGGCTTTCGCCATACAAATGAACAACCGACACACCTTGTGCAATCTTGGCTATATCATGCTTTCTTACGCCATTAAGCTGATAACTAAAGAATCTACCATCACCATCTTTCAATCTAATAATATTTAAGTCACCTCCAAGAAGTACGTCAGGAGATAATACACAACGAGCTGTTGAAATGTCAATAGCCGTTTCTCCAGAGGAAGGAATAATTATATCATTAGCACAACTACGTACAAGATTCTTATCTGAAATATCTGTTTTGCTTACAACATAATCTATCACTTCAGACTTATAGGTTGTATATAATTCACCGTACAATATACAAGGAGTCCCAGTAGCACTTCTTTGGTCTTTGGAAATACCACTTCCTTTAGTTAAGGTTGCAATATACCCCAACTTACACTTCTCCCATTCACCCTCAAATTCCGGGAATCTCAAATGGGGTACATTCAGTTTATTTTGTTCTTTATATGTTGCCATAATTATTTTAAATCCTTAATTGTTTGTTATACTTTCCTCTACTGGTATTTACTCTTCTTTTGGGTCGATGTCAAACGGAAGCAATGGTGTATCATCATCATTGCCATTATTGAATCGGTCGAAATCTGAGATATATGAACGGTCTTGAATAACCTTAAACTTCTCATACTCAGAATAAGCCTTATCTCTTGCTTCCTCTTGGGAAACCTTGCCTGCACTACTCTTTGGATCATAATCCATAGTTGCAAGGAATTGTTGTAAGCGTTGCTTCCAATCATCCATCGTTGTGATAATATGACGCCGTGCACGAGATTCGGCAAGGTCAAGAAAACTTGTTGTTATTGTATTGAGCTGAGACAGTTCATCTTCTGAAAGATAGTTCTTGGCGACAATCGTATCAGACTTTTGCACTCTGCCATTAGGTGCTTTTTTCCATGTGGTCAAGCCCATGTGTGGCATTTCTGCATCGGCACGTTCATAAACAATCTCTGCTGCCGTATGATTGGTAACAGCCAAGTGCATCATATTCTGTACCATCTTATAAAAGAGTTTAGTACTCTCAGCTTTTGCATCATAGTCAGCACTACACTCAGCGTAAATGTCAGTTATCTTTTGATAGTATCTACGCTCTGATGTGCGAATTTCACGAATGCGTTCCAGCAAATCATCAAAGTAATCCTTGCCAAAGTGCTTACCTTGTTTCAAACGCTCATCATCTAACACATATCCCTTGATAACAAACTCCTTCAATACAGAAGTTGCCCATATACGGAATTGGGTTGCTTGATAGCTGTTCACACGATAGCCCACAGCTATGATTACATCAAGATTGTAGAACAAAGGAGCACGCTCTACATCACGCTCACCTTCAAGTTGAACTTGTTGAATTTTTCTACAAGTTGCCTCTCTTTGCAATTCTCCAGACTCATAAATCTGAGAAATATGATAGGCTATAGTTGCCCTATCAACTCCAAACAAAGAAGCCATTCTTTTCTGTGACATCCAAAAGGTCTCACTGTTGAATATCACTTCAATACGAGTCTCACCTTGTGCAGTCTTATATAGTAAGATATTGGATTCCAACGAGTTCTGCACAATCTCTGTCGTAGATACAGACTGCGAGAAATATTCTCTTGCTTGCTTCACTAATGGCTTCCTTGAATCAGCGTTCTCAGCTATTATCATACAAGCCATTCGAGAAAGATGAAAGTTTTCGACCTTTCGGAAAGAACCACTACCAAGCTTGACCATTTCAACCACATGGTTGAAATGGTCGTCAATATTCATACCCTTTTCACCTGCAACACGAATTGCTTTGTCTATTACATTTTGGAATTTCCAATACCCCGAATATCCCATGGCATTGCAAAGGTCACGAGAGTTCCAATATTCTTTGCCGTTATCATCCACCTTCCGAATTTCATCGAATGTAGGACGCATATTTGGTACATTATTCTCTTCCATCGCACTTTATTTTCTGATGATAATTACTCAACCAGCCCCAATTCTTTCAGATATACATCAATCTGCTTGTCGAGGTCAGCACGCTTAGCCTCCAAATCCTTGATTTCCTTCATGACCGCATGAATGTCGATAGGCTCTTCTTCCTCAAACGTATCTACATAACGAGGAATGTTAAGGTTATAGTCATTGTCGGCAACCTCTTGTAAAGTTGCCAAATGACTATACTTCTCGATTTCCTTGCGCTCACGATAGGTATCAACTATCTTCTTAATGTGTTCTGGGCGAAGCTTATTTTGTGTCTTTATCTTTTCAAACTCCTTGCTGGCATCTATGAAGAGTATATTATCATCATCCTTGCGACACTTCTTTACCACAATAATACAAGTTGGGATACTTGTACCATAGAAAATGTTGGCAGGTAAACCGATGATGGCGTCAATATAGTTCTTCTTCTCAATGAGGAAACGGCGAATCTTACCTTCTGATGCACCACGGAAAAGAACACCATGAGGAGCAACACATGCCATCGTTCCACCTTCATTAAGATGATGGATCATGTGAAGTATGAATGCATAGTCAGCCTTAGACTTTGGAGCCAAGACTCCAGCCTTGCTAAATCTATCATCATTATTAAATTTCTCCGCTGCACTCCAGGCTGCAGAGAATGGCGGATTAGCTACCACCGCATCAAACTGTTCCTCAGGGAAAGCATCATCTTCAAGAGTATCTCCATTTTCTATGTCGAAGTCACTAAACTTAATTCCATGAAGCAACATATTCATTCGGGCAAGGTTGAATGTCGTAGGGTTCTTCTCTTGACCATAAATCAAATCAGCCTTACCATTGCGAGCAGTACGGAGAAGCAATGAACCTGAACCACAAGTTGGGTCATATACATTTTTCAAGCGTGTTTTGCCTGTAGTAACTATATCTGCAAGAATCTGACTAACTTCCTGTGGGGTGTAGAATTCTCCAGCCTTTTTGCCAGCTCCTGCGGCAAACTGACCTATCATATACTCATAGGCATCGCCGAGAATATCAATATCAGAAGCCTCGTTTAAGCCGAAGTCGATACCATCAAGAGCAATCAATACTTCACTAATCAAATTGTTCTTATCCTCTGCGGTCTTTCCCAATTTAGGAGAAGCGAGGTCTATATCAGAGAACAAACCTCCAAAATCCTCTTCACTATCGTGTCCAATGGTACTGTCCTCTATTTTCTTCAATGAACGCTCCAGCTGTGGAAGGATGTTCTCCTTGCGATTGATAGCCTCTATCACAGAAGAATACAGGTATTCTGGCTCGATAAAATAACCGAGTTCATTCATGCAAAACTTCTTCAACTCCTCCTTCAGTTCTTCCTCATTACTTGCCCAGGCTTCCTTAAAGTTACTTCCATCCTCTTCAAGTTCAGCATCAATACACATTTCTATCTTTTCAGACAAGTACTTATAAAAGATAAAGCCCAAAGTGAAATACATGAAATCACTGGCTGACATATTGCCACGCAAAGTATTGGCTACTGTCCAAAGTTGCGTACGCAGTTTTTGTTGTAATTCTTCACTCATATTTTTTTCTTTTTATTTTCTTTTTTATTCCCAACTGAATGTTTCGATAATTTTACGCAGTTTTAAAATCAATGACTCTTTAAGATGAATACGCTGCAAGAAACGCAGTCCCTTTTTCTCCTTGATAGCCTTCTGCAAAATTTCTGGCTTTTCCCGATGTAAATAATCATACTCCTGCACATATTTAATAAGTGCATCATGACTTACTCCCACTTCCGTAGCCAATGAAGTAACCGCATGGGCTCGTGCCTGAGTAACATAGGTTGTCAGACGACTCTCCAAATCCATCTTGCCATCAGCTTTCGACTTTACAAATCCAGCTTGGTCATTATCAACATTGTCACGGATGAAGTGGTCGATAAGTTTAGCCTTATTGCGCATAGCTGGGTCTTTTATCATCGTGTCGATGATATTCTGTCGTTTCATCTGATAATCATCGCTTGCAGGATTGAGGTCTTCTATCAATTCCAGTATATATGCTACATTAATAACATCACTATGCAACAACTCCAGACAGAAATCAATATCGTCGATATCTGCTGTTGGGTCTTCATGCGCCATTCCTTCATCTTCTTTGCCATTGTCATCGTTCTTGTCATCCTCATCATCTTGTATGAATCCCATCGTCATATCAAGATATTTAGAGCGGTAATCATTGTATTCCTGCTCTGTCATTACCAAAGAAGAATCATCGGCATTCCACTCTTCATACACCTGAATCTCAGAATGTTTTCTGATAATATCACGGAAAGCGAGGATAAAATTGCGCTTGTCATATTCACTCTGCAACTTGTCAACGGAAGCCATGTCCGGATAACGCGCTTTAAAATTCTGACATAACTCATCCAAATCTTTCTTTACATCAGCAAATGGTTTACGAAGTACGAATCCCAATGCCTCAGGAGCGTCAGTATTGCTGAACAACTTGATTGCTCTATCAACATTGTCCTTCAAATTACGGAAGCAGACAACTTTTCCGAATCGCTTTTTCTCATTGAGAACACGATTTGTACGACTGAAAGCCTGCAATAAACCATGATATTCAAGGTTCTTGTCAACATACAGCGTATTTAGTTTCTTGGCATCAAATCCAGTAAGGAACATACCGACAACAAGCAACAAATCCAACGGTTCCATGTCGGCTCGTTTCTTCTTCATACGAAGATTTATGTCGTCATAATATGCACTGAAATTGTCTGTTGTAAAAGCAGTTCCGTACATATTATTATAATCATCCATGATGGTTTGCAGCTTGTCACTCGTAACCGTGTCGTCAACAAAACCATTGTTCATGCCAGTGTTATCATCATCTTGGCTTTCGTTTGCAGCGTATGTGAACACAGCACCTATCCTTATCTTTGGGTGTAATGACTTGAAAATATCATAGTATTTCAATAGCATTGGCACTGATTGTACAGCAAACAAAGCATTGAAATCACCATCGTATGTTGATTTGTTGAAGTTGTTGAGGATGAATTGAGCAATTTCCTTCATTCGCTGTTCTTCCATCAAGTCAACATCACCATGACCTTGATAATATTCCACAAGGAATCCAAGCACGTTTTCATCGGCAATGGCATCCTTTATCAGATACCTGTGGAGACATTCTCCAAAAACCTCTGCAGTGGTATGTTCTCCTTTGGCATTTTCTGAAAATATCGGTGTACCAGTAAAGCCAAATATCTGTAAGTTTTTGAAGAAGCCTACTATATTTTTATGACAATCACCAAAATGACTGCGGTGACATTCATCGAATATCATCACTACCTTCTGGTTCTTGACATCTTGCAAATGCTTGTTGTAAGCATCACGAGTGACTGCGCAGTTTAACTTTTGGATTGTGGTGATAATTATCTTTGACTTTCCACTCAATCGCTTTATTAGCTCATAGGTGTTATCTGTACCATCTACTGCCCCAGGTTCAAAAGCCTCATACTCTGATTGAGTTTGGGTATCAAGGTCGTGACGGTCAACGACAAACATCACTTTATCGATGCCATCTATCTCTGAAACGAGCTGGGCAGTCTTAAATGATGTCAAAGTCTTACCTGCACCAGTCGTATGCCATATATAACCATTCTTGTTAGAGTTCTGCACCCTATCAAGAATCTTCTCTACTGCATAATACTGATAAGGGCGCAACACCATCAAGCATTTGTCTCCTTCATGTAGAACAATATACTTGCTTATCATCTTGCCCAAAGTACACTTGTCGAAGAAGAACAATGCAAACTTGGAGAGGTCATTAAACGGCACATTCTCAGCATCTGTCCAATTGAAAGTGAACTTGTAGCCACTGTTAGGATTGTTGGCAAAATAACGAGTGTTCACACCATTTGAAATCACAAACAACTGTATGTAGTCAAACAAACCATGAAACGAAGTCTTGTGGTATCGCTGTATCTGATTGTAAGCTTGCTTTAACTCCACGCCACGTTTCTTTAGCTCTATTTGAACCAAAGGCAAACCATTGATAAGTATTGTGACATCATATCGACACTTCTTTCTACCTTCCACTGTAATCTGGTTAGAAACCTGGAACTCATTCTGACACCACTGCTGGCGATTGAGAAATTCAACCCAAACACGTTCGCCTGTTTCCAATTCTAATGGAAACAGGTCTCTCAGTTTCTTGGCTTTCTCAAAACGAGTACCGCCCTCTAAGTGAATTTTTATCTTTTCAAATTCACTATCCGTAAAACTTGTGCGTCCATGACGGGCAAGTTCTTTCTTATTATGCTTTTCGAGTTGAGTCTTGAAGTTCTGGTCAAGATTTGTTTCTTCTTCAATCTTGACATATTCATAACTCATATCTTGAAGTGTCTTTATCAGTCCCTGTTCCAGGGCTGCTTCACTTTGTGTCACCATATCCGTTTCGTTTACTATTGTCGTTATAATACAATATTTAATAGCAAAAATACAAAAAAAAGCCGAAAATCATCCCTAATCATTTACATTAAGGATGATTTTTAAAGTTATTTATGCAAAAAGAAATGAATATGTCAGAATATATTGATTTTTCCAGTTTTTGCCGATTTAATCACTTACTATAAGTCTTTCATGCATACATTTAATAAAACATCAGATTATCGGTTGGCATAATGGTAGCTTTGTTATAGCTTTATCTTTATTTTTTCTAAATTAGGACATAGCCATGCATAAACTATGGCGTTTATGCAGCATTGTCACTTTAAAACATTATCTTTGCGTCAATTAACATTATACTATATTGAGATGAGAAAAGAAGTTGTCTTGGCTACATTCTATAATGACGGTGAGAGTATCTTTAAAGATGTGACAGATAATTATAAGAAGACTTATCCTCACATTAAAAAGGTCGAGCTACAAGCCATTTGCGCAATAGAGGAATTGGAGCCGGACAAATAATTGATAGAAGTAAGGATTACATTTATATCTGAATAAATTGCAACATGAAGATACATGAAGTGGTGCGATTAAAATTATCGAAAAAAGCAACTGTGGAATAATATTTTTTAAGATAATAGTTTGCTCTAATCCAATATAAATCTGTATCTTTGCAACCAGATAAGCGTTCTGTAACACAAGAAACGGAAGAGGCTGAGAAACAATGCATTGCATTTGTTTCCAGAATCTTACAAAAAAGGCTAAAAAGAAGCGGTACAACTTCATCGCTAACAGGCTGAGAATAAGCATATTACATTTGTTGTTCATTTTCTCTGCACTTGTAAAAAGGGTAGTTGTACCGTTTAAAAGATAAAAGCTTAACTATCAGCAACATCCACATGTTGCATCGGAAAATAATTTTGCTGTTTTTTAATATATAGCAAATATCAAGAAATGGATTATTATGTTAAGAGATAAACTTGTTGAGATTGCCTTGCAATGGCAATCAAAATATGGTGTTGCGCCACAGATAACTCCAGTTATATCTGAATATGATGCTGCGATGTTTGTTGGAATGTCAGAAAGTGATTATTCTGATTACATGCAGGATAAAACAGCAGTAAGTAAGGGTGCTGATTTTGTTTTTAATCATCAAAGATACCAGATAAAAGCTAATAGACCAAGTGGCAAGCCCGGAAGTAAAGTCACAAAGGTTCCTAAAGCAACGAATTATCTTTGGGACAAACTCATTTGGATTCTATATGACCAACATTATGTAATGCAAGAAGCTTGGGAATGGGATGTTGAGAACTATAAATTAGAATTTGATGACAAAAGTAGAATTTCTCTCAATGATTATAGAAAAGGGAAATGCCTATTCACAAAGATAGAAGACAAAGTTCAAAAAGCCACCACAGGAAACATATAGATTTACATAGAGAGGATGCATTTTATATCTAATGCATCCTCTCTATTTTATTTATACGATTTAACCAAATCGTATTTTACATGCTCATACAACATATTTTCTTCCTCCACAATAATATCATACGAAGTAATATTGGGAGATTCAAATGTACCATAAGCATCTACAACTAAGATAATACCATCCTTCAACGTATCATCCCATTGGAATGTAACTAAGTCACCAACCTTGAATAGCACATGAGGGAACGTATTTCCATTCTTTTCCTTGAGTGCCATATTCTCAGAATTTAAATTCCTTTCTTCAATTGTAATTAGAAAAACAAATAGTGAACGCATGCGTTCACTATTACCTTTATTTTACAACTCCAGTTTCCATCTCATTCTCCAAATAAGAGAAAACATACACTGCTCCTTCGTAATACAAGCCACAGGCAGGATTACACAAGCGCTTGTAGGTTTCTGAAGAATACAGCTCATCCAGAGCTTTCTTCATATCCCATCCATACTTCTGCATCAGCATCTCAACCAATTCTGTAGAGAGGCATTCTATCTGAAACTGAATATCTTCATTCATAATCAAATCTTCTTTAAGTAACTAACAGCTTTTTCTGTACCAAAGAAATACTGAACAGCAGGCTTTTTAAAACGCAGTTCTTCAATCATTCTGTCAATACTGATATAGCCTTGGATAAAGCGACGCATTTGGAGACCAACCGTATCGTCTGCAATCGGACCGATAACTATATCGTAAGGATGAGCAGGCGTAGAAGTCATATTCCTTCTATTCATCAAAATGAATTCTGCCCATTCTACAGAATAATCTTCAAAGACTTTTACAGCTAAAGCCGCAGAATCTTCCATAAGTAAGCTGTCATCAAACAGGTAAGTATTAACTACCGGTGTTCCCTCCTGCAGTCTTTGAGTAGTACGAACTGCCATTTCCATAGCTTGCGATTCTATTGGATTCAGATAAAAGCCACACCCAAAATCCTTGCCTTTTCGTGAAAGACATAAATCTATTTTATCTATCACGACATTGCTACCATGATATAATTTTAGCATCCTAATCGTCCTCCATTCTTTTGACATAATATGGCAATATCCTCCACAGCATCCTCTATAGAAAGAGTATGCTCAGCCGCATAGCAATCAACAAGGAAGTCTATTCCTTTAAATCTGCGCAAATAGGCGTACGAATCTGCCGAAGAAAGCTTAAAACGATTCGCAAAAGCACCTACGCAGCAGTTCACATATTCAATTATATTATGAGTCAAATCCATATTATCAGCTTTTAAAATTTTTATTTGCAAATATAATGAAATATTTCGAAATCACCAACTTTTTCCGGCGTTTTCTTTTATAAAAAGAAAAAATATCACATCAGAAAGTAATAGAAACGAAAATAGGGAACGCATGCGTTCCCTATCTGTTAGCCAAATTCCTCCTTCACATCGAAGCAAGGGCAATCCTTGGCGGCGAACTCATTGTGGCCATGAACTGTCGCCTCGGGATATTCCTCCTTCAGCTGTTCTATGAGCGCTTTCAGCGACGCCTTCTGCTCGGAGGTTCGGGTATCCTTCGGTTTGCCATCCTTGGAAAGCCCGCCGATGTAGCATACTCCGATGCTCACGGTGTTGTGGCCCTTGCAGTGGGCGCCAACTTCCTCCACTGATCTGCCCACGTGGATGCTGCCGTCACGATAAATCACGAAATGATAACCGATGCAGAAAAAGCCACGCTCACGGTGCCAGCGGTCGATGTCGGCTACGGTGTAGTTGCGACCTTCCTTGGTCGCACTGCAATGAATGATGATTTCCTTAATCTTACGCATGATAATCTTGATTTTTAAGAATCGACTGGAATTTTAGAAATACCTTATTGAGGGTATCTTCTGGAAAATAAGCAAATACTTCAGTGGAATTTCGTCAACGCCCCAATCTCTGATATACAGATTAATATGGCAAGGGTGGCGGCGGTTCATCATGAGCTTCATGTACTTCTCCAATAGCCTGCAAAAAGAAGCGTAGCATTCTGCCGTTTGAGTTACGATTCCCGTATAACGGGACTTGCCCAGAATGATACTCTTATATCGCAAGCGAAACGGACCATTGCCTGGCACGAAGCGAGGTCGGTGACCTGGAGACCGAGGCACAGTAGCTAATCTGAACTGAATAACCGGCTTGATGACGATTTCATATTTCCCTCTTTCATAATTCTTTTTCTTCTTTTTCTCCACCTCCTTCATTTGTCTTACAGGAATGAGAGAAATCTTGTAACGGCCTGCTGGCAGACAATGGCCAGGGCGCTCTAAGGTGTCGCAGAAAATCTTGCCACCTATCAACATTGTGCCATCCACACTCCATGGAGTGAAGCGGCGACGGAATATATTGATGTTCATGATAATTTATAATTAATAATGGGTTTAAGGGGTGGCCATTAAGGATTAGGTTGAATTGAAAAACCTTAATGACCCTTAATGACCTTGACCCTTAATGACACCGATTAGACGGTAGATGATGCTTTCTGATAGCGTTTGTCAGGCAAAACGCTTATCAATCCCTGACGCTTCCAGTTCTTCAGCATTTGTTTTACCGATTCACGTGTAGAACTGGCACCCTTTACGGCTACACTCTGTTGCTCGGCCTGTTCAAAGGTGAAAGTAACGTCCAGTCGCTCGAAAATAGAGTCATTTCTTCCACGTCGTGAACGGTCGTATAGCGACTGACCGCAATAACTCTTGGATGAGAATGCATCCTCTATGCGACTACGGAAGAAGTAGAGCGCATTGTCCAACTGATAATCTGCCAGGATGTTGAAGGCTGCAAGCATGGTTGGTGTCTGCATCTTTACTATCAACTCCTTCCATAACAGCGGGTTCTGCTTCAACAGCTTCTCTGCGCCCTGAAACCCATGCTTCTGAATCAGCGATTCTACCACCTTGCAGAGCATGATGCAAGTCATCATTCGCATTGTGGTAGGACAGATTCGGAAACGCTGACGGGCTTTCACCTTGTCATCATTCTTCATGGTCTCCAATCGTATCTGCTCCAGCCACTCCCTGCCCTTTGTCTCCAGTTTTGGAAGCGTTACTTCGCCCTCTATCAAAGGCAGCAGGTGGGCAATCTGCCGGATGTGTTCACGCTGCGATTCGGTAAGAACAAAGAGATTATCCGTAAGCGGAGTGAAGGTATTGTCGGGTGTGCGAGCCACTACGATTCGGCTTTGAAAACCATCCGTATAGTTGTTCACCACTCTATAAAGTGCATCGGGCGTTCCACACATCACAACGTTCCATAACAGCCTGTCTATGTGAACATTCACAGCATCTGCACTTCTTGCCTCACGTTCGTAGCTCGTACCATCATACGCTTGTCTTAACATCACGGAAAAGTCGCTCATCGCCGATTTCCACTTCTGCGCCACGGTGTCAGCTTCCGGGGTGAATGAGAAGGCGTGCTTGCCCTCGGTGTTAGCCAATCGCTCGGCAAGATTCGCCACGGTGTTGTTCAGCGTCAGGCATCTTACGGGCAGTTTCGGCTCTTCGGGCTGCTCCTTCTTGTTCTTAGCCGCACGCTTCTTGGCTCTCCATTCGTCCTCCTTCTGCTGGTACATTTTGTCCATTTCCTTCACTTCCGAAGTCCATGCGTCAATCACCGGGTCGATGCTTCCCTTGCCTGAGGCAAAATCACCGGCAATGTAGGAGATGAGGTTCAGAGAGTTCATCTTGCCATGAACGGCCACCTTGACGCCCGTAGCCAGCATTCCGATTGCCGGACAGATGGCGGTAATCACGGGCAGGGCTAGAGCCGAACCTACTGCATTTACCGAGTCACGCACCCCCTGCGGCAATTTTGGTAAAGCGTTAAAATAGAACTGTTCGTCCTGTGCATTCGCCTCGTCCAGCGCATTCACCAGCGCATCGCTGCCTTCGGAACTTCCGCCCTTTGCCGCACCCAGCTTCAGCTTTTCCTGTCGGATGGCGGCAAGCACATCTTTCAGTCGCTTAGGCATTTGGGTGATTTTCTCGTTCAGCGCCGAGTTGATGCAAGCCATCTTCTCCTTCTCGGGAAAACCATCGTAGCAGGGAATCACCTGAGCCAGCAGATTGCGGTCGAAGCCACAGATGTGGCGCAAGTTCACAGCCAGCTCAAAGGTCAGCGTATTGCGGTTGGAGCGCATCGGTTCCTGAGCGTCATTATACATCTGCCACCACTTCTGGATGATTTCGGAATATGGGATTCCGAGGTAATCATTGCTGGAGGATGAAGAGGGGGATGGTGATGAAGGAGAGGAGGAGGAAGCAGAGGAGGATGATGGAGATGGAGAAGCAGAAGCAGGCTGAGCCTGATTCTTAGAAGAATTCTGAGGATTCTGATTCGCTTGAACCTTCAGATCGTTCTGATTAGCTTGATTCATCAGAGAATTCTGAGTCTTCTCCTCCACTTCTTCCAACCATGGTTTGTAATGCTTATTCGCCTTATGCGCCTCTGGAGGCAGTTCCTCCTGTCCATACTTCTCACGCTCTTCTAGAACCTTCCCTTCAGCTGCCACGGCAGCCTCATCATATTCATCCTTGAAGAGTCGTGGCGAAAGGAATCGCAAATCTTCGTCATCCGATGTAGTAGTGAAATAAACCCGGTTAATGTCGTGAGCCGAAGTATCCATTTCGCACTTGAGCATCGTAGCAATCCTCACCTGATTCTCCAGAACCGTCTTGCCCTTTTCGCGTTCAAACACCGCATGTCCGCCTTGTCGTGCGCTGCGTTCCAGCATCAGCAGTCCGTACTTGTCCGGTTCTTTCAGCAGCAGCTTGGCAGCCTTGGCAAAAGCCTCCGGCTCATCCATATCAAACCCGAAAGCACCGCTTGGCAGTTTCATTCCCTTCACCACCCCTTGCGGATAATGTCCGGAATAATTAAACTGCACCAGTCTACGTTTCGCAGCATCGTTTCCGGCTCGAGCCAGACGAAGATTCGCCTTCTGCTCGTTGCTTCCACGCAGCTGCTTATACTCCTCTTCCGAGGTGATGGAGCGGGCAACCTTGTGCCCGTTCTCCACCTTAATTAAATAACAACTCATCTATCTGTTTCTACTTATCGTTTTAAGTTGAATACAAAAATTCTAATGTTTCAGTTGGTAATCCAATACCGCCTCAGCCCCTTCTTCTGCCTCAACAGCCAGCGTTCGGGCGATGTTGATTCCCTCATGGCAAAACACCTTCAAGGTAAGCTGAACAGCACCGTCCTTGGTCTTGCTCACACGACCGTGCGCCAGTTTCTTAATCAGTTCCGACTGAGTTCTGAGGCGGTGCTGAACCACGAAATCAAATGTTCCGTCAGGCATTTGCTGAGCCACGCCCATCGAACGGAATCGAGGAACCTTATTCACCCCCGATTCCTGAGGACTGAAAAGGAAATACTGCTTAGCATCATAGTAAGCCATTCCACCCAACTGCACATGCTGGCAGTCATTATTATTCACCTGCTGGTTCTGAACATTATTCTGAGCATTGTTCTGAACCTTGTTTACTTTCTTAACCATAATCTGAATTGAATTTTAGGAGAAGAAACATCCGGATTGTTGCGCGCTTTACCATGGAAAATCCTCCTCTGTTTCAACTCAGTTTTACTTTTTACCCTTTTACCTTTTCAATGTCCGTAACGAGGATATCCTGGTAAACCTGCCCATTGTACTCACGAGTCGTGAATCGGAGCGTAACCGCCACCAATGTTCCCGGAGCAAACTTGCACTGGGCAATGTTGCCGAGCATTGCCGCAGCATACTGGTTCTCGTACTTGCCGCCCATCTCCTGGAGGATGATGTTGCATTTCATCATCTGGCCGTTCTCACTCTTCTGACTCTGTACAGCGAAAGTCTCGCCCTGCTGCACCACTCTCATAATCTGAGTATACATATTATATAATGTACGAAGAGGTTTTCAAGAGCACCAAACCATTTCAGCGTTGTCTTGTTTCTTCGACGCTGCAAAAGTACTGCGAAAACAAAGGCAAAACAATCCCTTTACCACACCTTCCCCGAAAAACCCGTGATTTTGGGAAAAATCGAGGGAATCTTGGGAAAAATCCCCCACAACCAACATTTTAACACTCCAAATATTTATAATTAGAAAAAAATGCTTATTTTTGCACTACAATTCAGTTAAACGTTTTAAAAGGAAATGGATATGAAACGGATAGAAGAACGATATATTAGCTTGCTTACCGATTTCGGTTTTAAGCGTATCTTTGGAACAAAGCCTAACAAGGATTTGCTCATCAATTTCTTGAATTCACTGTTTGATGGTTTTCAGGTCATCAAGGATGTGAAGTACTTGAATAGTGAGCACGTTGGTGATGTTTTTGCCGAGCGCAAGGCCATCTTTGATGTATATTGCGAAAATGAGCGTGGTGAAAAGTTCATCGTTGAGATGCAGAATGCTTATCAGAAGTACTTCAAGGATCGTTCTTTGTTCTATTCTACTTTTCCTATCCGTGAACAGGCTCCAAAGGGGGCTGAATGGAACTTCAAGCTTGAACATGTTTACACTGTTGCTCTGCTGAATTTCGACTTGGAAGAAGAGGCATTTGACAAAAATGATATCAACCATGATGTGGGCTTGCTTGACAAGAAGACTCTTAAGGTTTTTAATGACAAACTTTCTTTCAAATATGTTGAGATAGCGAAGTTCAACAAGACAGAGGAGGAGCTTGACACGCTTTATGATAAGTGGTTATATGTGTTAAAAAACCTTTCCCGATTGGATGAGCGTCCTGCTGCCTTGAAAGAGAAAGTGTTTACTAAACTCTTTGAGGAGGCCGAGATTGCGAAGTTCACCCCAAAAGAGTTGAAAGAATATGAGGATAGTTTGAAGGCGTATCGTGATGTCAAGAACTCTATAGATACGGCTTTGGAAAAGGGGCGTGAGGAAGGTAAAAACTCGAAGGCTATCCAAATAGCAAAAAGGATGTTGGATGCTGGCATGGATATAGAAACAGTTATGCAAATAACAGATTTGTCAAAAAGTAAGATTGAGAAACTAAAATAATAAATCTCTATTCATACTTGAATTGATAAACTGAGTCCGAAATGCTTATTTTGCATTCATTATAGCTTTCGCTTCCTGTTGATGCTATCATACAACTAACAAGCACGACGTATAGGGAAACTCTCCCAATCATCACACTTGGAGTTGTGAAACGAGAATAATAATTATTAAGGTGAATAATAATGTCAATGGAATACGGAATCGTGTATTTACTAACAAACCCCGTAATGCCTGGTCTCGTTAAGATCGGAATGACGGCACAGGAAGATATTGATAAGAGAATGAAGGAACTCTATACTACGGGCGTTCCCGTACCATTTGAATGTCAATATGCCTGCAAGGTTGATAAGAATGATTGTCTAAAAATTGAGAAAGCCCTTCATAAGGCTTTCGAGCCAAACCGTGTCAACGCCACTCGTGAATTCTTCCGTATAAAGGTTGTTCAAGCCCAAGCTATCCTTGAATTATTCAACCAAGAGGATATTACCGAAAGCGTGGTTGACGAAATGGAGAATGATTTATCAGAAGAGGATAAGGCTGCGTCCTTAAAGGCTACATCGAAACGCCCATCATTGAATTTTACAGAGATGGGACTGAACATTGGTGACGTGTTGACTTGGAAGGATGACCCAAAAATTAAAGTAGTTATCATTTCCGACCGAAAGATAAAATATAAGGATGAAGAAACCTCTTTAAGCGCTTTGTCAGCTCAACTAAAAGGTTATAAGTCTAAACATATTGCTCCATGTTCGCATTGGCTATATGAGGATAAGTTATTGAGCGATATTTATGACGAAACTTATCCGTTTGATGAATAACAACAACTTTTATGTTCATGGATAGTGTTAGAGACTTATCCAAAGAAAAAGACATCATCCGAATAATCGGAAGAATGCCCGATCGTGTTTTGGATAAGGAGGCTGCTGCTGAAGGTACAGATATTCTAGATAGAATTTATGAGGTCCACATAGGCACGCAAGACAACTTGATTGAAATGTTGCAGAAAGCTGGCTATAAGGTTACTGAAAGTGATTCTTATACAGCTGTAATCATTGGTGAAAGAGTCTCCGAGAATACGCTCAAATCTTTGCCGGAAGGATGTAAGAAAATTGACGTATTTTCTATAGCTTCATGGCTGGTTGAAAACAAGATAGCAAACAAGAAATATACTTTTCACAAGGAACTTCCATCTATAGAAAACGTTGAAAAGAAAGAGGTTAATGGAGGAACGAAGGCATTAGCTATAATAGCAGTAATAGTAGTACTCGTTATTGTTATTTTCTTATGCCCAGTATTATTATTTGTACTTATCTTTGTTCCAGGCGCATTAAAGGTATTTATTCGCTCATTCCATTAATGAGGATAATTGTAAAATTTTGTAGGAGGTGCGACTGCCGCCGCACCTCCTACAAAACTACTTTACTATTATCTTTTTGGTTTCTTTCACTTTGTCTTTCTGCAATCGGCTGACACAATACATCCCTGCTGATGCATTGGTTTTTATCTGAGCAGAGGTTTGACCGGCTGGTACATGAAATGAACCCATTGCTGCACCAGAAGCAGAAACTACAACAATATCAGACCCCTTCTCATTCGCATCATTGAATGTCACATTTATAGTAGAAGAACTTTTTGCAACTGTTGGTGAAATTCTCATGGAAGATGGGGCAATCTTCACTTTTTGAATCTTATTAGCAATTCCCTTATCTATCTTATAAAAGATAGTAGAGCTCGTATTGTTGTAATATCCATCGAAAGCCAAATAGACATTATCGCCAATAGTTATAACAAATGCTGGGTTAAAATATAAACTTCCTTCAAAACCACTATCAAAAGTAATATCAGAGATGATAGTGCCATCTTCTGACAGAATCTGAAAACCTGCCAAGGCAATCTCTTTCTCTTCTGAAATTACTTTTGAATTAGTCGTTATTATTTCTTCTTTTTCATATACGCCTCCTATAGAACCATTGCTATCTGCTATATTACTAATCTTTGATAATTTGTATTTTGGCATAATGTATTCATACGAGGGATCGTTATTGAATAAAGTCTGACTTACTTCAAAGTAGTTAGTTGTTTTACCATCACCATTGTTCAGGTTAATGTTAAGCAGGCGAATACGTTTCTGGTCTTCAGTGGCATCAACAACCCTTGTTCCGGCATTTTTCCAGTCAGAATATTGGACAGTATATGATATTCTATATCCTATGATATTTTTTCCATTATCTATAAAATACAATTTAGGATACTTCAGACCAAAATAGCTATAATTATAATACATTTGCTCATTAGTCGTATATCCACATCTGCTATAATCCACTTTGATTTTTTTTGTGCCATCACCCAAAACTTCAGTTATAAAGCATGATTCATCGAATGTAGGGTCGGCAGTCATCTCACGTTCCAAGAATTCTTCGTAAGAATCAAATCGACAATACTCACTTTTCCCTACCTCATTGACTGCCACCACTTCTCTAACTTGATCCTGATAAGTTAGTTGGTAGTTGAAAGGCAAAGATTCCTTCATGGTAATTCTTTTAGCTACTTCCAGATTATCATCATAAATCTGTATCGTATTAATATCATTACCATCGTACATCATTAGATAAGGTTTCCCATCGTAAGAAAATTCCTTTGGGGTAGAGAGTGCAGCGTCTCTTGTGTACCCAAAATCAAAACGGTCAGTTATTGTTTGACCATAAGACGGCATTGCCATAGTTGCTACTAAAAGCGATGCGAAAATAGTTTTTATATTCATATTTTTGTTGTTTATAGTTGCTGTAATCAGCAGCATATTTATTTAATCGTTTTGCCATTTCAGCAATTACACTCATAAAATGCTTAAACTGAACGGGCACGACAAAGGTACAAAAAAGGGAAGAAAAACACACTTTTCTAAAAGAAAAAATTCACAAACCGGAACATTTTTAACATACTTTTATCTTGACAGTTAGTCTGTCTCAATATTAATCTAATGAATTACCTCAGGTGGTTTAAGAATGGGCTGAAGCTCCTAATCCAGGCTAGCCCTGGGCTAGGAACTTCAGCCCATTCAGGACGTGTGGGACTAGTCCCCCTCTCAAATACTTCTCTTATAATCTTCCGTCTTCTTCAGCTTCTCATAGAGACTCTGAGCTATTTTATAATCGGGATCGGAGCCTTCAAGCCACTCCGAAAAATGACAGTTGTGGTTCTTCTGGGTTTCCAACTTTCTGAACGACTCCACCACACACTTCTTTTCTGCATCAGGAAACATCAGGTTCATGCGGGCGGCAAAGGCTGCCTTGTCCTGATTATCACGCACCATGTGGAAAGTATATTTCATCAGGCACCAGACTATGTACCATCTCTGCTGAGACTTAATGTTGCCTTTTATCCAGAACTTCAACTTCTCCTCCAACTTCACGGAATCTACCCAGTTCGCAAAGAACGGATCACCATGACGCTCGTACTCATCAGCCCTCGCAATTTCTGCCTCCCACATTTTATGCTCACCCTGATACTTAAATAGCGTTTCAAAATCCTCGGGCAAAGCCTGCTCCCTGACTAGCGTACGGACGAGTTCTTCTTCCTCATCCTCCTCTCGCTCAAACCAATCAGAACAAAGCGTATAATTGTTGTATTTCCCTTCAATATCATTCATTACTTTCTGCAAGCTCAAAGTGGTAATATCTATTCTTCTCTCTCTCAGATGACGTTTCTTTACCTTTACCTCACGTTTCAGATGGTCAGGTAGCGTGCGTTCGTCGAAAATTCGCTTGATATAATGGTAAATAATAACAGCCTCACGGTGGGTGCGGAAAAGGCGGGTTCTGTATAAGGCTAGGAAATCAGCACAAATAGCGGTAACTGTGGAGATGGTTTCAGCCAAAGCCATCTTCAACCCAATAGAGACAAAGTTTCTGTAATGGGAATCAAACTTGGGAAAGTCGTCTCCGGCAGGAACTTTAAGCTTCTTGCATTGCTCGTAAATAGCCTTAGCACTGGGAATCTGACCATACTCCTCTTCCTTATCGAGCAAATAGTCTGAATGCTTCCGGGCGATGGTCTGAATTTCCTGGAGCACCTTCTCTAAAACATCAGTATAAATCCCCATGAATTCATCATCGTAGCTCTTGTAGATGGAAATGTAGACTTTCTTATGGAGCGTATGAATATATTTAAGAAAATCTGTCAACTGCTCGGCAAGATTCAGGTAAATATGATAATAACAGGTAAGACCTTTATGCTTTCCTGCATTCCATAGAAATTCATCCTTAGCATGCTGAATCTCCTTATACAAATGTTCTGCCTCTCTCTTAAACTGACCCACATCAGTAGTTGTTACTGGAGTGTATTTCTTGACTCCTGTTACTTCATCTTCCACAAAAAGATCTTCTTCTGATGAAATCTTCAGAAGAGAATTGTAGTTATTGTCAGTATTGGGTATTTCCTCTGTCTGCATATTACATTTCTAGGTTTGAATTGTTATTAATAAGCGGCGTGGGGTTCCCTGTAAGTACCAGTATTAAGGTACCTGCAAGAACCTTCAGTAAGGTACAAACAAGTACTGCCCACGCCGTAGAGGAGTGGACGCCTTTGCTGTCACCGTCTTCTTACTGAATTTGTGAATTTGCAGGTTCTTAATACTGTAGAAGTGCCAGATAATCAGCGTCTATCTTTTTATGATTACTTTCTATTTCTTTCTGTTTCTTATTTCTAATTTTAAAAGGTTTATGCTACATTTTCTTCATCATCCGCCCAGTGGTCGCATTGGCGCATCACGGTCTCCAGCGCCTTCTTTGCACCCTCAGGTGGATACTTGTATTTCTTGAGCAGTCGCTTCACCATCACTCGCATCTTTGCCCTTGCCGATTCCTTCCGGTTCCAGTCGATGGTGCGGTTGCGGTGCAACACCTCCGTCAGTTCCCTGGTCAGCGCCACGAACTCCTCGTCAGAGTAAGCCTGGCGCACTCCTTCCGGCGTGGAGAGTGCATCATAGAATGCCTTCTCCTCGGGCGAAAGTCCCAGATTGTTGCCCTCTTCCTCTGCCTGCTTCATCTGCTGAGCCATCTTCAACAGTTCCTCTATCACTTCCTCGTTGGTGAGCAAGCCTTTCAGATAGTTGGAGAGACTCTGGCTGAGCATGTCGGAGAAGAGGTCGCTCTGAACCACGTTGGTCTTCTTCTGCTGCTTGATTTTCTCTTTCATCAGTTTGGTGAGCAGTTCCACCGCCAGGTTGCGCTCCTTCATGTTCTTCACCTCCTGAATGAAGGCATCGTCGAAGAGCGAGAACTCTATCTGGCGGTCGCCGAAGAGATTGATTACTCCATCGGTCTTCACGCTCTGACGGAGCAGGTCGCAGATGCGCTCGTTGATTTCATGTCGGCTGATCTTGCCCTTCTGCGAGAGTTTAAGCATCATCACGCGCAGCGCATCCATGTAGCACACCTCCGCCTTCTGCTGCTCATTCAGAAGCGAACGGCAGAGCGTGGTGGCGTTGTGAAGCAGATTGCTGTGCTCCATGAAGTTCTTCTTGCGCTGAACCATGGCTGGAGAGCTCAGGAAGTTGGCTCCGCTCGTAATGGCGAGGGCACGCTTCGTATTGTCCTGCTCGAAGAAGCCGGAATAGTCGAAACCATGCAGCTGGTCTCGGCAGATTTCCATCTCTTCCTTCCATTTCACCAGGGCGGTCTTGGCGATGTCGGGGTCTCCGAAGCGGCGGCGGTCACGGTTGGTGTACTGCTGCATGGCACTCTTCAGCGCCTGCGCAATGCCTACGTAATCCACTATCAGTCCGCCTTCCTTGCCTGGGAACACACGGTTCACACGGGCTATTGCCTGCATCAGGTTATGACCGCTCATCGGCTTATATACGTACATGGTGGCGAGCGACGGAACATCGAAGCCCGTGAGCCACATGTCTCTTACGATGGCGATTTTCATCTCATCGTCGTTGTCCTTGAATTTTCTTGCCAGTTCCTTCTTGTAGGCTTCGTTGCCGATAATCGGCTGCCAGTCTTCGGGGTCCTGGTTCGAACCGCTCATCACCACCTTTACCTTCTCCGTCCACTGGGGGCGAAGCTCCAGCATCTTGCGGTAGATTTTGATGGCGATGCTTCGGGTCAGCGCCACGATCATTGCCTTGCCGGTAAGTTCCTGCGCACGGTTTTCCTCGTAGTGCTTGATGATGTCCTTTACCAGCGTGTCGATGGTGGCGTCTTCACCCAAGAGTACTTCCAGTCGGCTGTGCTCCTGCTTTGCCTGCCTGATCTGCTCCTCGGTGGCTCCCTCATCGGCTAGGTTGTCGAACTCATCGTTCAGCAGCTTCATCGTGTCTTCGTCGAGGTTCAGGTTCACCACACGGCTCTCGTAATAGACCGGACGGGTGGCTCCATCATCCACCGCCTGACTCATGTCGTAAACGTCGATGTAGTTACCGAACACTTCCTCCGTGTCTCTGTCGCGGTCGCTGATAGGCGTTCCGGTGAAACCGATAAATGAGGCACCTGGCAGGGCTTCTCTCATCTTCTGGCTGAATCCCTTCTTCATCGTCAGGCTTTTGTTGTCCCAGTGCTCCTCGCCGTATTGCGAGCGGTGCGCCTCATCGGTCATCACGATGATGTTGCGGCGGGTGGAGAGTGCCGAGTCGCCTTCTTCAAACTTCTGAATGGTGGTGAAGATGATTCCCCCACTCTTTCGGTTACGGAGCAGATTGCCCAGGTCTTCACGGCTCTGGGCGTTCTGTGGTTCCTGACGAAGGAAGTCCTGACAGCGGCAGAACTGACCGAAGAGCTGGTTGTCGAGGTCCTTGCGGTCGGTTACCACCACGATGGTTACTTCGGGCAGTCGCTGCACCAGCTGGTGGGCGTAGAACACCATGGAGAGGCTCTTGCCCGAACCCTGCGTGTGCCAGAACACGCCGATTTTTCCGTTGCCTTCCACTGCGGTACGGGTGCGCTGCAGGGCTTTGCCCACGGCGTAGTACTGGTGGTAGGCGGTAAGAATCTTGGCGTATTTGCCCTGGTTCTTGTCGAAGCAGATGAAGTTCTGCAGAATGTCGAGCAGACGCTGCTGCTGGAACATGCCGAGGAAGAAGGTGCGATAGTCGGCGAAGAGGGTTGACTCGTATGAGCCGTCTATGGTCTTCCATTCCATGTAGCGTTCTAGCTTGGCGGTGATGGTTCCGGCACGTGTCTCGCTCATGTCGCTGATTACGTTGAAGGCGTTGTAGCTGAAGAGGCTCGGAACGTCCTGCTGATAGTTCCTGATCTGCCTGTAGGCATCTTCGATGGATGCGTCTTCAGAGATGGCGCTTTTCAGCTCCACCACCACGAGGGGCAATCCGTTGACCATCACCACCATATCGCAGCGCTTGTTCTTATACTCTTCTACTCGCCACTGGTTCACCACCTTGAAGAGATTCCTTTCGGGGTGGTCGAAGTCGATGAGCTTCATCAGGGCTGTGCGTTCTTCGCCATTCTGCAGGAATCCCACCTCCAGACCGTTTTGCATCCAGAGTGTAAACTGCTCGTTGTTCTGTTCTAAAGTACCGATGCTGATGTTGGTGATTTGCTTGATTCCTTCATCCAATGCATCGGCTGGCAGTTCTGGATTAAGCCGTCGCATCGAGGCGACCAAATCGGCACGATAGAAAGGCTCCTTATAGTTGCGCTCCACCTCGTAGCCACATTCGTACGCATAGCCGAGTTCGTCGCGGAACAGGGCAATGAGCGTTTGCTCGTATGCGTCTTCGGTGAATTTCTTTTCGTCTGCCATATTGTTAATATTTTATATTTTCTTTCTTGTTATATTTTTTCGTAGTTCTTCTTATTCCGGGACTTCCAGCTCGCCTGACATGAGGCGAGGAAGGAGGGTGTCGCGGAGGAGGGAGAGGCGGGAATTCTCCTTGTCTATACGTAATTTCCTATCCATCATAGAATTTGCAATATTAGAGAATCGTATTAACCAATCCTTAGAATATGGGAATTTTTGTTGAGTAATGTCACCCATAACAATATAAGGAATAGATGACCCTCTTGTTCCTCCCATTTTTGTAGGTTCAAAGAACTGTTTCATCATGTGATAAAAGAATATCATAAGATTTTCTTTATCTTGTTCTCTAATTGTACAAGCGTATGTGCGCTGGTACAAATCAAATCCTCCATTATAGAACAAAGTTCTTCCTGTATAACTCCCATTTCCTGCTATAATAATGGCTTTACCATTAAATATTGCATCGTTAGAAGCTAATGGTTCTGGAGCACATGTAAAGAACGGATATAAGCCTTTTTCTATCGCTTGATTAGTATTTTTCTTGCCTGTAAAAACATTGCAAAAATCACCCAAGCTTCCAACTTTCCATCCTTCCGGAATCATTCCCAATTCACTATCCACGAACTTACCATCCTTGAAAGGCTCAAAGTCAACGAACCAATTCTTGAAAATAGCCTGCGCCATCTCCTCCAAATCAGCATTGATCTTGTTATTAAACTCTATCTTCCGGTCGAGAGAAGAAAGGATGGAAGCAATGCGGCGCTGGTCAGCAAGCGAAGGCATTTTCAAAACATAATCCTTTATTATTTGAGCATTCAGATTTTGTTGAGCTCCGCCGTTAGCTAATGAAGCCAAAGTTGTATAATCGTTTTTCAACGAATAATATACAAATTCGTAGTCTGCAACCTCATCATTTATCGTCAAATTACAACACGCTTGATTAGTTGTCATTGGAACTTTTACGATACATGATTTTCCTGCTGTTGCCCCATACATTGCAACCGTTACTGTGTTCGGAACAATCCATTTTGCAGATGAATTGTTTAAACCGGAATCTGTGATAGTCTTTTCTGTAGAATAAATTCTATTGAAATCTATCTCTTTTGTATTCAACCAAGGAATTTCTCCCCCATAGTATGAAAGATTCGTGCTCTTTGGAGTTCCACCGCTACATACTCTAGAACACACATCCCCTAATCTTACTTCTTTCCACTCCATCCTATTCCCTCCTCAGTTTCTTTTCTAAATATTTTTTTCGCCCATAATACTCCCTTTCGGCAAGACTCATCGGAAACATAGAGTTGCTTTCTATAGCCTCATACTCATCCTGCAAGTCTTGAAGATGATCTTGTTGCTGCTTCAGATAGAAGTATTCTTGATCTTTTTTCTGCTTGAAGTAGTATTTCTCTTGCTCTTTCTTCTGTTTATTGAAAATCACAACAGAAACAACTATTGCAAACACAGACGCCACTACCGCCAACAAAGAGAAAAGCCCGGAATATTCATTTAAAAACTCCATACTCTTAAACCTCCCATCCAATTTTCTTCAACTGCAATCTGATCTCTTCTTCCTGCTTCTTGCTTTCCTCAAACAGCTGCTTCAGCTCTCCGGTGAGATTCGTCATTTTCTCCTCGAAAGGCACTCCGTCGCCTTCGTCTTCGGCGATTCCTACGTATCTGCCAGGAGTCAGGATGAAGTCCTGAGCAGCAATCTGCTCAGTGGTGCATACGGCACAGAAGCCCTTCTCATCCTCCAGAGTTCCCTGCTGGAACGCATGGAAGGTGTCAGAGATTTTCTTAATATCCGTATCAGGCATCAGCTCACGAAGCTTGCGGGTAACCATCGTGCCCAGATTGCGGGCGTCGATAAACACGGTCTTGCCATTCTGCGCCTTGTTACGGCTGATAAACCAAAGACTTACAGGAATGCCTGTACTGTAGAACAGCTGCGAAGGCAAAGCCACGATTCCCTCTACCAGGTCGGCTTCGATGATGGCTTGGCGAATCTGTCCCTCGCCGCCACTCTGACTCGAAAGCGCACCATTCGCCAGCACCAAACCTATCTTTCCGTTAGGTGCCAGATGGTGAATCATGTGCTGCATCCACGCAAAGTTGGCGTTGCCAGCTGGTGGCAAACCATACTGCCAGCGCACGTCTTCCTGAAGCGCACTCTGTCCCCAGTCGCTGAGATTGAAAGGAGGATTGGCAAGAATGTAATCTGCCTTCAGCGTAGGGTGCTGGTCATCATAGAATGTGTCGGCAAAGACATTGCCCAGGTTCGCATCCAAGCCACGTATGGCAAGGTTCATGTGCGCCATCTTCCACGTATCAGGGTTTGCCTCCTGACCATAGATACTGATTTTGCGCAGGTTTCCCTTGTGGCGTTCGATAAACTTGGCACTCTGTACAAACATACCACCGCTTCCGCAGCAAGGGTCATAAACTCTGCCCTCGTAAGGCTCCAGAATCTCTACCAGCGTGCGGACAATGCAGGAAGGCGTATAGAACTCGCCACCATTCTTGCCCTCCAGGCTGGCAAACTGCTGCAGACAGTATTCGTAGGTTCTGCCCAGCAGGTCTTTCTCCTCGCCAGCATCGTGCATTTCTATGTTCGTAAAGAGATCTACCACATCGCCCAGACGGCGCTTGTCAAGCTCCGGACGGGCGAAATTCTTAGGCAGAATGCCCTTCAAACTTTCGTTTTCACGCTCAATTGCAGTAAGTGCTTCATCTATTACCACGCCTATTTCCGGTGTGTGGGCAGCAGCACTAATCTTGCTCCATCGGGCTTCAGCAGGCACGAAGAAGATGTTCTCGGCAGTGTATTCGTCCTTATCTTCCGGGTCGGCGTATTCGTCGCCCTGCAGCTCCTGGAACTTCTGTTCGAAGCGGTCGCTGATGTATTTCAGAAAAATGAGTCCGAGCACCACGCCCTCGTATTGCGAAGCACTGAGGTTACCTCTCAGAATATCGGCAGCCTTCCATATTTTCTCTTCAAAACCAATGCTGATGGTATCTTGTTTCTTAGCCATGATTGTTTATTTATTAATAAGCACAAGTCGCCAGTCTGCGTTGCTGAGAACGTAGGAACTGTCTGTGCTGGTTATTGTAAATATCTGATTTTCTATCTTGATTTCATCGTCCTTGATCGTGTAAGGATAACTTCCGCAGGGACTGATTTCGTATTCACCGTGCACTAATTTGCCTGCTTCATCGAAGTGGTAAACCATTTCCTTTTCGGTGAAATAAACGCTGTCTGTGGTGAATCGGCAATAGGTGGGAGCCTCCTTGATGTCTATTTTCAAGGCTCCAAGGCGACCTTCTGCCTTCAAAAGTTCCCATTCATGGGCTGTAAATGCAGTTTTATAATCGAAAAATGTGGATTTTTCGGTCTCTTCATCGCTTGAACAAGAGAAAAATGAAAACACGAAAAAGGCGACTACCATCGCATAAAAATACGATAATAGTCGCCCTCTGATAAGTGCAGCATGGCTTGAAGCTAATTCTGATTCTTCAGAATTACCCCCCCCCTAAAAGGCTGACAGTCAAGCTGTTATGTAATTTTATACCCATACTTATCTTACTTTTAAAGTCTTTAATTCATACGGAGCAATGTCATTTGCTCGATATTGAAGGCAAAGTTAATAAAACTTTTCGAAACCACCTAATTTTATCACGTTATTTAACGGGAAAGTGATGAGGAGAGCAGAAAAAGTGGCTTCGAGGGCAGTTTTTACTCCTTCTGAAGGCAAAAATAAGAAGGGTAAAAATGCAGTTATGGGGCAGAAATGCACATTTTCTACCCTCATTTCTGTAGGAAAAGTAAAAAGAATATACAGGAAGAGATGGGGAACGTGGACGAATTTCAGAATATCCTGAGAGAAAAAAATGCAGGATAAACAAGACAAGAATATATAAGAAAAACCATCTAATACGTTTATAATCAATGGTTTACTAGATGGTTATCAGTAAGAAAATACCTCTTAATCCTTTACCTTTTTGGGGTCATTAAGGGTCATGTCATTAAGGGTCATTAAGGTTTTCGGGAGAGAAAATGTCATCTATAGTAATAATATAAATATATATTTATATTTACTATAGCTCTTAATGACCGAAGCGGATTTTCTTAATGACCCTTAATGACACTGACCCTTAATGACACTTTTTGTTGCTCTGCTGGTATTTTCATCTGTCATTCAGCCTCTTCACAACATTGCTGCAAGAAACTTTGCATAAAATCTCAATAGAACTCTTTGTGTTACAGCCACTTATATTATTTCCTGCAAAGAAAGTGAGGGTAAAAGCTTGCAATCGGGGCAAAAATGTTGTACCTTTGCACCAGCAATCGAAGGAAACGCCTTAGGTGTCTGAAAACGGGCATCTCTTACGACCGAGGCTGGGGATAAATGATGACAGGCGCCGGTCATCAATGACGACCCCGAAAAGGACAAGAAACGGGGCTTCCAGGGAGTTGCAAAAATGAACCTTTTAACACAAACGACTATGATTAATTACAGCATCGTAATGCGTAGCGTGAACGCAAATCTTCTGGCTATCAACCAGGCAAAGTCACGCATCAACCAGGCAAAGAAGGAGGGCAAGGAGCCTGAGAAGGAAGACCTCGACCTCGTGAAGACCGAGAAGCAGAACGCCTTCGCCGTGTCACAGTACACCGACATCATGACCATCGAGAAGTTTGCCAAGCACATCACCTCCCACGGCAGCGTGTACTCCAGAGCCGACATCAGCGCCATCCTCTACATGGCAGTGGACTGCATGAGAGAGATGCTGCTCGAGGGCAAGAAGGTCCGTCTGGGCGACCTGGGTGACTTCTCCGTCCTGCTCACCTCGAAGGGTGCCGAGGATGCCGACAAGTTCACCGCGCAGAACATCACCGACGTGAAGGTGCAGTGGGAGCCTGGTCAGCAGTTCAAGACCCTGCGTGACGAAGCCGAGTTCAACCTCGTGGCAAGTCGAAGCGCTCAGGCAGCCGTTCTCAAGGCGATCAAGAGGGCAAGACCAGCGTAGACCTCAACGCCCCAACCACTCCGGAGGGAGGCGGTGACGGAACCAGCGGCGGCGGTTCTACTACCACCGGAGGCAGCGAGAATACCGGAGGTCAGGGCAGCGAGAGTTCCGGCGGAACGGGTAGCGAAGGCTCCGGCACCGACCAGGGCGGAGACGTAGGTCTCTAGACTGAGAGTCGAGCGGGTTCGGAAGGAAAATAAAGTATTAATTTTTTATATTAGGCAGGAAATTGTTTAACCTTTAAATTAGAAAGACTATGAAAAGAGACACATGGAAGATGGTGTTGCAGATAGCCATCAGCATCTTGACGGCAATCGCAACCACGCTCGGAGTGACTAGCTGTGTAGGCTAGAAGTTGAAAATGAAGAATGGCCGTTCTCCTCTACCCCATGAGGAGGCGGTCATTTTTCGTTTTCCGGTCATTAACGGTCACGGTCATTAAGGTCATTAAGGATTTCAGATTATCAAAATATCCCTCTATCTTATAAAATAAGGTTAAATCAAGTTTGTGCAGCGAACAAAATCCATCCATATAATCACTTTTCTGAATATTTTTTGTATTTTTGCAGATATATTGCGCTGATATGGGATTGAGCATAGCTTATCCTCCTAGATTATAGGCGCATAATGAATAATCATAAAATTAAGTAAATATGGACATGGCGAAATATATAGGTGAGACTACCGAATACGATAAGAAGCAGGAAGTGGAACGCCGTAAAGTGAAAAGTTGGCTGAAGAGCGTCAGCGCCTTTGCCAATGGCGGTGGCGGTTGCCTATTGTTTGGTATTGCCGATGACGATACTATCATAGGGTTGACCGATGCCAAGACTGATGCCGAATTTATCAGCCAGAAAATTAAGGAGCGCATTGATCCTATGCCGCAAATCGACTTGAAGATAGAGCGTGTAGAAGACAAGGAACTGCTCATTCTTCATGTGCATGGCGGTGAAGATACACATTATTATTATATTGGCGACAGCGTTCTTGAAACCTTTGTGCGCATTGGCAACGAATCGGTTGTGGCTGATAGTACCGAACATAAGCGTCTGGTACTAAGAGGTCGCAACTCTTCATTCGATGCACGCCCAAGCGATGAAATGTTTGAAGATTATGCATTTTCCAAACTTCGCAGCCGCTACTATGCCTGGAATGGGCTTAGTTTCGACAAAAAACATTACCGTTCGTTTGGCTTGGTTGACAATAAGGGAATACTTACCTATGCCGGTCTGTTGATGGCAGACGAATGTCCATTGCGCCAAAGCCGTGTGTTCTGCACAAGATGGAACGGCAAGACAAAAGCAGGAGGAAGCATCGATGCTCTCGACAGCGCAGAGATTACAGGCGGACTTGTAACTCTTCTTGAAGACACCATGTCCTTCATCCGTCGCAACAATCGTACCCTTTGGTATAAAGAACCGATGCAGCGCATCGAAATCCCTCAATATATGGAACGTTGTGTGATGGAAGTTGTAGTGAATGCATTGGCTCATCGCGACTATCTTATCCAGGGTAGCGAGGTTCATGTAGATATGTACGATGACCGTATGGTGATATATTCTCCAGGTTCCATGCCAGAAGGAAGACTTATTCAAACAATGAACTTAGAAGACATTCCTTCTGTCAGACGCAATCCTGTTATCGCAGATATCTTTGCTCAGTTGGGTTATATGGAGCGTAAAGGTTCGGGCATGGGCAAAATCATCAAACCGATTAAGGCTCTTCCTTACTTTGAAGAAAAGATGCTCCCAACCTTCTTCTCCGACCGTGCTCAGTTTACTGTCACATTCCCGAATATGATCTTAGCCTGGCAGGAATCTCATCCTGATATTGAGGTAAACTTAGTGGAAAACGAAGGTGATACTCAAGGTGATACTCAAGATGTCCCTCAAGATGTCCCTCAAGGTGTCCCTCAAGGCGATAATATAGATAAATGGATAGAGTATCAAGTAGCTGTTTATCCTAAAATAACAACAGAAGAATTGGCTTTACAAATAGGCGTAACATCTAAAACTATTAAGCGTCGTATCGCAAAAATGCCTCATATTGTATATGTAGGTAGCGGCTATAGCGGTCATTGGGAAGTAAGGAAAAAGGAATGAAACAAAAACTAATCCTGCATCCATCCAATTTGCTACATAAAGGTACAGACAATAATTTATAAGAATGAAGAAAATACTTTTCCTACACGGATTCTTCGCCACGGGCAGCTGTCCGATGGCGAAAGCCTTGAAAGAGGCGTTTGAGGGGACGGCGGTGGTGCTGACTCCCGACCTCCCTTTGCACCCCAAGGAGGCACTGAAGGAGATTCGCTCCATCATCGACCGGGAACAGACCGACTTGCTTCTGGGCAACAGCTGCGGCTCTTTCCTCGCTCAGATGCTGGCTCCGGTGGTGGGCATTCCTGCCCTGCTGGGCAATCCGTATTTCATGATGACGGAGTTTCTGAAGGAGCGCATCGGCGAGCATGAATACAAAGCGCCGAGAAGGGACGGTAATCAGCGGCTGGTGATTGACGAGGCGCTGATTGAGGAGTTTGCGGAACTGGAAGCCGTGCAGTTTGACCATTGCAACCCCTATTACAAGGATCGTGTGTGGGGACTTTTTGGTGAGAAGGACACCCTGGCTCACTTCTCCCCTCTCTTCCTGGAGCACTACAATCAAGCCTTCCGTTTCCCAGGCGGTCATACGCCTACTGAGCAGGAGGTGAAGACCTGGTACGCTCCCCTTGCCCAGAAAATGTTGATGGAGTTTTCGGCAAAGGAAGAAAGATATTTTCAGCACTTTAAAGGCGGCAAATACAAATTCATCCATTCTGCCTTCGACTCCGAGACTCAGGAGCGCATCGTGGTTTATCAGGCTCTTTATGGAGACCAAGCCTATTGGGTAAGACCGGAAGATATGTTCTTCGGGAAAGTAACAAGGGACGGCAGAACTTTTAATCGTTTCACGGAAATAGATAAATTCTAACAATAGGAAAATGAGCATGAAACAGATAGAAACACTCGTCTTTGATTATGGAGGTGTCATCGTGAACATTGATGATGCCTCTGTTGTAAAAGCCATGGAGAGCCTGGGCGTTACGGCGTTCAAGCGGCTAATCCATGTCCGCAAGATCAAGAGACTGATGCACCAATATATTAATGGTATGGTAGCGGAAGCTGAGACTTTGCAAGAGATGCTGAACCTTTGTCGCAAAGGAACCTCAACTGAGGATATAGAGAAAGTCCTGGAAGATCTGTGTGGCAATCTGCCCGTGGAAAGACTGGAGGCATTGGTCAAGCTTCGGAAGCTGTACAAGGTCTATCTGCTCAGCAACATCAACGACACGCTTTGGCAGAAATCAGTTAGTCAGATGAATCAGCTGGGATATTCCACAGACGAGCTGTTTGATGAAGTCTTCCTCTCATACGCCATGCGGAAAGAGAAGCCATCCGTCGAAATCTATGAAGAGATGACGCAGCAGACAGGATTGAATCCAGCCACCACCCTCTATTTCGATGACCGTGCCGAGAATGCCGAAGCAGGCAAGCGTTTTGGTTTCCAGAGTGTACTAGTAAAGTCCAATCATCTGGAAGAGCATCTGGAATGGCAAGAAATTATCAAAAATATAGTGTAAAAAGAATAGGTATGATGACTATTGATACAACAAACCTCTGCTCGCATCTTCAAAAGAAGTTGTTTGAACCTGAGGGAGTATATTATCCTATCTGGCAAGCCATGCAGAACGATGAGGAGTTGACAGCCGTGGTTCGCTCACGACAGCTTCATATTTATCGTAACGGCAAGAAGATTCTCATTCTCGCTGGCAAGGCTCAGCCGAAGATTATCAGAGAGGATAAACTGAACGAATTGATTAAGAAAATAATATAAATGATTAAGAAAGAAGAAGTTATATCTTTTGTATGGCAGCATATTCTGCTGCTCGTTTCGCTCTATGTAATGACTTTCGGAGTCGCAGCATGTGTGCGAAGTCAGTTAGGTTCAAGCGTTATTTCCACCATCCCTTACGTGATGGCTTCGGCAGGTAAGATGCTTGATTACATCCCAGGATGGACTATCGGCGGCTACACCATCATGATGAATGCGATCTTCGTGGTGCTGCAGATTCTGATTCTGAGAAGAAACTTCGAGTGGGTGCAACTTTTCCAGCTCGCTATCGGCTTTATCTTCGGAATGTTCATAGACCTCAATATGGTGCTTACACAGTGGATGGTTTCAGAAAATGTCCTGGTCAATGCCCTTGTGCAGATTGCCGGTTGCACCATCCTCGGTTTCGGAATTGCCATGGAGGTGAAGTGCGGCTCAGTAACCATGCCTGGCGAGGGCATTTCCATCGCCATTCACAAGGTTACCGGCTGGCCTTTCCCTAAAGCCAAGATTCGGGTGGACATCACGCTCGTGGTCTTGGCCGTCTTGTTCTGTTTTCTGCTTCTCGGTTCATGGAAATGGGAGATCGTGGGCATCGGAACGCTCTTCGCCATGGTCTATGTAGGTGTTACAGTTCGCCTATTCAACAAACATCTTGCATGGTTCGACCGCCTGCTCCACTATCGTCCAGGTTGCCGAAGATATGTTTACGGACTGGCACGATACATAAAAAGACAGATGTAACATCAAGATTATTTAAGTTCAACGGATAAAAAATAAATGAATATGAATTTTCCGGAAATATATTCAGCAACAGGCATGATGGAGCTGATTCAGCAGATCGGCTTCCTCCCTCTCCTTGATAGTGGCATTAAAGGCTTCTCTGCCGAAGACATCGTGGCAGAAGACTGTGGTTACGTAAGACTTCCTGAAGGCGGTTGGGACTGGCCGCTATGGAAATGGAAGGGCGAGATCGTGCAGGAAATGCCGTGTATGTACGGAAAGTTCTTCAACAAGAAAGCGGGATTCATCAGCCAGGAATGGTGGCCGGACTTCTGTAACTACAGAAGAAGCAAATACCCTCGTCCGGATGAAGAATCAATAGAAGGAGCCATTCTCAGTACGCTTCAATCTACCGGCAGTCTCATCACGAGAGAACTTCGGGCAGCCTGCGGTTTCACGGGTAAGGGAATGAGAAGCAAGTTTGACGGTTATCTCACCCGACTGGAAATGGCGACTTACATCGTGACCGAGGATTTCATCTATCCTCGTGACAAGCACAATCACGAATATGGCTGGGGATGGTCGCTGCTCAATACTCCCGAAGATTTCTATGACAGGGAGGCTTGCCAATGCAACCGCACTCCCCAGGAATCTTATCAAAGAATTTTCGAGCATCTGAAAGAAATCCTGCCTGATGCTTCAGATAAACAGATTATCAAATTAATAGGATAAAAATGACTTCACTTCAAGAAAGACTGTTCGCCATGCAGGATAAGCAGTATGCTGCTTTCCAAGCCAAACTGACACCGGGAGTGCCTGTCGAGAATTTCATAGGCATTCGTGTGCCCGTGCTCCGCAAGTTCGCAAAAGAATTTACAAAGGAGGCAGATTGCAAGGATTTCCTTCATCAGCTTCCTCACGAATACTACGACGAGAACATGCTTCACAGCCTCCTCATTTCCGAGGTAAAGGACTACGAAGAATGCATCCGTCTTACAGACACCTTCCTACCATTCGTGGACAACTGGGCAGTTTGCGACATCATGTCTCCGAAGGTATTTGCCAAACACAAGAAGGAACTGTTGGCGAAGATCAAGACATGGAGTAAATCGTCACACGTCTATACTTGTCGTTTTGGAATAGAGACACTTATGTCTCATTACCTGGATAAAGACTTCAAGGCAGAATATCTTGAAATTCCAGCATCAGTAAGGAGCGAAGAGTATTACGTAAAAATGATGATAGCCTGGTTCTTTGCCACGGCTCTTGCCAAACAATGGGACGCAACGATTCCCTACATCGAGCAAAACCGCCTTGCTCCCTGGACGCACAACAAGACCATCCAGAAGTCCATCGAGAGCTACAGAATCACGCCCGAGCAGAAAGAATATCTGCGGACATTGAAGATAAAATAAATGGAAAAATCAGAAATAGGCAAATAACCATGCATTGTCCATTCTATCATCCCGTACAAAAGTACCACAATCAGCAATATTTGTGGTACTTTTGTACTAAAATAGCTATAAAACTGTTGAAATGTATTAAAAAAAAGAGAATTTTAAAAGTTTCCCGTACAAAAGTACCACAATTAAAAATATTTGTGGTATTTTTGTACCAAAATTAGGAGAACAATTATGGAAACAAAGAATTCATTCATATCATCAGCAAGCGTGAAAGTACAAGGACGAACAGCTTACTACAAGATGCTGGAAGCCGTTCGCCAAGGTGAACTGATTCAGGTTTGCCGTGGCGTATATGCTAACATAGACCAATTGTCAGCATGTATGGTTGATATTGAGTCTATTGTCCCAAATGGTATTCTCTGCCTTTGGTCTGCCTGGAATATCCATCAGCTTACGACATCCATGCCGCAGGCTTATCATGTCGCCATCAAAAGGGATAGAAAAGTAAAAGTTCCTTCATTCCCAAAGATTGAGCTTCATCACTATACTTCCAACATTCTTGAAATCGGCGTGATGGAGAAAGTCATAGATGGATTTAAGATAAAGGTATATGATGTGGAACGATGCGTATGCGATGCAGTAAAGTTCCGCAACAAGGTGGGCATTGATGTCTGTTCTGAAATCATCGATAACTATCTTTCCAGACCAGAAAGAAATATCAGTAAACTAATGGATTATGCCAGGCAATTGCGTGTTGGCAATATCTTGGAAAATTATCTACAAGTGAAGCTATGAGTAAAGAACAAAATAAAAACTACGGGAAGTCAATACGTACAAAATTGCTGAACGTTGCAAGAAAGGAAAACGTCTTTAATCAGACTATCCTGACTCGGTATTTTCAAGAGAGACTTCTCTACAGAATATCGCAGACTCATTATAGAGGAAATTTTTATCTGAAGGGAGGTGCACTCATGTATGCATACGAAAAATTTGCGGCTCGTCCAACATTGGATATAGATTTCCTTGGCAATAATATCAGCAACGAAGGCTCTTCTATAATTGCAGCGTTCAGAGAAATATGTTCTGTACCATACGAGGAAGATGGCGTAATATTTGACACGGAGAACATTACTGCACAAAATATAACAGAGTTCAAAGACTATCATGGGATTAGGCTCAGCATTCCAGTCAAGATGGACACTATTGCCCAGGTTTTAACAATGGATATAGGTTTTGGTGACGTGGTAACACCTTCCCCAATAGTTCTTGATTATCCAGTATTGCTAGAACATCTGCCGAGTGCCAATATACTGGCCTACTCGCTTGAAACGGTTATTGCAGAAAAGATGCACGCAATTGTGGATCTTGCAGACCAAAGTAGTCGAATGAAGGATTATTATGATCTCTACAAAATCTTGCAGAATGAAAAGTATAATCCTGTAATATTACAGGAAGCTATCAAACATACATTTGAAAATCGCCACACACATTATAATGGGAACACGATGTTTTTCAGAAAAGAGTTTGGCAGCAATCAGCAAATGCAGGTCAGATGGACTGCTTTCATACATAAAATAACGTCCACTGACATCTTGCCTTTTACTGAAGTGATAGCGTTCTTACAGCAAAGACTTCTTCCGTTTTGGGAGAACATGAAAGATGAATAGCAGAAAATACAATATATATCAGTTTCCAGAATGTAAGGACATAGTTGTTTCTGGAGATATTCACGGTGACTTTAATCTCCTCGTGAACAAAATTTGTGTGCAATATCAAATGCGGAACACGTTAGTTATTGTAGCAGGCGATTGTGGATTTGGTTTTGACAAGAGAGGCTATTATGATAATATGGTGAAAAGAAACGCCAAACGTATGAATGATGCCAATAATTGGATTGTATTCATTAGAGGCAATCATGACAACCCAGCGTATTTTGATGGGAAAAGCTTTAAGCACAAACGTTTCATTGCCATTCCAGACTATTCTGTAATCAACGCTTGCAACCATTCGATTCTCTGTGTAGGAGGAGCCATATCAATTGACCGTACGTATAGGCTTGAAGCATGGAGTAAGGAACAGCAAAAGCGGCTACGTTTTGGTAACACGGAAGTCGTTGACGATTTTTCTCCATCATACTATTGGCAGAGCGAATCGCCGACTTATAATAAAGAAGCACTAATGTCGATTTTGTCTGAGCAGAAGGTTGACATTGTAATAACACATACGTCTCCATCCTTCTGCGAATTATTAAGCAAGGAAGGATTAGCCAAATGGATCTGCAACGACAAAATTCTGATATCAGACATACAGCAGGAACGTGAAGTTATGAATAGTCTGTATGAAACTCTGAAAGAACATCAGCAGCATGTCACTCATTGGTGTTACGGACATTTTCATCAAAGCTGGCATTCTTCTATTGATGGTACATTGTTCAAGATGCTGGATATTATGGAGTTTTATGAGTTGAAATAATTTTGGACTCAAAAGAGAGCTACAGAATCACGCCCGAGCAGAAGGAATATCTGCGGACATTGAAGATAAAATAATTATGACACAAGATACTTCTACATATTACGTTTGGATAGGTGGCTCATGTGATTATGGCCATAAAGAGCGAGCTGGTGGTGCTGCCGTTGTGATTGAGCATAACGGCAACATCATCAGCCGTGATGTAATCAGCGACCTACACACCACGGAGTTCCGCATGATGCTAACCCTCATGGTGAAGGTAATGCAGGAAATACCGGGAGGTTCCGACATTCTCTTTCTGACCAATGCCGCCTATATTCAGAACTTTGACAAGACTCCAACGGCTAAATCAGCCAATCCAGACTTGATCATTCAATGCATCGAGGAAAAGAAAAGGCACAACTCAGTCGGGGTCAAGATTGTGCAATACCACAAAAGCCCATTGCTGATAGAAACCCACGATAGGGCTACGGAAGCAATGGCTAAGACAAGAAAGGAGTTTCATCAGAAAAACAAATGAATGTTTAGGGGGCGTTTTCCGGTCATTAAGGTCACGGTCATTAAGGTCATTAAGGATTTCCGGTTATTCAAGAAGTTCCTCAACCTGAGAAATAAGGTTAAAGGGGCATCGCCATAATCAAAAAAGATGTTGCTGATGCAAGATTTCATGTATTTTGCGTTTATAAGTATAGATTATCAAACATAAAATAAAAATGAAAAAGAATTTATTGTTACTCTTTTTAATGGTTCTTCCATTTTTTGTATCATCCTGCAGCGATGAAGATGGCGACTGGGACCCGATGAAATGGAAAACTGAAGTCAAGAAATCAAGTGACGACTATTTTCATGTGCCGCCACAAGGAGGAACTTACGTGTTCTATTGCACAAACTATAGTTCTTTTTGGGTGGTGTCGGCTACAGAAAAAGTAGCTAGAGGTGAAGAAAAGAGATTTTCTCCTAACTATGATGACAACAAGGACGCATCCATTACCACAGATTGGCTGACAGCTAAAAGTGAAGGAAATATATTGACTGTTACCATTCAGCCTACAACACTGGATGCTAACCGTTTCATGAAAGTAGAAGTGGAAGCAGGTGACGTCTTCGATGAATTCAACTTCAAACAAAGGGGGTTGAAGGTTGGATTATAAAAAGATGACATTTGTATTCCAAATCAATATAGCCTCTTTACAAGCAAGAATAGGCAAAACCGACTGACTTTAGTGGTCAGTCGGTTTTTCTATTTTTAGAAGTCACATGTATCGGGGTCTGAACCTATTCTGTCAGCCTTCAGAGATGCGATTTCAAACATTTCCTGCTGAGAGAGTTCAAAATCGAATACATCGATATTTTCCTTGATTCGGCTTGGAGAAATCGACTTTGCCAGTGGCAGCACGCCTGTCTGCATCACCCAACGGATAACTACCTGAGCTACGCTCTTGCCATGGTTGGCAGCAATTGACTTCAAGAGAGGATTATCCAAGACATTACCTCTTCCCAATGGGCTCCATGCTTCCACAAGAATATTGTTCTTCTTGCAGAACTCAACACACTCCTTCTGGGTGAATCCTGGATGATACTCTATCTGGTCAACCATTGGACAGATGTTTGCCTTCGCCATTACTGGCTCTGCATGATTCTGCATGAAGTTGGAAAGACCGATGCTGCGAATCAAGCCCTCTTCATGCAGACGCTCCATCGCTTTCCAAGTATCTACATTCAGCTGATTTGCATCCTTGCCAAACTGCAACTCGTTGGCTGGCCAATGGATGAGGTAGAGGTCGAGATAATCGAGACCTAAATCGCTCAAAGTCTTGTCAAACGCCTTCAAGGTCTTGTCGTAGCCACGCTCTGTGTTCCAAACCTTGCTGGTAACAAAGAGATTCTCACGCTTGATTCCACTTTCCTTGATTCCCTCGCCCACGCTCTTCTCATTTTTATAGATAGCAGCGGTGTCGATGTGGGTGTAGCCTGCAGCGATGGCAGCTGTCACAGCTTCAACGCAGGTTGCTCCATCAGGAGTAAGAAACGTTCCGAAACCCGGTGTAGGAATCTTCACTCCATTATTCAATAATATTTCCTTTTCCATAATTTAACTAATCTTTTAAATTTCAACTATTCTTTTGACGGTGCAAAGTTACTGACTTTTTCCGCATAGCAGAGTTCTGTAATGGCTGCACAAAGTTGTCATTTTGTGCGCAATCTTTCGTTCTAATATAGGCATAATCTCCATTTATCTGCGTATGTGCAAACATTCACTATAATAACGCAAATATAATAGATATTATTGTTCGAGATTAGCCGTAATTTTGCACCCACAAATAAAAAATAGAATAAAAACAAATAAAAAGAAGAGAGAAAATGTCAGAAACTTTATCCGTATTTCAATGGTCAATCCTGGCACTGGCTGCATTGTGCATAGGAATGTCAAAAACCGGTGTTCAGGGAATAATGCTCCTCATCGTGCCCTATATGGCAATGGCTTTCGGAGCCAAGGAATCAACTGGTGTAATTCTGCCAATGCTCTGCATGGCCGACATCATGGCTGTGGCTTACTACAAGCGCATAGCCGATTGGAAGACTGTGGCAAACCGACCAGACCGGCGGCGAGGGTCAAGGCTCTGAATCAGGCTCAGACGGCAATATGGGTTAGCCCCCCAGCGGCTAGGGTGCTAGCCCCTAGCCGCACCCATTAGGCGCAAGAGGAAACGCAAAACCGCTAGGCGCAAGAGGAAACGCAAAACCGCTAGGCGTTCTGGCGGATTTGCAATCCGCCTCAAGCGAGAATGCAGCATCACGAGCTTGGAGATATGAAAAGCCTACGGCTGGGGATTACAAATCCCCGATAAAGAGGTCGAGCCTTTTTTGTCTGCGGATTGCAAATCCGCAGGAACACCTAGCGGACTTGCGTTACTTATTACGCCTAGCGGACTTGCGTTACTTATTACGCCTAGCGGACTTGCGTTACTTATTACGCCTAGCGGACTCGCACCCCACAAAGTAAACATTAAACACATAAGCAGACTCAGCCATAAATAAATCGACCGCTCACCTCAATACGAGGAGAGCGGTCTTTTTCGTTCTATCGAGAATTCCGGTCATGAAGGGTCAAAGTCATTAAGGGTCATTTTCATTTTCAAACCCCAAAGATTCCGGTCACGGTCATTTCCGGTCATTAAGGATTTCAGATTATCAAAATATCCCTCTATCATATAAAATAAGGTTAAATTAAGTTCGCTCTGCAAACAAAATCCATTCGTAAAATCACTTTTTTCTGAATATTTTTTGTATTTTTGCAGATATATTGCGCTGATGGCGTATTTGCACATGAATTAATAACAAAATAAATAACTAAGTATATGAGCATTAAAAAGAATGGGATATATTGGAAGGGCATCAAGCGCCGGATAGGGAGATTCTTTGAGAAGGTGCACGAATGTATACTTATCTTCACCGACTGGCTTGGGTAAGCACACATAGTAGATAGACTGCGTAAATAGACAGCAAAACATTGAAATAATTGATGGAAACAGAAAGAATTTTACTTCGCCATTGGCAAGAATCGGATGCAGAGGCGCTCTTCAAGTACGCTTCAGACCCTGACGTTGGACCTCGTGCAGGATGGCCAGCACATAAGTCTGTAAAGGAAAGTCAGGAGATAATCCGGACATTCTTCCATAATGAAACGACATGGGCGATTGTGTTGAAAGAGACTGGCGAGGCTATCGGCTGCATCGGCTACTACACCCATGAAACCAGCAACATCCCTATCGGAGAAAACGACTGCGAGGTGGGCTACTGGATAGGAAAACCTTATTGGAACAAGGGAATCTGCACCGAAGCCTTGAAGCTGATGCTCGACTACTGCATCAACGAGAAGCATTTCGAAAACATCTGGGCAGACCATTTCACCGGGAATCCAGCTTCGGGAAGAGTTATGGAGAAATGCGGTTTCTCAGACACCGGAATGCTGAACCGATGCAGCCAACTTGTGGGTGGCGACAAGGATATGGTGAAAGTATTTAAGTACAAAGGATTAAAATAAATTAAAAGAATATGAAGCATAAAGTAAAAGTGACCGTAATAGACAAGAAAATCTATCCGGAACTACAGGAGAAGTATTGCGCCGACCCTAAAGCAGGAATGTGTCCATGCTACAATGTTGGCGATGAGTTTATCTTTGAGCGTGACGAAGAGTACGACCATTTCTGGCATGGAGGATTGAATACGCTCGTCAAAACATCCGCTGACCCGAACACTGTAGCTGGAGGTCCGAAAATGCCACATTGCTCTGAGGCATGGGATGCTATTTCACGATATATATACACCGGACTGCAAGGTGGTTCAATCATGAAGGGGTGGATGAAGCGTGAAAACGAAATGATATGCTGTTGTTCTGACGGAACAAGACCAGTCATATTCAAAATTGAGCGTATAGACGAAGAGTAGTTGTTTTGCGGGGCATGGATGGTATGGTTGGGGTTGGTCGCTGCTTAATTAGGATAAAAATAATCAAATTAATTAGGATAAAATGAGAAAGGAATCAAGAGCAATGGATAGCCAATGGGCATTGGAAGTAATGCACAAGGCTCCGTACATGACTGTAAGTTTCATTGACGAAGACGGCAAACCTTACGGTTTACCTCTGTCGCTCGCATCAGATGATGATGTGAACTGGTATTTTCATGGTGCCCTGGAAGGCAAGAAACTGGAGGCAATCAAGGCTCATCCCGAGGTCTGCCTTTCAGCCGTAACCCGTTGCACGCCTACGGTTGGTCCGAAGGACGGCAGTTTCACCCTGCAATACAAATCTGCCATCGCATTCGGCAAGGCAGAAATCGTGACCGAGGATGCAGAGAAGATTCATGGTCTCCGACTGATCAGTGAGCGTTTCCTTCCTCAGCACATGGACGCTTTCGACCCGAGCATCGCCCGTTCCCTATCACGCACGGCAGTAGTTCGCATCACGCTTACTGAACCGCCAACCGGCAAACGCAAGCAGTATGATAAGGAAGGCGTGGAAATGAAATATGGCAGAATGGAATAAACTCCGATAAAGGTAATATCTTCCGAAAAACAGGTATAAGAATATTAAGGAAATCTGCATAACTTTGCACCAGAATTAAAATATAAGATAAATATTAAGATAGAATGAAGAAAATAATCGTAATTTCTACCAGTCTGCGTACTGGTTCAAACAGCGACATGCTCGCTGATCAGTTTATCGAAGGTGCTAAGGCTGCAGGTCATGAAGTGGAAAAGATTTATCCTGAGAGCCATCTTGCCGGCACTCTGTTCTGCGGTGGTGTTGTCGCTCCACGTACCATTGATGGCAACAGGAAATTGCAGGAAGCATACGAGTTAGGTAAATCAGTCAAGGGATAGAGACTCAACTATTGAATCTTATGAAAAAATTTGCAACATTTATTATATTAACAACTTTTTCACTCAATATAATGGCACAACAGAAAATAGTACAGACAGCAGGGCGCACCCAATGGGTGAGTTTGCCCCAGAGTTCGCCCACCTCAACGACGACATCCTCTTCGGAGAAGTATGGAGCCGCAATGACCTGCTTTCATTGCGCGACCGCAGTTTGGTAACAATCACTTCGCTTATCAGCCAAGGAATCACCGACAATTCGCTGAAATATCACTTGCAGCCGGACGTGGCTGGTATCAGGAGGAAGGAAAGCCTGCACAGTAAATATACTATTTATGAGAGAACGCCAAAAATATCCGTAGCCATTTTTACTACGTTTGAAAAAATGCATAACTTTTACCATTATTCTTGAATGCGATAACTTTAAGATATAAAATGGTTACAGATCTGTGATGTAACAATGAAAAATCACAAATATTTTACATACTTAAAAACTCCGTAAACCACTAAATTCATTGGCAGGTGCAACTGTTATGGAGTAATACTCTACGCACTTACTTCTTTATCGTTAATAATGCATAAATATTGGGGGTTGTATACGTTTTTTAATGTATTGCACCTTATCTTTGCTTATCGGAAATCATCCATAACCTAAAGTAATAGAAATAGAAAATGGCAAAGAGCAAAAAAGACTTTACATTACTTCTCATTGCGCTCTTTTGCAGTTCTTTGGCTCATGCACAAAAGCAAGTTCCTGCAGAACGGAAAGATTCCATTGACAATGGAAGTAATATAATAAAGATAGTTGGAAATCATTCCAACAAGGGTGCGGCCAACAACGCCCTCGACGTGTTGAGTGGTCAGGCTGCTGGTGTCAACGTGACATCCAACGGTCTTGATCGCATGGCTATGCTCAATAGTGTGCGAGTACGTGGTACAACCTCCATCATCGGTGGCAATGACCCTTTAGTGTTGATTGATGGGGTTACTTCTGACGTACTTACCCTATCAACCATCTATCCTGCAGACATCGAGAGTTTTCGTATATTGAAGAATGCTGCGGAGACCGCCATGTATGGTTCACGTGGAGCATCTGGTGTTATAGAGGTGAAAACCAAGAAAGGCACAGGACGAGGATTCCAGATCTCGTATGAGGGTAATGTGGGGTTCGAGCAGATGTACAAACACCTGGAGATGCTCAATGCTGCTGAATATGTTGCAACGGCAAAGGCATTGGGTATCTATTGCAACAACGGAGGTTTCAATACCGATAACTACAAGGTGATAACACGCACGGGTATGGTGAACAATCATTACCTTGCATTCAGCGGAGGTACGCCACAGTCAAACTATCGTGCATCTTTCGGAGTAATGGACCACAACACCATCATCAAGAAGATGGACTATAACGTTTTTGTTGCCAAAGTTGATGTGACCCAGAAAGCCTTCAATGACAGACTAACCGGAGAATTCGGAGTGTTCGGCTCTTCATTTAAAAACCATGACATCTTTGATACGCAGATGCTGTTTTATTCCGCAGCATGCCAGAACCCAACTTTCCCTGCTGGTACTGACGAGCATGGAAACTGGCTGAAAAACGAATCTGCAACGCATGTCAACCCACCCGGGATATTGCTTGAAGAGAAAAACGACTCCAAGGATTTGAACTTTGACGCACACATAAAGCTGAGCTACGATTTCAATAAGAACTGGCGTGTATCCACGTTCGGCTCTTACCTGTATGGCTCTACCGAAAACGGACAATTCTGTCCGACATGGGTATGGGCACAAGGCAACGTGTACCGTGGAGAATTCAAGAAAGAGGAATGGCTTGGCAATGTATCTCTTGATTTCAACAAAGAGTTCGGCATACATAAGGTCTCAGCTGGAGTAAGCAGTGAATACAGAAAACTGAGAAAAACTGCTTTCTGGGTGTATGCTAAGGGAATACCTACAAACGATTTTCATTACGACAATCTCGGTGCGACGGCAGCCCGTCCATACGGTGGAACAGAAAGCACTTACGAAGACCAGTCCCTGGCTTCTGTAATGGGAAGCATTACTTATAATCTGCTTGACAGATATACCTTAGCAGTTAATGCACGCGGTGACGGATCGTCAATGGTAGGAGACAACAATACATGGGGATTCTTCCCTTCAGTATCATTCACTTGGGACATGAAGAAGGAAAGCTTCCTTGCCAACATAAAACCGCTGTCGATGCTCAAACTCCGCACGGGTTTGGGACAGGCCGGCAACCTTGGCGGTATCTCCGCCTACACAACCATGAACACCGTAAGGCAGACTGGCATTGTTCCGGTAAAGAGTTCTCCAACAGTAACCCTTGGTATGGTAAGAAACAACAATCCTGATTTGAAGTGGGAAACGAAGACAACGTTTAACCTCGGTGCGGACATTGGTCTCTTTGCCAACAGGCTTATGCTTACAGCGGAGTATTACTATTCCAAGACCACCGACATGCTCTACGCCTATGAGGTTCCGGTTCCACCATTCGCATATAATACATTGCTGGCAAACATCGGTTCAATGTCAAACCGCGGATTTGAGCTGGGCTTGTCCGTGCAGCCAATCAGCAAGAAGGACATGGATCTTAACATCAATATGAACCTGTCGTTTCAAAGCAACAAACTTATCTCGCTAAGTGGAGATTACAAGGGAATGAGCATGTCGGCAGCAAACATCACCGCTATTGGATCATTGGATGGTGCTGGTCAAAACGGCGGCGACAACAACGTGGTCTATCAGATTGTTGGACAGCCACTTGGCGTTTTCTACCTACCCCATTGCAAGGGACTTGTCAAGAACGAGAACGGCAGCTATTTTTACGACATAGAGGACCTTGACCATAATGGCAATGTGGACTTAAGCGATGGAGGCGACCGATACATTGCAGGACAAGCCACACCAAAGGTGATCCTTGGCTCAAACATCAGTTTCAGATACAAGAATTACTATATCTCCATACAGATGAATGGAGCATTCGGGCACAAGATTTTCAACGGAACAGGACTAGCTTACACAAGCATGGCTTGCTTCCCAGACTACAATGTCTTGAAGGATGCTCCAAAGAAGAACATCGTAGATCAGAGAGTCTCTGACTACTGGCTTGAAAAAGGTGACTACCTGAACTTCGAGCATCTGACAATAGGCTACAATGTGCCTTTGAGGAGCAAACTTATTCGTTCATTGCGTGTATCATGCAACATTAGCAACATTGGAACAATCACCGGATATAAAGGTTTGACACCAATGATAAACAGCTATGTTGTCAACAGTACGATGGGTATTGACGACAAGCGCAACTATCCATTATACCGTACTTACTCATTGGGACTGAGTGTACAATTTTAAAACGAAAAGAGTATGAAGACTATTATTAAATACATATTAGCAGCACCGTTAATGCTTTGTTTCAGCAGCTGTCTGGATGAGCATCCCAAAGACCAGCTGGACCAGGAGGCAATCTACAACAATGCTGATAATATATACAAAAACGCAGTAGCTTCCCTGTACAATTACATAGGGAGCAATCAGGAGTCGGAAGGGCTTCAAGGAACTTGCCGGGGTATTTACGACTACAATACCTTGACCACTGACGAGGCAATGAATCCAATCCGTGGTGGAGACTGGTATGATGGCGGTTTGTGGGAGAACATGTATCAGCACAAATGGAATGCCAATGATATTAATTTATATAATGTATGGAAATACCTCTTCAAGGTAATTGTTATATCTAACCAGTCGCTTTCTATCATTGATAGCCATAAGAGTCTGCTTTCTGCAGAACAGACAAGAAATTTCACGGCAGAGGTAAGAGCTGTACGAGCCTTGTTCTACTATTATGCGATGGATATGTTCGGGCGTGTTCCTATCGTAACATCATACGACGTGAAATTGGAGCAGGTAACGCAAAGCGAAAGAAGTGAGGTATTCAAGTTTATTGTTGACGAGTTGCAGGATGTTGCCCCACAGCTCGCCGATGAGCATTCCAACAAGGAGGGGGACTATTACGGACGTGTGACACGCCCTGTCGCAAACTTCCTGCTTGCAAAGCTTGCCTTGAATGCGGAAATATATACGGATGATAACTGGACCGACGGAAAGCGTCAGGACGGGAAAAGCATTTACTTCAATGTAAATGGCGAGAAAAAGAACGCTTGGGAAACCTGCATCTGGTATTGCGAGCAACTGCGGCAAGAAGGCTATGAGTTGGAGAGCGACTACGCATCGAACTTTGCGGTTCATAATGAAAATTCCAAGGAGAACATCTTCACAATCCCATTGGACAAGAACTTATATTTGAACGAATACCACTATCTTTTCCGCTCACGCCACTACAAACATGGCGGAGCTTATGGTGGTTCTTCCGAAAACGGCACATGTGCAACTGTTTCAACCGTCAAGGCTTTCGGTTACGGAACTGATCATGTTGACAATAGATTCAAGATAAACTTCTATGCAGATACCGTGCTTGTTGACGGAAAGAAGATATATTTGGACAACGGGAAGCCGTTGGTGTATATGCCGCTGGAACTGAAACTGAACCTCAGCGACAGCCCATATAAACAGACGGCAGGTGCTCGTGTAGGCAAATACGAGGTTGATCGAACCGCCTATTCTGACGGACGGCAGGTTGACAACGATATCGTCCTTTTTAGATATGGTGACGCGCTGTTGATGGAAGCCGAGGCGAAAGTTCGCAATGGCGAGGATGGTTCAATAGAGCTGAACGCTATAAGAGACCGAGTAGGAATGCCTCATGTGGAAGCCAATTTGGACAACATTCTAAAGGAGCGTCTGCTAGAATTGGTTTGGGAAGGTTGGAGACGTCAAGATCTCATCCGTTTTGGCAAATATACCAAGGAATATGATCAAAGAACTCCATTAGAAAAGGAGTCTACCGGATTTACAACGGTTTTCCCAATACCACAAAGATGTCTGGATTTAAACAAGAAATTAAAACAGAATCCAAGTTATTGATATAGTTGCCATAAGCTTTTCATTCACATGTTTAGTCTGCCCTGCCAAGACTGCCAAGGTGAGCGCACATCATTGCACAGCAAATTGGAGCTTTTGATGTTTCAGCACTGCGTAAGCCTTTGTGCAGTCTTGGCTATAACTAAAAAGAACCTTCTGTAAATTGGTCTACTTCCTATTATTTGAGAACTGATATCCACTAAACTTGCGAAACGATTTCTTATGCTATATAGTACTTGCGAAGACTTTTTTTATTTTATATTGCTTTACTTTAACTGTTTTTTGCGGGTGGAATATTAAATCTGTTAAAAAAACTCAAGGAAATCTTATATCTTACCAACTATTAATACCTTTGCACGCAATTTATAATCAATATAGTATTGTAAAAGTCTCCAGCTAAGGAGTCATTTTTACCTGCTAAGATAATGCTTATTCAAAAGGATAACTTATTATTTAAGAGAATAAATATGAAAGAAAAAACAGAAAGTTCAGTAGCCTGCCATCATCGAGTAGGCTTCCTGGGATTGCTCATCACTCTGGGCATTGTGTTTGGAGATATAGGTACATCCCCACTCTACGTGATGAAGGCCATCCTGCACACGGGTGAAGCCATCAACGAGAGCACCATCCTGGGCGCATTGTCGTGCATCATCTGGACACTCACCCTGCAGACCACCATCAAATACGTATGTGTGGCGCTGCGTGCCGACAACAATGGCGAAGGAGGCATTCTCGCCCTCTACGCCCTGTTACGCAAGATGAAGAGAAAGTGGATTTACCTGTTGGCCATCATCGGTGCCAGCACCTTGCTGGCAGATGGAATCATCACACCTGCAATCACGGTTACCACAGCCATCGAAGGACTCGAAAGCATCAGCCCCCACCTGCCAGTCATCCCCATCACACTGGGCATCATCACCATCATCTTCTTTGTGCAACGCTTTGGCACAGAGAGTATTGGCAAGTCGTTCGGAGTATTCATGCTGATATGGTTCCTGCTGCTGGGCGTAACGGGAGCTTTCAGCATCACCTCTTACCCATTGATTCTGAAGGCCTTCAACCCCTACTATGCTGCCATGCTGCTGGCAAAATCGCCAGAGTGGTTTCTGATTCTGGGTGCCGTGTTCCTCTGTACCACCGGTGCTGAGGCTCTTTACTCCGACCTGGGTCACTGCGGCAGAAAGAACATCACCATCAGCTGGCTTTTCGTAAAGGCCATGCTCATCCTCAACTATCTGGGTCAGGGAGCATGGGTACTGAACCATATCCAGACTGCCTCCTCCGTGAATCCGTTCTTTTCCATCATGCCGCAGAGCATGCTGATTTTTGCCATCATCATGGCCACGGGTGCGGCAATCGTTGCCAGTCAGGCTCTTATCAGCGGAACCTTCTCCATATTGAGCGAAGCCATGAACCTGCACTTCTGGCCACGCATGCGAATCAAGCATCCTACCCATGTAAAGGGTCAGCTCTATATCCCGGTAATCAATCGCGCCATGTACATCGGTGTGGTTCTCATCATCCTGCTCTTCCGCGACTCCTCGCACATGGAGGCAGCTTATGGTCTCGCCATCACCATCACCATGCTGATGACCACCCTGCTGCTCGGTTTCTACCTGCGCACCAAGGGTGTGGCGCGCATCTTCATCTTGCTCTTTATGGGCGCATATTGCGTTATCGAGGGCATTTTCCTTGCAGCCAATCTGTCAAAGTTTATCGCAGGAGGATGGTGTACGATGCTCATAGGCGGAATCCTGTTCCTGATGATGTATGTATGGGTCCGCGCCATCAAGATTCGCCAACATTACATCAGTACCAAACCGCTGGATGAGTATTATCAGATTATCTCCGATATCAAGGCCGACGAGAGCATCCCCAAGTACGCTTCCAACCTGGTTTATGTGAACCATGCCGGCAAGGAAGGTGCGGTGGATGACAAGCTGCTCTATTCCATCATCAACAAGCAGCCCAAGCGTGCTGACCATTACTGGCTTATCAATCTGGAATTTGCTGATACTCCTGACACGCTGGAATACAGTTGCGAGACCCTGGTTCCCGACACTCTCTACAGTGTAACCATGCGCATAGGTTTCCGCATTGAGCCTAGGGTGAGCCTCTATCTGCGACAAGTGGTAGAAGATCTGGTGGCAAGCAGGAAGGTGGATTTGAGAAGCACCTATCCTTCGCTCCGCAAAAATGGAATTCCTGGCGATTTCCGCTTCATCATCATCCACCGCGTATATTACCCGGAGAGTTCCGACAACCGTCAGCAGAACCTGCTGATGACCATCTATGCCCTTATCGGCAAGATAGGCATTGACGAGCCTAAGGCCTTGGGCCTCGACACATCCATGGTGGTGGTAGAACGTGTACCGCTCATCATCAACCATAGCAACAGAAGCATCAGGCGCATTTCTCAGATAGTTGAAGAAGAAGCAGAAGAAAAAGAAGAAGTATAAGAAGAATAGCAAACCCCACCAACTTTCCCATTCCGGTAAGGATGCGGATGGTTGGTGGGGATTTTCATTTTATAAAAATCGGTGGTCTGAAGGTGCTTCATGCAGCAGATATCGTTGAAATCTATAATGCATTTATGCAAATATTCATCAAGCAGAAGTTCCCGCTTAATGAAGCGGGGCTTCTGCTGATGGCTGACCGGGCAGGACGCGCAGATGATAGCGGTTGCCGTCAAATTCTACACGCATCAGTTGATTGAGTTCGGAAGAAGTCTTCTGAAGATAATTTGCCAAATCGATGGCTACATGACCCATCGTTCTGCGCAGATTGACCTCTATGCATTCGTTCACTCCGAAATCATCCTGCACATCAGAAGAAGCACCATCAGAAGCCGGAAGATTCTGTTCCTTGGCATAAATCATCATATCCACCCCAAACGGACCACTATAGATTCCCTTCAGGGCTGGCTCCATCATGTCAATGACATGCTGGCGAATCTGCAGCAATCGCTCCGGGCTGACGTAACGAGCCATCATCTCCTCCTTTTTGTCTTCCGGGCAGAGAACATTTCCCGAATAAGCATTCTTGATGGTGTCGAAAAGCGACAAGCCACGATAGAGCACCTTGCCATCCACCATTTCAAACTCCATGCCGAAATCCATTACCTTATTATAATAAGGCTCAACGGTAACTCCACCCTGGCGGTAAATAATATTACCCACCCATCTTTCGAAAGACGGATAATCGCTGCCTTCCCTGAATTCATCAGCAGAAACGAAGCGCACTCCCCTGCCACTACTGCTCCAGGGAGCCTTGATGACAGCCTTGCCCCACTCCCTGACGAGAGACTTCACCTCTGCCACGGACTGGACAAACCTAACCCCGCTCTGAAGATGCTCTGCAGCCCATTGGCGACTGCTTATCGCGCGTACCTTATTTAATATAGCATCGCTCGGCAAGGCTATTTCCGGTATTCCGATGTGTTCCAGCTCTCCCTTCAGGCTCAAATCCCATCCCCAGGGATGAACGCTGTCAAGAAATTCCGTCTTGATAAAATGTGCTAACTGAACTTTAGTGATAAACTCAACCTTATCAACAAGATCACCTCCAAGATGGCGCACCTTGTCACGGGCATTATCTATGTCGTCGACCAAGACCAAATCACCTTCATCAGCCCATAAAGCAGGGATGAAGGAAAGGTCACTCCTGAGTTGGCGTCCTGCATGTGGAGCAGTAAACTGACGCAAATTTGAGGCCAAAGCCAAATCGTGTTCTGGATTGAAGATATGTAGTTTCATGCTGCAAAGTTATAAATAAATCGTTGAAAAACTGCAAAATCAGACCAATTTTACTTAGAATAGTGCTAAATAAAATAAAAAAAGTTACTTTTTGCTATCTAGACTTTGCAAATTAGAAATAATTAATTACCTTTGCATCATAAAACAAAAAAGTAATAAAAGACAACTCATGGAAGAAGCATTCTTCAGAACACATACATACCTCGTAGAGCATACGAACGCCCCAGTAAGACGTACCTTGATGGACGAAATAGACTGGAGCGACCGCATGATAGGCATAAAGGGAACAAGAGGCGTAGGCAAGTCTACCTTCCTCCTCCAGTATGCCAAAGAGCACTTTGGCCCTACCGACCGCAAGTGCCTGTATGTAAACATGAACAATTTCTATTTCCAGAGTAGAGGCATTGCAGATTTTGCAGGCGATTTCGTGAAGCAAGGCGGCAGAACACTGCTCATAGATCAGGTTTTCAAACAGCCCGACTGGAGCAAGGAACTCAGAAAGTGCTATGACCTCTATCCAGAACTGAAAATTGTTTTCACCGGTTCCAGCGTAATGCGACTGAAGGAAGAGAACCCGGAACTGAACGGCGTGGTAAAGAGTTACAATCTGAGAGGATTCTCGTTCAGAGAATTCATCAATCTGCAGACGGGTAACAATTTCCAGCCATACGAACTGGACGATATCCTCCGCAACCATGAGCACATCATCAAGCAGATATTGCCGAAGGTGAGTCCGATGAAGTATTTCCAGGACTACTTGCACCACGGTTTTTATCCATTCTTTCTGGAGCACAGAAACTTCACAGAGAATCTACTAAAGACAATGAACATGATGACAGAGGTGGACATCCTCCTCATCAAGCAGATAGAACTGAAATATCTTACCAAGATAAAGCGTCTGTTCTACCAGCTGGCAGTGGAAGGAGCCAAAGCTCCAAACGTAAGCCAGCTTGCCGATAGCATCAATACGAGCAGAGCAACGGTCATGAACTACATCAAGTATCTGGCCGACGCACGACTCATCAATATGATCTATCCGGAAGGTCAGGACTTCCCTAAGAAACCGACCAAGGTGATGATGCACAATTCCAATCTGATGTACGCAATCTATCCGATACAGATTGACAAGCAGGAAGTGATGGAAACTTTCTTTGTCAACTCTCTTTGGAAAGACCACGTAGTGCACCAGGCAGGTAAGGACCATTACTATACTGTTGACGGTGAGAAGCGGTTCAGAATCTGCGACGCTCAATCTTCTAATAAAATGCGCAATAATCCCGACATCATCTACGCCCGATACAATACCGAGGTAGGCAAGGACAACAAGATTCCTTTGTGGCTTCTGGGATTTCTGTACTAAAAAAGAATTTTCGAAAGAAGAATTAAATACAAAACATTTTTAATATTTTATCTAAAAGTAAAATGGCAAAAGAGAAAAAATTTATCACTTGTGATGGTAACACAGCTGCCGCACACGTAAGCTACATGTTTACTGAGGTTGCTGCTATCTACCCTATTACTCCATCATCACCAATGGCGGAGCATGTAGATGAATGGGCTGCCAAAGGTCGTAAGAACCTTTTCGGTCAGCGAGTTTCTATCCAGGAAATGGAATCAGAGGCTGGTGCTGCCGGTGCAGTTCACGGTTCTCTTCAGGCTGGTGCCTTGACTTCAACTTACACTGCTTCTCAGGGTTTGTTGCTGATGATTCCTAACATGTACAAGATTGCTGGTGAGTTGCTCCCTTGCGTGTTCAACGTATCAGCTCGTACATTGGCTTCTCACTCACTTTGTATCTTCGGTGACCACCAGGACGTAATGGCTTGCCGCCAGACAGGTTTCGCTATGTTCTGCTCTGGTTCTGTTCAGGAGGTTATGGACCTCTCTGCAGTTCCTCACTTGGCTACATTGGAGACAAAGGTTCCTTTCATTAACTTCTTCGATGGTTTCCGTACTTCTCACGAGTACCACAAGATCGAGGAGATGGATATGGAAGACATCCGTCCATTGGTTAAGGAAGAGTTCATTGAGGACTTCCGTAACCGTGCTTTGACTCCTGAGCGTCCTGTAACTCGCGGTACTGCTGAGAACCCAGAGACATTCTTCACACACCGCGAGGCTTGCAACCCTTACTACGATGCAATCCCTGAGGTAGTAGAGAAGTACTGCCAGGAGATGACTAAGATCACTGGCCGTGAGTATCACCTCTTCAACTACTATGGTGCTGAGGATGCTGAGAACATCATCATCCTGATGGGTTCTGCAACAGAGCCAGCTCGCGAGGCTATCGACTACTTGAACAAGCAGGGCAAGAAGGTTGGTATGGTTGCAGTTCACCTCTTCCGTCCATTCTCTGTTGACTTCTTGAAGAAGACTATCCCAGCTACTGTTAAGCGTATCGCTGTTCTCGACCGTACTAAGGAGCCAGGTGCAGAGGGTGAGCCATTGTACCTCGACGTTAAGTCAGCTCTCTACGATGACGAGCGCAAGCCATTGATCGTTGGCGGTCGTTATGGTCTCGGTTCTTCTGATACAACTCCAGCTAAGATTGTTGCTGTATTCAAGAACCTCGAGTTGCCACAGCCAAAGAACCACTTCACTGTAGGTATCGTTGATGACGTTACATTCACTTCTCTCCCAGAAGAGGAGGAAATCCCAATGGGTGGTGACGACTTGTTCGAGGCTAAGTTCTACGGTTTGGGTGCTGACGGTACTGTTGGTGCTAACAAGAACTCAGTTCAGATCATCGGTAACAATACTAACAAGTATTGCCAGGCATACTTCTCTTACGACTCTAAGAAGTCTGGTGGTTTCACCTGCTCTCACTTGCGTTTCGGCGACAGCCCTATCCACAGTGCTTATCAGGTAAATACTCCTAACTTCGTAGCTTGCCACGTACAGGCTTACCTCCACATGTACGATGTAACTCGTGGTTTGCGTAAGAACGGTTTCTTCCTGTTGAACACTATCTTCGACGGCGAGGAGTTGGTTAACTTCATCCCTAACAAGGTAAAGCGTTACTTCGCTCAGAACAACATCACTGTTTACTATATCAACGCAACTAAGATTGCTCAGGAGATTGGTCTCGGTAACCGTACCAACACCATCCTCCAGTCTGCATTCTTCCGTATCACAGAGGTTATTCCTTTGGATCTCGCTGTAGAGCAGATGAAGGCATTCATCGTTAAGTCTTACTCTAAGAAGGGTCAGGACGTTGTTGACAAGAACTTTGGCGCTGTTGACCGTGGTGGTGAGTACAAGCAGTTGACAGTAGATCCAGCTTGGGCTAACCTCGCTGACGATGAGGCTAAGGAGGATAACGCTCCAGCATTCGTTAAGGAGCTCGTTCGTCCTATCAACGGCCAGGCAGGTGACCTCTTGAAGGTTTCTGACTTCGTTAAGCACAATACAGTTGACGGTACATGGCAGAACGGTACTGCAGCATTCGAGAAGCGTGGTGTTGAGGCATTCGTACCAGTATGGAACGTAGAGAACTGTATCCAGTGTAACAAGTGTTCATTCGTTTGTCCTCACGCAGCTATCCGTCCATTCGTATTGACCGACGAGGAGCTCGCAGGCATCGAGGGTCTCGAGACTCAGGATGTTAAGGCACCTAAGGCTTTGGCTGGAATGCACTTCCGCATCGAGACTTCAGTACTCGACTGTCTGGGTTGTGGTAACTGTGCTGACGTCTGCCCAGGTAAGAAGGGTGAGAAGGCGTTGACAATGGTTCCATTCAACGTAGACGCAGAGGATATGGTCAAGGAAGCAGCTAACTGGGAGTACCTCGTACACAACGTTGCTTCTAAGCAGGATCTCGTTGACATCAAGCAGAGCCCTAAGAATTCTCAGTTCGCTCAGCCATTGTTCGAGTTCTCTGGTGCTTGCTCTGGTTGTGGTGAGACTCCATACGTTAAGTTGATTTCTCAGCTCTTCGGTGATCGTCAGATGATTGCTAACGCTACTGGTTGTTCTTCAATCTACTCAGCTTCTATCCCATCTACTCCATATACAAAGAACGCTAAGGGTCAGGGTCCTGCATTCGACAACTCTTTGTTCGAGGACTTCTGCGAGTTCGGTCTCGGTATGGTAATGGGTAACAAGAAGATGAAGGAGCGCATCGCTCACTTGCTCGAGGAGGCTAAGGCTAGCGAGAAAGTTTCTGCTGAGTTCGTAGCTGCTGCTGACAAGTGGATGGCTAACATGAACGATTCAGAGGGTTCTAAGGAGGCTGCTGCAGAGTTGAAGCCTCTCATCGCTGCCTGCGCTGAGAAGGGTTGCCCTATCTGCAAGGAGCTCAAGACTTTGGATCACTACCTCGTTAAGCGTTCACAGTGGATCATCGGTGGTGACGGTGCTTCTTATGATATCGGTTACGGTGGTCTCGACCACGTATTGGCTTCTGGTGAGGATGTTAACATCTTGGTACTCGATACTGAGGTTTACTCTAACACTGGTGGTCAGTCTTCTAAGTCTACTCCACTCGGTGCTATCGCACAGTTCGCTGCTCAGGGTAAGCGTATCCGTAAGAAGGATCTCGGTTTGATGCAGACTACATACGGTTACATCTACGTAGCTCAGGTAGCTATGGGTGCTGACAATGCTCAGACATTGAAGGCTATCCGTGAGGCAGAGGCTTATCCAGGCCCATCACTCATCATCGCTTACGCACCATGTATCAACCACGGTTTGAAGCGTAAGGGCGGTATGGGTCGTTCACAGCACGAGGAAGAGTTGGCAGTTGAGTGCGGTTACTGGCACTTGTGGCGTTACAACCCACTGTTGGCTGATGAGGGTAAGAACCCATTCACACTCGACTCAAAGGCTCCTAACTGGGAGAACTTCCGCGACTTCTTGCTCGGTGAGGTTCGTTACCTCTCTGTACAGAAGGCATTCCCTAAGGAGGCTGATGAGCTCTTCTCTCAGGCAGAGAAGATGGCTAAGCTCCGTTACCAGACTTACGTTCGTAAGAGCCAGGAGGACTGGAGCGAGCAGATCTAGTATTATCAAAAAAACTTTAAGTTCTAAACATACGGGCCTTGGTTGCATTTTTGCAACCAAGGCTTTTTTAATAATATTATGCACAATCGAAGCAATATAACCACCCTATCCTAAAAAATGAAATAAATAGTTGCTTGTTTCATAAAAATAATGTATCTTTGCAAGAAAAATAGAAACGACAATGGAAAATAATAAAATAAATGTAGAAGAAATCATCAAGAATGATCTTTATCAATATCTTACTAGTAAAGACCTTGTAGACCAGCATCTGCCAGAAGCTCCTGACTTGGAACAACTCTGGGCAAAGGTTGGAGAAAGCTATCTTCCGGATGCACTGCGGGAGTTTAACAAATATCCTACCGTCAGCCTGGGCTGGATCATGTTCGTAGGAATGGCTCTGGCGAAGTATTGGGATGAAGATTGGGAACTCTACGGCAAGGTAGAAGACCACTACAAATATCTCAGAGACCGTATCGACTTCGACCACATGGACGACTATATCTGCGAGAAAGTTCTCCTCCTTGATGAAGCAAAGCATAAGGAACTGTCAGCCATCGTAGCCGAATGCGCTGCCCGCACCTTCCACCTGCTGATTCATCAGAATCTGCAGCCAGGAACCGAGGAAGCTTTCAGAGGCTTTATTGCGGCCCTTCACCAAATGTATCTCATGGGTATTGCCATGGAGCTGAAGGACCTGGGTTATCACATGACCCAACTGGCATAATCCTAATCAAAGGAGAATCTTAAACACTGATAATAAATTGAGAATGAAGAAATATATCATCCTGGCACTTTTGCTAGCTTTTTCTGCAAATACAATATACGCCCAATCATCGTCTATGACTGATGATCAGGTGATGAAATATGTTGTAAAGGAACATGAGCGCGGAACATCCAATGCCCAAATCGTAACCAAGCTGATGCAGCAAGGCGTTGACATTTCGCAAATCCGACGCGTTCGCAATAAGTATGAACGACAGATGAAACAAGGCGGTATTGCCGGAGCCTCTGAAGAGATTGCCGGCAAGGACGCAACACGTCTTCGTACGAACAACGGAAAAAGGAGAGAAGATTACAATAATGTCAACAAAAAGGCAGAAAACTACAGTAATTATCGCATAAAGGCAAAAGAGGATGAAAATTTCAAGCGTTCTTACGATGAAAATGATGCGGAATTCATGGATTTTCAGAATGAGATGGATTTCATCATCCCTGATTCTACCCTGATGCTCAAGCGCCTTCTTGCTGAAAAGGAAAAGAACCGCAAGAAGGTTTTCGGTCGTGACATCTTCAACAACAAGGAATTGAGTTTCGAACCGAATATGAACATCGCTACCCCACAGAACTATCGTCTGGGACCAGGTGATGCAGTCATCATTGACATCTATGGAGCTTCACAGAAAACCATTCAGAGCACCGTTTCTCCTGATGGAGAAGTAACTATCGAGGGTTATGGACCAGTAAACGTAAGTGGTCTTACCGTAGCCCAGGCTAATGCCCGACTCCGCAACACTCTGGGAAGCCGCTACCGTTCAAGCCGGGTGAAACTGACAGTTGGGCAAACCAAGACCATCATGGTTAACGTGATGGGCGAGGTAAAGGCACCGGGAACCTACACCCTCTCAGCCTTTGCCACCGTGTTCCATGCACTCTATATGGCAGGAGGAACAAACGACCTGGGAACCTTGCGCAACATCAAGGTTTATCGTAACAACCGCCTTGTAACGGTTGTAGACATCTATGATTACATCCTCAACGGCAAGCTTACGGGCAATGTAAGACTGGCAGATAATGACGTCATCGTCGTTGGTCCATACGATTGTCTCGTAACCATTACGGGTAAGGTAAAGCGCCCGATGATTTATGAGATGAAGAAGAATGAGAGCGTCAACTCCCTTCTTAAATATTCAGGAGGCTTTGCTGGAGATGCTTACAGAAAATCTGTCCGCGTGAACCGCAAGACCGGAAGGGAAAAATCCGTATATAACGTAGAAGAGTTTGATTTTGCCAACTTCCGCATTGATGATGGCGACTCAGTAAGCGTAGATTCCATTCTGCCTCGTTACGCCAACACCGTAGAGGTAAAGGGTGCCGTGTTCCGCCCTGGAATGTACAACCTTGGAGAACAGGTAAACAGCGTCCGTTCACTGATAGAGCATGCAGAAGGACTCACCGAAGATGCATTCACCAACAGAGCCGTAATGCATCGCATGAAGGCAGACCGCAACCTGGAAGTAATCAGCGTGGATTTAGCCGGAATCATGGCAGGCAACACACCGGACATTCCATTGAAGGAAAACGATGTACTCTTCATCCCTACCCGACAGGACAAGACAACAGAGCGCACCCTGACCATACGTGGCGAAGTGCAGTATCCTGGTGTCTACAAATATGCTGAGAATGAAACAGTTGAAGACTTCGTACTCCAGGCTGGAGGCTTGACTGACAAGGCTTCAACGGTTAACGTGATGGTAAGCAGACGAGTAAGCGATGCTAAGGCAACAGCACCCGACAGCATCATTGCGCAGACCTATATCCTGTCTTTGAAGGACGGTTTTGTCATTGACGGAACTCCGGGCTTCAAGCTGATGCCTTTTGACGAGGTAAGCATTCGCAAGAGTCCTGCCTATGCAGAACAGCAGAACGTAAAGATTGAGGGGGAGGTGATGTTTGGTGGCACTTATACTTTGAGCCGTCGCAATGTGCGCCTCAGTGATCTCTTCCAAAGAGCTGGTGGCGCAACCGAGCAAGCCTATATCAAGGGTGCCCGCCTGATGCGTAAGGCAAACGAAGCCGAAAAAGCTCGTATGGAAGCCGTCCTGAAAATGCAACGTGAACAGCAGCAGAAAAATCTTCTGCAACTGGCTGCCAGCAGCAACAATGCTAGCGCCATCACGCAGACAGCAAAGGAAGCCAAGGACGCGGATCTTCTGAAGTTCAATGTGCCGGAAGAATATCCTGTTGGTATTGATTTGGAAGAAGCGTTGAACAAGCCTGGCTCAGATGCAGACATCATCCTCAGGGAAGGTGACCGTCTGGTTGTGCCTCAATATAACGGTACGGTCAAGATCAACGGCGCTGTGATGTACGCCAATACGGTTGCCTACGAGAAGGGCAAGAGCGTATCCAAGTACATTGCCGAAGCTGGTGGCTATGCTTCAGACGCCTACAAGAGCAAATCCTACATCATCTACATGAACGGCAAGGTAGCCAAGGTGGGACATGGCACCAAGGTTCAGCCAGGCTGCGAGATAGTAGTACCTGCCAAGATGAAGCGCAAGATGAGCGTTGCAGAAACCATGAGTCTGGGTACAAGCATGAGCAGCATCGCAGCCATGATTGCGACGATAGCTAATCTGAGCAAGTAAATAAATGTAAGTACGTATGTGTACAGCTGACAAATAACATAGAATAATATGAATACAGACAAACAGATCGAGGATAAGATTGACTTAATTTCCATCATAAAAGTATTGTGGAAATCTAAAAAGTTATTTATTGAAGTTTGCAGTATAGCTTTGATAATTGGAGTTATAGTGTCGTTTAGTATACCCAAAACATACAAGGCAGAAGTTGTTTTGGCTCCAGAATTATCATCAGGCATGAATTTGTCTGGAAGTTTAAGCGATATCGCATCAATGGTAGGTATAAATGTGGGTAATTCTAATGGCGCAATAGATGCTATATATCCTGAATTATATCCTGAGATAGTTCAATCCGTACCATTTGTTACAGAGCTATTTTCTGTAAAAATTTCTACACAAAACAGTGGTTTAAAAGACATTGACCTCTACACATATTTAAAAAGCTATCAGAAAAATACGTGGTGGTCTAAAATGATTGGCGTAGCAACCTCTCTGTTTAAGAAACAAGATGCCAATGCTAAAAATGAGGAAAAAGTAGATAATTTTAAGCTCAATAAAGAGCAGGATGATATATTGCAAAACATCTCACAAACAATAAAATGTAATGTAGATAAAAAGACCAGTCTCATTACTATATCTGCGGTTACACAAGACCCGCTAGTATCGGCAACATTAGCAGACACGGTCAGAGCTAAAATACAGCAATATATTACAGACTATAGAACAAAAAAAGCAAAAAATGATTTGCTCTATATGCAGAAGCTTTGCACAGATGCAAAAGCACAATATACAAAGGCACAACAATTGTATAGTTCATATTCTGATGCTAACGAGGATGTTATATTGACATCGTTCAAGACTAAACAGGAAGAAATGGAAAATGAAATGCAACTACGTTATAACATTTACAATCAATGTGCACAACAACTTCAAATGGCTAAAGCCAAAGTGCAAGAACGTACCCCAGCCTTCACTGTAATAAAACCTGCTACAGTTCCACTTAAGAAAGATGGACCAAAGAGAATGACTATTATAATAGCATACATCTTTGCAGCTTTTGTGTTTACTAGCATATATGTCCTTTATAGGGATGCATCTAAAAAATCATAGTCATATATAGTATATGTATTTTGCCATTATAGGAATTATATCATTATTTGTATTTCTCGAAATGTTCAACAAGGACATTATCGAGAAATACAAGTATGTATTTGCCTTTACTTGCTTTGCACTCTTAGTTTTCCAAGACGGCTTTAGATGGGAAACTGGAACCGATTGGGATCCATACCACAATTTCTTTGAAGAACTCACCATATCAGAGCAGCCAGAAGATTCGGAATTTGACATAGGTTATGTCTATTTTACGTATTTTATAAGAACATTGACAGACAATTATACGGTTTTTCTCACGATATACGCCATTCTTTTTTACGGATCATTCTTCTATTTAATATTTAAAGCATCCAAGTACCCATTCACATCGCTTCTGGTATTCTACATGTGTACAGTATACTATTTGGGAATGAATCGCCAATTTATGGCTATGATGTTGTATGCTATAGGTCTTGTTAAAATGATAGAAAACAAAAAAGGCATATACATATTCATGATTCTTCTTGGAGCTTTCTTCCACAAAACAATTTTGATGGGATTAATTGCATTATTCCTTAACAAGAAACTCAATACGATATGGGTTATAGGAATACTAGCCATCACGATGCTTATTGCAGCTTCGGGCATTATAAACAGACTACCTATCGGACTATTCGCCCTTTTAGGTGACCAAGCTGGCGATAAAATGGAATATTATTCGATAAATGGAGATGCAACCAGTATGGCATCCATGCTTTTAGCTACCATTCGAAGGCTAATATGGATTGTTCCACTCATGGTCTTTGAAAAAAGAGTAGAAGATAAGCCTCAAGGTTACCACCTCTTCTTCAACTTATATTTAATTGGAACCGTGTTTTACATTCTCTGTAACGGCACTATTCTACAAATCATTGTAAGTAGAGCTCTCATATATTTCAATATCATGGAGATGTTTTTGGTCCCAGTAGCTTTCACTTTGCTTCGACCTAATTATGGAAAATTGATTGCTACTTTTTTACTGGTTGCATATACAATCTTCTTTACATTTAAAGGCTTTGCAGGGTATGGTGAAGGAACCGATTACTTCCTTCCATATAAAGGTATTTTTATAAACACAGACTATAATCGACAATATACAAGATAATAATATGCCATCTTTAAAACAGAATTTTATATACAATGCCATACTTACCATGAGTGGATACATATTTCCACTCATGGTATACCCTTATGTATCCCGAATACTTGGTGTTAGCAATATAGGAGCATGCAACTTTGTTGATAGTATCGTAGAATATTTTACGATTATATCTATGATGGGAATGAATACTATAGGCATTAGAGAAATAGCAAAGTGCAAGGGCGACAGAAAAAAGCTAGACAGGACCTTCTCGCAATTGTTCTCCCTAAATACTATATCAACATTGATTGCCGTCGTATCTTTAATTTTAGCAACATTATTAATATCCAAGTTTTCTGATTACAAGGAATTACTATATATTGGAATAGGCAAATTATTTTTTAATTATTTACTCATAAATTGGTTTTTCCAAGGATTGGAAAATTTCAAGTATATCGCAATCAGAACTATACTTATAAAAGTTCTGTTTGTTGTATCAGTTTTTATATTTGTAGGTACCCAAGACGATACAAAGATATATTATTTTCTAATATTTTTAACCTTTGCAGGAAATGCTTTGGTTAATCTTTGGTATGCAAAAAAGATAGTTACATTCCGCTTTACATTCCATATTTCGAAGTCAATTATTTTGTCTTTTATTATGTTAGGAGTATATTGGTTAATGAACTCTATGTATTCGACATTTAATGTAGCATATCTAGGCTTTATTGCCAATGATACAGAAGTCGGATACTATACGACAGCCAATAAATTGTTACTAGTAATCATGACTTTCTTTACCACGGTCACTTCTGTATTAGTACCCAGAATAAGTAATGTACTTTCTTCCAACACAAAAAAAGGTATGATGCAAGCTAAAGAACTTATTAACAAGGCGATAAATGCATTGTTATTATTTGTTATTCCACTTATAATACTTGTGGTGTATTTTAGCAAAAGCATAATTTCAATTATGGCGGGAACTGGTTATGAGGGAGCAATCTTACCTCTTCAAATTATGGCACCATTATTTTTCTTAATCGGATATGACCAAATCATAGTTCTTCAGACACTATTACCGTTAAACAAGGATAAGATTATATTGAGGAACTCATCTTTAGCTGCAGCTGTTGGTATAACAACCAATATCTTATTAGTTCCTAAATTCGGATCTATTGGATCTGCAATGGTCTTAATATTAGCGGAAATGGTAGTTCTCACAACTTCTCAGTATAGCGTAAAAAAGTATTTAGGATTAAGTTTCCCTTATGTTAATTTAGTCAAGAATGCCATAATTATGAGTCCTCTATCTCTTATTTGCTATGGCATCAAAAGTATCATTTATTCTGAAATATTCGCGTTTGCTTTATGCTGTATATTGTGCATCGCATACGTTCTTATAGCAGGTGTTTATATATTAAAAAATAAGGATTTGGCATCTACTGTAAGTAAAATATTTTAATAGGCAAAAAAATAACAACAAAATGATAATGTTATGGATATATCAATCATTATAGTAAATTTCAATACTGCCAAAATGACAGGAGAGTGCATTGCCAGCATTTACAAGCATATCCATGGAATAGATTTTGAGATTATACTCGTAGATAACAATTCTACAGATAACTCTGTTGCATATCTTAAAGAAAAATTTCCAGATATGGAACTCATCTCATTAAAAGAAAACATTGGGTTTGGCAGAGCAAATAATTGTGGGGCAAAAAAAGCAAAAGGTAAATATCTTTTCTTGTTAAATTCCGATACATTGCTCTTTGACAATGCTTTGTTTTCATTTTTTAATTTTTGCGAAAAGCATAACAAAACACTAAGTATAGGTGTTGTTGGAGGAATGCTATTAAATACAAAAGGAGAACAATTTGAGTCATTTGATAGATTTCCAAGATACACAAGTGAACTGGCAAAATTACTTGCAATACACACATCAAGCGATAATTACGTTAAGACACTTTTTGATCAAAATCAAGAGTGTGCCTACTTTCCTGTTGACTATGTTTGTGGTGCTGATATGTTTATTGAAAGAAAACTATTTGACGAAATCGGAGGATTTGACAAGACTTTCTTTATGTACTTCGAAGAATCGGATATGCAAAAAAGATTACATGACATGGGGAAAACAAATTATATTTTGAAAGATATAAAAATTTTGCATTATGGTGGTGGCAGCGAAAAGAAAACACTGTCTTTAAAAAAACGAACAATTGTAAGTACCAGTTGTTTGACTTACATGAAAAAGCATCATAATGCTATATCATATAAGATATTTAAATTGCTTTTTCTCGTTATAGAGACTGGTAAATTCTTTATAAAAGGTAATTTTTCTGAGTGCAAAGAGTATGTATCAAAAATTAGATTAATTTAAGTAGACATAAAAATGAAGATTACGTATTTTTATAGAAATCATAAAGCTGGTTATAGTATAAAAAAAGTATCCGATTTGTTTGTAAACCAGATAGAAGACAAAGAAGTCTTCGAAATGCCATCTCAGTATGCATCACCAAAAAGCATATTGAAAAATATGTGGTATACATTTAAGCACCGCAATAAGACTGGCATCAATCATATCACAGGAGATGTTCACTATTGCATCATCCCTTTAATGTTTTGTAAAACAGTATTAACAGTTCATGACGCATGCGTTTATGACAATTCAAGGGGACTCAAAAAACTTATCATGAAGTTATTTTGGTTTAAACTCCCTTTGTTATTAGCCAATAGAATTGTGTGCATATCAGAAGAAACGAAGAATGCTATCACCCGTTTTACGAACCGAAAAGACATACAAGTTGTATACAACGCTATGGACCCTGGAATTGAATATGTCCCAAAAGAGTTTAATACGACATGCCCTAACATTCTTTTGATAGGCACTAGTTGGAACAAAAATATTGAGCGCACAATAGCTGCATTAAAAGATGTTAGTTGCAAAGTGACAATAATCGGGAAATTAACGAATCAGCAAAAGAAGATTATTCTTAATTGCGATATTGAAATAACCAATAAGACAGACTTAACAGATGCTGAAATCATAAATGAATACATTAATGCTGATATTATTAGCTTTTGCTCTGAATATGAGGGATTTGGCATGCCTATAATAGAAGCAAACGCAACTGGAAGAGTTGTTGTCACCTCAAACCTTCCACCAATGACAGAAGTTGGTGGACAGGCAGCATTTTACGTTAATCCATTTGATGTAGACGACATCAAACAGACTATAATAAAAGTGATAGCCGACGAAGAATCTAGAAATGAGCACATAGCTCTAGGTCTAGAAAACACAAAAAGATTTTCACTTTGTAATATGGTTGCTCAATATAAGAAGATTTATAAGTCATTAATTTAAAGTATAATAGATAATTAAATTGTTGAAATAATGAAAGTAATAATAGATAATCTTGTATTTGCTTGGCAAAAGTCTGGAGGCATTTCCGTGGTTTGGTATGAGCTCATAAAACGTATGCTAAAATGTAGTTCCTTAACTGATAGAATTAGTTTTATTAACACAATAGGAACCAACAACAATATTTTCTATAATCGTCTATGCATACCAGCTAAGCTCATTTTAGAAACGAAAAATAGAGCGGGATTTAATATGAAACGCTATTTGCCTATACAAGTGAAATATAATGCTCCATTTATTTTTCACTCTACATATTATAGAGTATGTATGAACCGTAAAGCCATCAATATCATTACAGTTCACGACTTTACCTATGAGCGCTATGCGAAAGGATTGAAAAAAGCCATCCATGGATTAACTAAAAAGTTTGCAATAAAAAAGGCAGACTATGTAATATGCATTTCTGAAAATACAAAAATGGATTTAATTAAATATAATCCTAGTATAGACAAGGACAAGATTCTTGTTATCTATAATGGTGCCTCTGATGATTTCTTTGTTATTAATAATGAATTAGCTAGATATACTAAAGAGAGAGAACAATTTTTAGTGTTCGTTGGCAATAGAGTACATTACAAGAATTTCGAGTTAGCTTGCAAAGTTGCAGCAGAAGCAAAGATTAAGCTAAAGATTGTGGGAAGCAAACTCACTAATGAAGAACAAATAAATACGCAGCAAATTCTAGGTGACAATTATGAAGAGTTGGGATATATCACCAATGATGAGTTAAACGAACTCTATAATGCAGCTTTTGCCTTAATTTATCCTTCTTCATACGAAGGATTTGGCTTGCCGATTGTAGAAGCACAAAAATCAGGCTGCCCTGTTCTAGCATTAAAAAATTCTTCAATAGAAGAAATCATAGGAGATAAGGAACAGTTAATAGATAGTCCATCTATCAATCATTTCATTAGACAAATTAATAAATTGAAAGATGATACATATCGCCAGCAAATAATAAAAAAAGGAATTAAAAATGCTGAGACATACTCGTGGGAGAAAACTTTTCTGAAATACCTTGACTTGTATAACGAGATAGAAAGAAAATTCGAGTTTAGAGCCTAGCTCTAAACTCGAAGATCTTATACAAATATTTCAAACAGACAAGCAAGGAATTGGTGTAAAGGCCATTGTCACGACAAGCCTTTATATCCTCCTTGATAAGCGTAAGGCGACTTCTTGCATTGCTGTTACTTGCACCACCTGTACGCATGGTAACAAAATCCTTAGCTATGTATTTAGCCACTATCTTATGCTTTTTGAAGAGACGAACCATCATCTCATAATCAGCTCCAATCTTGTAATCCAAACTATATAACCCCGCCTTGTCGAAAACCTCACGTTTGCAATAAAAGGAAGGATGAGCGGGCATGAAACCAAAACGAAGCCAAAATGGAGAAAATAATCTTGAAGAATAATACCTCACACATTTGCCTAAATCAGCATCATGAACAAAATGAATATCACCATAAACTGCATCAACAGAATGATTCATGAAATTATCAGCTACTGTCTGCAATACATTTTCATCCGTATAAAAATCATCAGAATTCAAAATTCCCACAACATCACCGGTTGCCATTCTGATTCCTTTATTCATCGAATCATAAATTCCCTTGTCTTTTTCTGAAATCCACTTCAATCTACCCTTGAAAGCGACTTGATATTCCTTCACAATATCAACAGAATTGTCTGTAGAACCTCCATCGACAACAATATATTCAAAATCTGGATATGTTTGACGAAGTACAGATTCTACAGTATGCCTGATTGTCTTACCGCTATTATAAGAGGCTGTAATTATACTAATTTTCATTTCATCTCATTAATTATTATTTGAATAGATTCATCTCACTAAGCAAAAGTGCAAGACTATCTTTCTGCAAATTTACATCTTTTGTATGAAACTGCCAAACTTTTATGATTATTTTATGCCTGCAGATAAAAATATTGGTTGTTGATGCAATAAATAACTACATTTAAGGTTATTAATAAAATAAGAGAAAAAATAAAATACTAAATAATGACACAAATATTGTTACCCATTATAGGGTCTTTCCTGCTCAGCGCTTGCTGCGGATTCCTGTTTATCCCTGCATTATTGCGTTTCTGCAAGCAAAAGAATCTATACGATTTGCCCAGCCTTAGAAAGGTGCACCATACAATGATTCCGCGACTTGGAGGTATTGCATTCATACCCAGCATGATCATTGCAGCAGTCATCGTCATGTATACTATGACTTCCAACACAATGAATGGCAAAATCCAAATCAGCCTATGGAGCATGGGCTTTCTACTCAGCTTACTCCTGGTTTATGCTGCAGGAATAGTGGATGACATCATAGGGCTGAATGCCAATATCAAGTTTTTCATCCAGATTGTTGCAGCTTCCATATTACCGCTGTGTGGACTCTGCATCAATAATCTGTATGGTCTTCTGGGAATATACGAAGTGCCTGCATGTATAGGAATACCGCTAACCGTATTTCTCATCGTCTTTATTGACAATGCAATAAACCTGATTGATGGCATTGACGGCTTGGCAGCCAGCTTGTCATTGATAGCATTATGCGGCTTTGTATATTGCTTCATGCAGTATAGTCTTACAGCTTACGAAGTAATGATTTCAGGATTAATAGGTGTATTGGCTACTTATCTCTACTTCAATGTTTGGGGAAATTCAGCAAAGGGCACGAAAATATTCATGGGTGATTCAGGCAGTCTTACCCTGGGTTTTATCCTGGCTTTCCTGTTCGTAAAATCAATAGCCGTAAGCCCTAACGTAATGCCTATTTCCATGGGAAGAGTTTTCCTGGCTTACAGTCTACTGATAGTCCCAACATTTGATGTCGTGAGAGTAGTATTACATCGTATACGCAAGAAGAAACCGATTTTCAGTCCTGATAAAAGCCATATACATCATAAACTGATGCAACTGGGCATGAACCAGCATCTTGCGCTGATAAGTATCATCCTACTAGCCTTGCTTTATATCATCATCAATCTGTTGATGTATAACTGGGGCTGTAATTTGACCATTACAATGGTTGCAGATATAGTAATCTATATCCTACTCCATTTGCTCATTAATAAAGGTATCAGGAACAAAGCTATCATTTCATGAAAGAAAAAGAAAAGACATACATAGATAAGAGTAGTTTTATCGAACGGTTTGTAAAGCGTTCGATAGACTTCTTCTTGTCTGGAGGATGTTTAATAATCTTCTCTCCTCTTTTCGCTATTATTGCCTTAGCTATCAGACGGGAGGATGGACTACCTGTCATTTATAGCCAGGAACGAATCGGGCGGTACGGAAAGCCCTTTCATATATATAAATTCCGCTCAATGAAAATAGATGCAGAAAAAGACGGGCCCAACCTATTGGAAACTAGCGGAGACCCCAGACTGACAAAGGTGGGAAGATTCTTGAGAACACATCATTTGGACGAACTACCTCAGCTCTGGAATGTCCTGAAGGGAGATATGGCTTTTATCGGTCCGCGTCCGGAACGTAAGTATTACATAGACCAAATCATTGAGCAAGATCCTAGATATAAATACTTGTATCAGATAAGACCGGGAGTAACTTCCTATGCAACCCTATACAATGGATATACTGATACAATGGAAAAGATGTTGAGGCGATTAGAGCTAGACCTTTACTATCTGGAGCATCGCTCATGGTGGTTTGATACTAAAATTCTGGTTAAGACCTTTATCAACATCATTTTCGGCAAAAAGTTCTAGTTTCCTTTTGAAACTAGAACTTTTTAAAATTCAATCTTAAATCTTTTGTAAGAAGAATCATTTTATTACCACTCAATTTCTCCTTATAATATGACTCTACCAAGTGGTTAATTCCACATTGTCGAAGAGTTTCGTTGATTTCTGTGATGGGAATATCCCCACCATTCTCTACATCTTGATGCCCATGATTCTTATAGGGAGAAGAAAGTATAAGACTATCGGAAGTCTGACGGAAACGGAAATTAAAACTTCCTCCCTTGTAATTATTCACTGTCAGCAACTTATACTGTACTCCCCAGAACACCCGCTGATTGCTATAGTCACATCTGCCCCCAGTGGCCAGTGTATCAACACTCTCCAAATGCCAGAATCCATCAAGATCGCCATTATCACTGCTATCTACTTCGCAAGAATTCAACAATGCACTACCCAGCATCAACATCAGCAAAAAACAAACATATTTCATATTTTTTATCATATCTTTATGCATCTTTGGTTAAACTAATCATTTTAACAACCCCTTCTTGGATATGGTTAATTGGAATCCCGCATTGTGTCCCAACATCAGATTACTTCCAAAATCCATTCCATAACCAGCCTTGACACACCAGCCATGATTAAAATCATACTGCGATTCCAACAAGAAACTCACATTGTGATGCTCCTTCGTAAAAGGCTCCTGATAAGTACCCCAACCTTTCTGATACGTAGCCAAAGCTCGGTATCCCAATCGTTTTGCCGGGTGGCCGTCAAATCCTAAATGGTAAGCTATGAAACGATTATCCTTTACATAAATTCTACCATCCGTATTATATATAGGTGAACGGAAAAGAGGATTGCCGATTACTTGACCCCAATGTTGCCAACCATTGTAAATACCGTGGTTATAATAATTATCCGTACCTGCTATATGGTCAGGAATATTCATTGTATGGTCGTGATAGATTGGTCCACTCTGATATTTCGTATAAAGGTATTCAAAGACTACATTTTGCAACCAATGTGTATTCTTTAAATTCAACTCTATTCCCCACAACATGTCCTTTAAATCATAACGGAAGAAACGGAACTTCTCTTTTTTCGTCCAGTTAGATTGTTCACCATAACCATCATAATCCAGAAGGAACATTTGGCTATGATCCTCAAAGAAATGATCCAAATAGGCATGAAGCGCCCATTTCTTGGCATTATAGTTAACGCGCATAACCCAAGAACCCAACTGATTGCCTGCTATATTTGGGTATTTCTCCCCATCAGTAGCATCGGAACCACCTGGAACAAACGCATGCCAAAATCCATTCAAACCCTTTTCTGTCGGTATCTGCACCTTTACACCATTATCCAGCCGATAGAGATTTCCTCCAAACTCAGCGCCCATTTCCAAACCTAGTTCTACGCTCCAAGGACTGTTCTTCCTCTGATTTTCTATCTTAAGATAACCCGCCTTGCTATGAAAAAGGACATGATCGGCATATTTGGATTGACAAGAAGTAAATGCGTGCTGCCAATGATCATCGGTCATTATTCCATAAGAGACATGACCTTTGAACTGCAACCAACCTTTCAGGAAAGGAAGCGTGATATATTCTGGTAAAGCGAATCGGACTTGAGGTATTGGACGGGCATTAATACCTAATGCCTGACTGCCGCTTGATAAAGTCTGATTCTTTAATTCCATAGGAAATTCCTTAGATCCTATAGTCATTGTTCCATGAAGCCAGCGAACCTCGGCAAAAGCTTGCTGGACAATAAAATGACTTGTATAATTAACCGGAACAGCAATATCCAAGCCATAACCTACAGCCCAGCGACGGGCTGAATCTGATTCCATAGGACGAACCAGGCTTCCACGTAAATAGCCATTGCATTCTTCCAGAGAGCTGAGTCCATGCTTATTTGCATTAAGCCATAATGGAGTTTTACCTTTAGAGAAAGTCCCCTGCATTTCAGCTTTCCATTCAATATTGCTAGAAAGATTCATCTTACTTACACCCTCACCTTTCTGTTCTACATTCTGCGCATACACTACAGGAGAAAAGAAGGACAAAACTGCAAGAAATGGTTTAATATTCTTCATTTTGATTACTTTTTTATATGATAAAAATTCCACTCACTTCTATTATATCTATTTGATAAACGATTTCTTTTGCCTTTTATCATATCTATTCATTAAACAGTAAAAATTGTCGTAAAAGACTATAGAAGTTGTTGAAAAAGACCGTAAGTTTCACCGATATAGATAATATCTGAAACCGCACAACAGCTGTTGTGCACTTGCATAGCAGCTGATATGCACACGCATAACAAGTGATGTGCAAGCGTATAACTCCTGCTATGCAGTGACCGAAATCATTTTGGGCTGCCTAAAAAATCGCCTCACCGATAATTCGGCAAGGCGATTATAAGTTTATATCATCCTATGTGATTACTTGCTCTCTTCCTCAGCCTTCTTGGTCTCAGGTGCATTAGGACCATAGTAACCATAGTAAGCCTGGTAGCGAGTGTAACCCCAGTTAGCCTGTGCCTTCTCAGGATCGAGTTCCTTAGCCTTATCAAGAATCTTGATAGCCTCCTGATAAACCACCTTACGACCCTGAACAGCCTGGATTTCACCAGCCTTGCTGTTATAGCAAGCACCAAGATATGTCATAACAACAACGTTGTCTGGCTTTGCCTCGAGAGCCTGCTTGAGGCACTTGATAGCGTTGTTAGCATCATTCTTCTGGATATACATCATACCCTTGTTGGCAAGAGCTACGAAGTTCTTAGGATCCTTAGCGATAGCTGCATCCAAAAGCTCAGTCTGCTCTTTCTCCATCTTCAAGGCAGAATACATAGAGTTCAAGCCATCGAGCATTACCTCATTAGATGGATCCTTAGTATAGAGATCCTTCAGCTTGTTAACGTAGTTCAAAGAGTCTTCCTTAGTCTTCAAACCATCCTTCATTACATAGAGCTTGAGGTTAAGAGCATCCTTAGCCTCCTTCTCGCTTGTCATGGCAATGTCGCAATACTTCTCGCAACGAGCAGCATCCTTAGCCTGATAAGCATAACGAGCTGCGAAGAGAGCAACCTGACCAATATACTCCTTCTCACCTTCCTTCTGCTTAGCATCAATAGATGCGAAGAGAGGCTCAGCATCAGTATCCAAGAATGCACCCCAATACTTCAAAACTTCATCAGCCTTATTGTTCTGAGCTGCAGCCTGACCTGCATTTACAAGCTGCTGGCGAGCAGCCCAAACACGTGATGCATTGCCCTTGAACTTAGGAGCAACCTTACCCTTAGCATTAGGAAGCTGATCGTACTTATAGCACTCAATAGCATTCATCAATGCATTGTAAGCACCCTCATTCATAGCATTCTCATCCACTGGATCATTTTTCTTCATGATTTGGTTGGTCTGCTGAATAGACTGCTGATCGTTGAAATCCTTCATACCAAGGTCTACCAACTTGTTGTAAGCCTTAGCCTTCTCGGCATCATTAGCAAACTGACCCAAGTTCTGCTTTACCAAAGCCTCAGCCTCAGCATAAGTCTTTGCCTTCATGACAGCCTTGAGTGCATCACTGTCACCTGCGAATGCTGATGTGGCACCTAGTACCAACATAGCAGCTACGATTAACTTTTTCATTTTGTTTAAAGTTTAAAAAGTTGAAATTTATATTTTTTTACGCTTCGTCAATATAATATGAACGAGTGTTCAGGGGATTACTCCTGAACATTCTCGTCATCTTGATTCTCCAACTCAGCTTCTGCCTCAGCTGCTTCTTCAGCAGTCTTGGCACCAACTGTATCGTTTTCTATTTCCTCGCTCTTCTTTGCCCAAGCTGAACGGCTCTCCTCTTCTACAGAAGCTTCGAGTTCTGAACTCATCACCTTACATACGCTGGCAATGACATCATTCTTCTTAGCCAAATTGATGAGGCGGACACCCTGTGTAGCACGACCCATGATACGGCAATCGGCAACAGCAAGACGAATCACGATTCCACTCTGATTGATAATCATGAGGTCGTTATCATCGGTTACGTTCTTGATAGCTACCAGACGACCGGTCTTTTCTGTAATGTTAAGAGTCTTCACACCCTTACCGCCACGGTTGGTTACACGGTAATCTACTACGTCAGAACGCTTACCATAACCCTGCTCGCTGACAACCATCACGGTTTCCTTCTCAGGATCATTGACTACAATCATACCAATCAAAGCATCATCACCCTCATCGAGACGCATACCGCGAACACCGGTAGAAGTACGTCCCATGGTACGGATCTGATTCTCATCAAAACGAACGGCACGACCGTTTCTGTTGGCAAGAATCAACTCGTTATGACCATTTGTCAAACGAACATCTACCACCTCATCACCCTCTACGATGTTGATAGCAATCACACCGTTAGTACGTGGACGTGAATATGCCTCGAGACATGTCTTCTTCACTGTACCGTTCTTGGTAGCAAAGACAACATAGTGATTATTGATAAATTCGGCATCATTCAAGCCTCTCAGGCGGAGGAATGCATTTACCTGATCATCATTCTCGATATTGAGGAGGTTCTGGATAGCACGACCCTTTGAATTGCGGTCGCCCTCTGGAATCTCATAGCACTTGAGCCAGTAGCAACGTCCCTTCTTGGTAAAGAACAGCATGGTCTGGTGCATAGTTGCAGGATAGATATACTCAGTGAAGTCCTTATCACGAGTACGTGCACCCTTAGAACCTACACCTCCACGAGCCTGTTCACGGAACTCTGACAATGGAGTACGCTTGATATAACCAAGGTGACTCACGGTAATAACCACAGGATCATTTGGATAGAAATCCTCTGGATTGAACTCATGATCATCTGGCTTAATCATGGTACGGCGAGCGTCACCATACTTATCCTTCACCTCATTGAGTTCATCCTTCATTACCTTCTTGCAAAGCTCAGGGTCATTCAAGATCTGATTCAAGTAATCGATGGTCTTCATCAACTCATTGAACTCGTTATGCAACTGTTCCAGACGCAAGCCTGTCAACTGACTGAGTCGCATATCAACGATTGCCTTACTCTGCAGTTCATCCAGTTCAAAACGCTTCTCCAAGTTGCGCTGAGCATCAGATGGAGTCTTGCTGGCACGAATGATATGTACTACCTCATCAATATTATCACAAGCGATAATCAGACCTTCAAGAATGTGAGCACGCTCCTGTGCCTTCTTCAACTCGAACTGAGTACGACGGATTGTTACATCATGACGATGATCAACGAAGTACTTCACGCATTCCTTCAAACTCAAAAGGCGCGGACGACCATTGACAAGAGCAATGCAATTCACTGAGAATGAACTCTGAAGAGCTGTCAACTTGAAGAGTTTGTTCAAGAGAACATTGGCATTGGAATCACGCTTTACATCGACAACGATTCGCATACCCTGACGGCCGGACTCATCATTTACGTTAGCAATTCCATCTACTTTGCCTTCCTTGGCAAGATCGGCAATTGCCATTACGAGCTGCTCCTTGTTAACTCCGTAAGGAATCTCAGTGATTACGATCTTATCATGACTTTCACCACTTTCAATTTCAGCAGTAGCACGAACCACGATTCTACCCTTACCTGTCTCGTAGGCATCCTTCACTCCCTGGATACCATAGATAGTAGCACCTGTAGGGAAATCTGGTGCAGGAATATACTGCATCAAGCCATCTGTATCGATATCAGGATTATCGATATAAGCACAGCAACCATCAATCACCTCGCCCAAGTTATGGGTAGGGATATTTGTAGCCATACCTACAGCAATACCATTACCGCCATTCACAAGGAGATTAGGAATCTTTGTTGGCATGACGGTAGGTTCCTGAAGAGTATCATCAAAGTTGTTCATCATGTCAACGGTCTCCTTATCGAGGTCGTCCATGATGTGTTCACCCATCTTTGAAAGACGGCACTCTGTATAACGCATAGCAGCAGGAGAGTCGCCATCCACAGAACCGAAGTTACCCTGTCCGTCGATGAGAGTATATCGCATATTCCATTCCTGGCCCATTCGAACCAAGGCACCATATACGGAAAAGTCACCGTGTGGGTGGTACTTACCGAGCACCTCACCTACAACACGCGCACATTTCTTATATGGTTTGTCACTGGTGTTTCCAATTCCCAGCATACCGTAAAGAATACGGCGGTGCACAGGCTTGAAACCATCACGTACATCAGGAAGGGCACGAGCCACAATCACTGACATCGAATAGTCGATGTAGCTAGACTTCATCTCCTCCTCAATGTTGATTTTCATGATTCTATCATGATCCATTGTCTGATTTTCGTCCATTTCTTATATTAATGTTTATGTATTTTTATTACCATGATTTTAATGGAAAATCGCTCAGAAGGGCATTTATTTGCGTTCTAAGCCGTTTTGCCTCTCCAAAAATCTCGACAAAGATACAAAAAAATATCCATACTCAAACGCTTTACAGGCAAAAAAAATGAATCTTTTAGCATTATTTGTCTTTTGAGGAAGAAAAAAAGTTGGCTGGAGGTTTGCAAATACCAAAATAATTTGTAACTTTGCACTACTTTATTAAAAAAGGAACATAGAATATGCAAAATCCATTTGAACATATACAGAAGATTCTAGCACAGTGTGGTGAGAATGTAGCTCGCCGCCATGGCAACAAGATTACGATAGAACATCTAATCTTGGAATTCGTGCGAAAGAATAAAGAGATAAACCACATATTGGAGACAGGATTCAGGGTCGACATCAACGTTCTTGAAAATTCACTCAATCAAGAAATTGCGAAAGAATCAAATTGCGACTCAGAAGAATCTGAACTGGGAACTCCTTCTTTGGACGCAACAGCTTCCGAGCTGATGCGTAGTGCAATTAAGGAGGCTTATATCTGCGACAATTCACCTTATGTGGAGCCTAAGCATGTACTTCTGGCTCTGCTGAAACAGAACAATAATCCTATTTCCAATTTTCTTTCCGGCAATGGAATCACCTACGATAGTCTCAGAGATTATCTGAAAAACCAGAACAGGAAAGCGGATGATGAAGCAAAACATCAGGCAGAAGAGATTGCTGAGGCTGAAGATTCAGAAATGGAACATGGAGAGATTACTGAAACAGACATAGAAGATACTCATGCAGAAAGTGAGTTGGCTGTAGATGAAAACAACGAGAATGACGCAGTTGAAACAGAAGAAGATATGGAACAGAAAAGTGAACGTCCGAAAGCTAACCTCCTGGATTCAGACGATGAGCCCCTGGACCTCAACAGCAATCCTGAAGACAATAAGAAAACGGCTAAGAAAGAGGAGAAAAAGACAAAGACAAACACTCCTTTCATCGACAAATATGGTCACGACTTAACTCAGGATGCAGCTAAGGGAATTCTCGACCCTATGGTTGGAAGAGAAAACGAGGTACAGAGAGTGATGGAGATTCTGGGACGCCGCAAGAAGAACAATCCTGTTCTCATTGGTGAACCAGGCGTGGGTAAGAGTGCTATCGTTGAAGGGTTAGCCCAACTCATCAAGAACCACCAGTCTGCCCCACTCCTCTTTGATAAGCGTGTCATCAGCCTCGATCTTACGGGTCTTGTCGCAGGCACTAAATATCGCGGTTCCTTCGAAGAGCGTATCAAGGGAATCGTGAACGAACTGGAGACGCACCCGGAAATAATCCTCTTCATCGATGAGATTCATACGCTCATCGGTGCAGGAGGAGCTGAAGGTGCCATGGACGCAGCCAACATCCTGAAACCGGCTCTGGCTCGTGGAGTAATACAATGCATCGGTGCAACAACACTGGATGAATATCGCAAGAGTATTGAGAAAGACGGTGCACTGGAAAGACGATTTCAAAAGATAATCATCAATCCGACAACGCCAGAGGAGACACTGCGGATACTTCATAACATCAAGAACACCTATGAGAAATTCCATGAGGTTACCTATAGTGATGAAGCATTGGAAGCATGTGTGAAACTGACTGACAGATATGTTACTGACCGTTTCTTCCCAGACAAGGCCATAGATATTCTTGACGAGGTCGGCTCGCGCGTACATCTTAAAAATGCAAGCATTCCTGATGACATTCTGGAATTGGAGCATAATATAGAAGTATTGATTACAAATAAGCAAAATGCTGTAGCGAATCAAAACTATGAATTGGCCGCTGCTTATCGTGACCAGCAAGCCCAAATGGAGAAGATGCTGACACGTGCCAGAGAAAAATGGCAAAACGGTGAAAGCGACAGTCATCGCACACCAGTAGAAGTAGATGACATTACTGCCGTGGTGAGCAAAATGACTGGTGTTCCGGTACAACGTATGGCTGAGGCTGAGAATAGCAGACTCTTGAAGATGGCAGAAAAATTGAAGAGTAAGGTCATCGCACAAGATAATGCCGTAGACAAGATTGTAAAAGCTATACAGCGCAATCGTATCGGCTTGCGAGATCCAAATCATCCAATAGGAGTATTCATGTTCCTGGGTCCTACAGGTGTTGGAAAGACATATCTGGCAAAAAAACTTGCTGAAGAAGTTTACGGAGATTCCAGTGCACTGATCCGCATAGACATGAGCGAATACGCTGATGAGTTCAACTCATCCAGACTGGTAGGTGCACCTCCGGGATACGTAGGATATAATGAAGGTGGTCAACTTACCGAGAAGGTTAGACGCAAGCCTTACAGCATCGTCTTACTCGATGAGATAGAGAAAGCTAGCGGCAAGATTTTCAACATGCTTCTGCAGGTACTTGACGAAGGTAGACTCACAGATGGCAATGGCCGTCTCATCGACTTCCGCAATACCATCATCATTATGACTTCAAATGCCGGAACTCGCCAGTTAAAAGAGTTCGGTAAAGGTGTCGGCTTCAAGTCTGGCAGTATAGGTAATGTTGCCACCATGTCGGATACGGACAAGGAATACGCCCGCAATGTGATACAGAAGAGTCTGAGCAAGCAGTTTGCACCGGAATTTCTGAATCGCCTTGACGAGATTATCACCTTCGACCAGCTCGACATCAATGCCATCAAGCGAATCATTGACCTGGAACTCAGTTCGCTCATCAAGCGCATCAACGATATGGGCTATGGCTTCCAGATAACAGAAAAGGCAAAGCAACTGGTTGCCGAGAAGGGATATGATGTACAATTTGGTGCTCGTCCATTGAAGCGCGCCATCCAAACCTATATAGAAGATGGAGTCTGCGAGCTGCTGATGCAGGGTAAATTGGAAAAAGGAAGCATCATCAATGTCGGGAAATGCCCTGGTAAGGATGAGTTGACTTTCAAATAAAAAAGGAAGAATCAATACACTTCATTAAATACATAAAGCGAAGCCCCTGTGCCTAAAAGAAGAGCACAGGGGCTTTACTTTTTAAAGTATCATTCTACAAGCTATTATTAAGCGCCATCAAGGCAAGTACAGCCTCATTGTATTCATTGATAACATCAGCTTGTTTCATTCTCATATCGATTGCCTCGTTCAAGGCATTCACATATTCCACATAATTGATTTCACCATTCTCATATTCCGTGGTACTCAGACGTACTATCTCATTGGCTTTATCAATATTCTCTCCGTTGTAATATTGCAACTTCTTCGTAGCATTCTGCAAACGGTTATACCCCAACCGGTAATCACGTTCTTTCTCGCGGCGTTCCTGTTGCATATTCAGCTCTGCCAGCTCCCGGTCTTTCCTTGCAGCCTTCACCTTGGCCTTGGTTGCCCCATAAAAAAGAGGTACACCCACACCAATTTCAAAACCGAAGAAATTACCCTCTGTAAAACGCTGACGGTCGATATGATATGGATCCCAACTGGAAATCAGCAACTGCGAACGCAAAGCCAGAGAAAGCGAAGGCGCATACCCAGTCTTGGCACTTTTTATCTCCTGATCGAGTACCTTCAGGCGGTCCTGCTGATACTGGGCATCAGCCGTCTGCTGATAATTAAACGAACTACTGATAGATGAATCCAATATAATAAGATGAGATTCTGACGGCAATATAGGCTGATCAGAATTCAGAAGATTCATTAAAATCATCTGTTGATTCTCTGCCTCCGACTTCACATTTCTCATCTCCACCTGATTCTCATTACGTAGACGCTCTGAGGTAAGTACTTCCAACTGGCGGGTTTCTCCCGCCTTGTATCGTTTGCCGGCAATATCACAATAACGATTCAGTATAGAATCAAGACGTTGAAGAATACTCAGACGATAGGTCTGATACAGCATCGCATAGTAAGTAGAAGCAATTTCCTGCTTCAACTGTTGCCTGGACACATTCAATCTACTCTTTTCAGCCTGCGTCTCTGCTTTCAACTGTTTCTTCCTAGCGGCATAGACAGTAGGAAAATCGATGCTCTGAGAAAAGGTAAGTCCATTATCTGTATCACCGCTCGAAGCAGGATTCTGAGAGAAAGCCACCTCGGTTTTATCTACATCCCAAGCTGTACCTTCCATTACCTTGGCACGTTCTATCGTTTTTCTCACTGCCTGAAGCGAGAGATTCTGCTGTTCAGCCAGATCAAAACACTGCTGCAAAGTCATTTTCTTCCCAGGCAGACTCGCATCAAAAAACTGGGCATGGACTGTTCCTGGCAGCAGCAATGTCATGACCGAGAATATTACCTTTCTAAATGTTCCTATATACTTCTTCATGATAAGTTATTTTTTAGTAAAAGTCTTGTAGATGGCTGGCAATACAAGCAATGTGAGCAACGTACTTGTTATCAAACCACCTATCACTACAGTAGCCAACGGGCGCTGCACCTCTGCACCATCGCCCTGCGAAAGTGCCATTGGCAAGAAGCCCATAGAAGCAACAAGAGCTGTCATTAAGACAGGGCGCAAACGAACCATACAACTCTCGATGATGCGATGATGAATCACTTCAGAGAGATTGGCAGAAGTGTTATCAGGCGAAGCCTTCTCTTCACGCTGCATCAGATTCATCTGTCCGATGAGTACAATGCCATTGAGAACTGCCACACCAAAAAGAGCAATGAATCCAACACCAGCCGAAATACTAAACGGCATACCCCTGAACCATAAAGCCCAAACACCACCGATTGCAGCCAAAGGAATGGCAGAGAACACAAAGAGCGACTCACGAACATTCTTGACTGTAGCATAGAGCAGCAGCAAAATGATGACAAGCGCTATCGGTATTACGACCATCAAACGCTGCGTTGCACTCTGCAGGTTTTCAAACTCGCCACCATAATTATAATAGTAGCCCTCCGGCAGCTTCAACTTTTCATCGAGAATTTTCTGAATATCCTCTACAGTACTCTGCACGTCTCTCCCCTTTACATTGAATCCCACATAGATGCGACGGGCACCATTTTCGTGAGACACCTGTGCCGGAGCAGGCTCATAGACGATATCCGCAACCTGTGAAAGAGGAATCCTAGAACCATCAGCCAATAGAATACTCAATTCCTGCAGGGACTCTGCATTACGCTGAGAAGGGTCCATACGAAGCACAACATCAAACTTCTTATCACCTTCATAAAGTGCACCAGCTACTGCACCAGCAAAGGTGATTTCCAAGACCTGATTGATTTCATCTACGCTCACTCCATAAGAAGCCATGCGTTCATGATTGTATTTCACCTGAATCTGAGGCAAACCCGATACTTCCTCTACAAAAATACCACTAACACCCGGTACACGCTCTATCAACTTCTTTACCTTTCCGGCTTCAGAAGTCAAGACATCAAGGTCTTCACCGAAGATTTTGATAGCCACGTCCTGCTTGATACCCGTCAGCAACTCATTGTTACGCATCTGTATCGGCTGCGAAATCTCTGCTTCCAAACCAGGAATCGCCTTCAAGGTCTCCTCCATCTTCTCCATCAACTCCGGAGTAGTTTCTGCAGACGTCCATTCTGCCTTCGGTTTGAGAGCAATCATGATGTCAGCACGTTCTACAGGCATCGGGTCTGTAGGAATCTCTGCACTACCAATGCGGCTCACCACCTGTTTGACTTCCGGATACTGCGCCTTCAGCAGTTTCTCTGCCTTGGTACAGCTCTCTACCATCTGAGAGAGCGAAGTACCTTGTGACATACTCATCTCTACGGCGAAATCACCTTCTTCCAAACTAGGAATAAACTCACCTCCAAGGAATTTGAAACCAACGATACTCACACAGAACAATCCGATAGCGGCAGTAATGACATCTTTATTGCGCGCCAACACCCAGTCAAGGACAGGTCGATACCAACCTTGGAGTTTCTCTATCATCTTATCAGAGAAAGTCTTTCGGTTATGTACCTTGCGACTCAACAACAACGAGCTGACCATTGGTACATAGGTAAGCGAAAGAATGAAAGCGCCAAGGATGGCGAAGAAAACAGTCAGCGCCATCGGACGGAACATCTTGCCTTCAATCCCAACCAAGGTCATCAGCGGAATATAAACTATCATGATCATAATTTCACCGAACGCAGCACTCTGTCGGATGCGTGAAGCTGAAAAATGCACCTCTTCATCCATCTGCTTCTGTGTAAGAGCAAATGGAATATTCTGTCCGCCATTCTGACTTTGAGCCAGATAAGCAGCCCTCACTTCTGGCTGCGAAAAATGCCCCGTATTAATATGTGTTACTACCGCCTCAACAATAATAACGGCAGAATCCACTATCATTCCAAAGTCGATAGCTCCGAGCGACATCAGATTTCCATCAATACCGAAAGTCTTCATCATACCGAATGCAAAGAGCATACTGAGCGGAATCACGCTGGCTACCACCAAACCCGCACGCCAATTACCCAAGAAGATAACCAGCACAAAGATAACAATGAGTCCACCTTCTATCAGGTTTCGGGCAATGGTACCCTCTACTCTATCCACCAGGTTAGTACGGTCAATGAACGGCTCTATCACAACGCCTTCAGGCAGCGATTTCTGAATCTGCTGAATACGCTCCTTCACATTGTGGCTTACTTCCTGAAAGTTCTCGCCTTTCAGCATGATGGCGATACCAGCCACAACCTCACCTTCTCCATTGCGGGTAACAGCACCAAATCTCGTCGCATGTCCTAACTGAACCTTAGCTACATCGCTCACCTTAACCGGTGTACCGCCAACTGTCTTCACCGTGATATTGGCAATATCCTCCAAACTCTTGACGGTTCCGATACCACGGATATAATATTGGTTGGCATTTTCTTCTATATAACTGCCACCGGTATTGGCATTGTTCTTTTCCAGCGCATCAAACATTTCGCTAACGGTAATATTGTTGGCATTCAGCTGGTCAGTATTCACTGCCACCTCATATTGCTTCACGTAACCGCCCCAACCGCTCACTTCTGCAACACCGGGAGTTCCCGAAAGCTGCTTTCTTACTATCCAGTCCTGCAAAGTTCGCAATTGGGTAAGAGAGTATTTATGCTCATATCCTTCCTTGGCCCTTACCGTATAATGGTAGATTTCACCTAATCCGGTAGCAATAGGTCCCATCTCTGTATCGGTATTCTTTGGTAACTCTTTCTCTATCTGAGTCAGCACTTGACTCACCTGCGAACGAGCCCAATAGATATCTGCTTGATCATCAAACACCAAGGTGATGACAGAGAGACCACTACGCGAAATACTTCGACGCTCCTGGAGCCTAGGAATGTTGGCGAGTGCCATTTCCACAGGAGTAGTTACATATTGTTCCACTTCCTGCGCTCCAAGAGAAGGGGCTTGGGTTATCACCTGAACCTGATTATCAGTAATATCAGGAGTAGAATCAAATGGAAGATGAACAAGGGACCAGATGCCCCATACCATTAGGGCTATAGAGAGAACTCCAATCACCAGCTTATGGCGAATGGAATAAGTAATCAATTTCTGAAACATAAGCTTTAATCTAAAATCTTTTACTGTCTATTGATAAATAATCAACTAAAGCTTAGTGGGCATGTTCACCATGTTCGCCTGTAAGCGATGCGAGATAAAACGCATTGTCGGTAACTATCTTCTTGCCTGCCTTCAGATGGTCGCAAAGCTTCACTTCTGTAAATCCACCGTCTGTAACGCCAGTGCTAACCTCATGTCGGGAGAAACTATACTCACCCTTCTTTGGTTCTCCATTGAGAGCAAAGACATACTGCTTACCATCGGTAGAAACAATTGCTTCAGAAGGCAAGGCAAGACATCTCTGTGAACCAGTAGCAATCTGTCCACTCACATACATACCATCAAAGAGTTTGATATGATTGATACGACTTGTTTTCAATGACGCATCATCCATTTTTACATGAACAGCAACAGATTTCGAACCGTCGTTAAAGTATTGGTTCATACCATAAACTGTACCAGACAGCTTGACTCCAGGCTGATTGGTCAAAGAGAAAGTTACGCGATTACCCACCTTCACCTTGGCCAAATCTTTCTCAAAAACATTCAGATCGCATTCCACTGCCTGAGTATTGCGAATTTTCATCAGTGGAGTCTGCATATCTGCATAACTACCCAGACTTGCCGTCAACTGACTGACAACACCGGAGATAGGTGCACGAAGAGGAAAAGCCGTAGTAAACTTACCTTTGGCAACAGCCGAGGTAGAAATGCCCATCTGAGCGAGCTGTCTGCCAATACCCAAAAGATTGGCATGAGCCACTTGGTAATCTTTTCGGGTCTGCTGTAAGGTGCGCTTCACACCTGCTCCCTGCTTACTGAGCAGAAGTTGGCGCTCCCAATCAGCCTTGGCAAGTTCACACTCCTTGGCAGCAGAGTAATACTCACGCTGAAGACTTACCACATCTGTATTTTCAACAGTAGCAACAACCTGTCCTCTATGAACAAGCTGCCCTTCTTTTACAAAAATAGATTTCACAATACCGCCCATCAAGGAGGCAACATCACCCATCGCCTGTGCACGCAGTACGAGCGATCCTTTTGCTTCTATGGTGGCATCCATCTCGCGCTCCACAGCCTCACCCATCTTCAAATCTACGGTGCTGACCTGCTTGGCTGTCAACGGAATATGATCATAATCCACTTCTTCATGCTCATGCTCCTCGTGTGCATGAGCCTCAGAACCGGTCTGTTTCGCAAAGAAAGCGAATCCAGCCCAGGCTATCGCCGTAACGGCGACAATCAAAATGACTCTTTTCATGTTTGTCTTTTCTTCTATTTTATAATTCTACACTACAATTTCACACAACGAATCTTATCAAAAATCCGTTGGCAAAAGTACACAAAAAATCTTGCAACTCAGTTGCATTCGAATCTTCAAACCGATTTCTGCAACCAAGTGGCAAACTTGTAAAATCATAAAATAGAAGGAGGTCCCCGTCTGCTATAGCCTGCCGCCAGTTCCTCAGCAAGAGGAGAAGCAGCCACATGCTGCCATCTCACTGAAATGAGTGAGAGACGAGGGAGGGTTAAAAGGGAAGAACAAGACAAGACCACAAACTGATGGTTCTCATCTACCAGCAACTTGCGGATATTCTTCACCACCTTGGAATTGACTACAAACTGATGCATTTGACGAACGCTACAGTTCTCACGATCACCTTCGCTCTCCTGATCATGATGCTCAGTATGCTCATCATTGATATTGCCGTCCTGCTCACATTGTTCTTCTACCATACAGATACGCCCTTTGTGGTGATGATGTATCATCACCGTAGATAGCATGATACTCATGGTGGCTATCCAAAGACAGAATATGTACAGTATTCTCTTCTGCATACTAAATTTTTGCGCAAAATTACAGAAAAAAAGGTTAACCACCAAGAATAACAGATGTTTTTATAGCATTTTTTCTTAAAAAAATAAAAAGACCTATACCCGAATCAAAATTATAGGCGCATTTATAAGTATTATTTCGTAACTTTGCAATCAAAATTAGTACAAATATAGAAATGAAGAAAATTTTTGCAGTTTTACAATTACTCCTAGTAGTAATGTTGGCGCAGGCGCAGATGGTGAACCCAGTCAAGTTCTCTACTTCGCTCAAGACCAATGGTACCGCAATAGCGGAAATCGTATTTAATGGTAAAATCCAATCGGGATGGCATGTCTATTCTACAGGATTGGGAGCAGACGGACCTATCTCAGCTACTTTCAATGTCAACAAGATGGATGGTGTAGAGTTGGTTGGCAAACTTCAAGCTCGTGGTAACGAGATTAGTAAGTTTGACCCACTCTTCGAGATGAAGCTACGTTATTTTGAAGGCAGCGTTACTTTCGTTCAGAAAGTGAAGTTCGTCAAGCCAAACTACCATATCGATGCATACGTTGAATACGGTGCGTGCAGCGACCAGAATTGCCTTCCTCCTAGCGAGGCAAGTTTCAAGAAGAGTGGAAAATCTCCAGCAGTAGATGGCAAGGCTGAGACTGACAGTAAGGAAGCTACCAAGGCTAACGGTCCTGAAGGCATTGATGCCGTCAAGGCCAACACCGACTCTTCTTCACTTCAGGGAGTAGCTGAAAAGATGGACAGTACAGCCAATATCGATGCTGCATTCTCTGTAGATAGTGATGACGCAAAGGCCTGGTGGGCTCCGGTAGTAAAAGAGCTTCAGGCTTTCGGTGGCAATAACGACATTGCAAGCCATTCACTCTTCTATATCTTTATCATTGGCTTTGTAGGCGGACTTCTAGCACTTGTCATGCCATGTATCTGGCCTATCATCCCTATGACTGTAAGCTTCTTCCTCAAACGAGCTAAGAACGATAAGAAAAAGGGTATTCGCGATGCATGCACATACGGATTGAGCATTGTTGTCATCTATTTGGTTCTCGGTCTTGCCGTTACAGCCATTGCAGGTCCTAGTACCTTGAATGCACTCAGCACCAGTGCTGTGTTCAATATCATCCTCTTCCTGCTCTTGGCAGTTTTCGCCTTCTCATTCTTCGGATGGTTTGAAATCAAATTGCCAGACAGTTGGGGAAATGCCGTAGACAGCAAGGCTTCCAGCACTACAGGTATGATCAGCATCTTCCTGATGGCATTCACACTCGTGCTCGTAAGTTTCTCTTGTACCGCTCCTATCATCGGATTGCTTTTAGTACAGACTGTTACTTCTGGCGATTGGCTGGCTCCTACCATCGGTATGTTTGGTTTTGCCCTTGCTTTGGCACTTCCATTTACCCTCTTCGCCTTGTTCCCATCATGGTTGAAGTCTGCTCCTAAGTCAGGCTCTTGGATGGAAACAGTAAAGATTGTACTGGGCTTTATCGAGTTGGCATTCTCATTGAAGTTCCTTTCTGTTGCAGATTTGGCATACGGCTGGCACATCCTCGACCGTGAGGTATTCCTCTCTCTCTGGATTGTCATCTTCGGTCTCTTAGGCCTGTATCTCATCGGCAAGTTGAAGTTCCAGGTTGACGCCATTGGTGGCGACATCCAGAAGCCTATGCCTGTACCTTGCATCATGCTCGGTCTCTGCTCTTTGGCTTTCTCTGTATATATGATTCCTGGACTTTGGGGTGCACCTTGCAAGGCTGTCAGCGCTTTCGCTCCACCTATCAATACACAGGATTTCAATCTCAATACCAAGACCGTAGAACCAGCTTACAAAGACTACGAAACCGGTATGGCAGCAGCTAAGGCAGCAGGTAAGCCAGTACTCATAGACTTCACAGGTTTTGGCTGCGTAAACTGCCGTAAAATGGAAGCATCAGTATGGACAGATCCTACTGTAGCAGACATTTTGACAAAGGATTACGTCCTCATCTCTCTTTATGTAGATGACAAGACTCCGTTGCCTCAGCCAATGGAAGTAGAATTCAATGGCGAGAAGCGTACACTCCGCACCATCGGAGACAAGTGGAGCTATCTGCAGGCAAGTAAATTTGGTGCCAATGCCCAGCCTTTCTACGTACCAGTAGACAACGATGGCAAGCCTTTGAATGCAGCATTCAGCTTCAAGGAGGACGTCAGTGCCTATCTCGATTTCCTGCACAAGGGACTTGAGAATTACAGAAAATAATCTGGAATTATAGATTACCAGCAAATAATCTATAAATATATATATTGAATTTAATTGATTACAATGATGAACAACAAGGAAGTTCCGGTACTCCTACTCACAGGTTACCTTGGCAGTGGTAAGACCACACTGCTAAACAAAATTTTGGCAAATAAGAAAGGTATCAAATTCGCAGTTATTGTGAATGACATTGGTGAGGTCAACATTGATGCAGCACTCATAGAGAAAGGTGGCGTAGTGGGTCAGAAAGATGACTCGCTCGTTTCATTGCAGAACGGTTGCATCTGCTGCACGCTCAAAATGGACTTGGTTGAACAGTTGAAGGAAATCGTAGACATGAAGCGCTTTGACTATATTGTAATCGAAGCTAGCGGCATCTGCGAGCCAGCTCCTATTGCCCAGACCATCTGCTCTATTCCATCATTGGGACCTCAGTATATCAAGAATGGTATCTTGCGTCTCGACAGCATTGTAACCGTCGTAGATGCTCTCCGCATGAAGGATGAGTTTGCAAACGGTTCTGATTTGATGAAGTCAAATCTTGACGAGGAAGATCTTGCATCGCTTGTTATCCAGCAGATAGAGTTCTGTAATATCATCCTCTTGAACAAGGCTGCAGAGGTAGAGCCTAAGGAGCTGGAACATCTCAAGCAGATTATCCGTGCCATACAGCCTAAGGCAGAGATCTTTGAATGCAACTATGGTGATATTGATCTCGATTTAATCGTGAATACCCATAAGTTTGATTGGGAGGCTGTAGCTACATCTGCTGGTTGGATTCAGGAGATAGAGGCTGAAAGAAATGGCGAGGAAGATGAACATGAGGAGCATGAACATCATCACGAACATGAGGAACATGAACATCATCATCACGATGATGAACATGAGCACCATCATCACGATGACCATGACCACGATCATGACCATTGCCACCACCACCACCACGATCACGACCATGACCATGAAGGTGGTGAGGTAGAAGAATACGGAATCGGAACCTTTGTATATTATAGACGTAAGGCATTCGATCTATCTCTCTTTGATGAATTCGTAGCGAGAAAATGGCCTCGTGACGTAGTACGTGCCAAGGGTATCTGCTATTTTGCTGACGAACCTGACATGTGCTATGTATTCGAACAGGCAGGACAGCAGAAAACTGTAAAGCAGGCAGGACAATGGCTCGCAACGATGCCAGCTGACCAATTGGCTGAGCTTCGCAGAAACAACCCTCAACTGGAGAAGGAATGGGATGACAAGTATGGTGACCGAATGATAAAAATCGTATTTATCGGCCAGCACATCAAAGAGCAGAAGGATGCCATCATCAAGGAGCTCGATAAATGTTTGAGCTTGTAGCAACATGCTAGGGCATCTTTGAAGACTATAGTTTCAGAATTTGAAGCTATAATAGCCTCAAAATAGAGAAAAAAGGAGAAAAATCGACACATTGGTGTAGTTTTTTCTCCTTTTTCGCTTTTATTTCGTTTTTTTTTGTTAAATTTGCAGCGGATTTAATATAATAGCAGCGTAGTTAATATAATAAAAGAAAAGATAATATGAAGACTGACTTCAGACCTGCATACAAAAAAGATTTTGAAGCTTGCTGGAATGTCATAGACCAGGCAAGAAAACTCATGATTGCTTCTGGAAGACACCAGTGGACTAACGATTATCCGTCTGTTAAAGACATTCAAAACGACATAGACAATGGTAATGCTTTTGTCATCACGGTTGATGACCAAGTAGCTGTCTATGGTGCCGTCATGCTGAACGGAGAACCACAATATGACTTCCTTAAAGGAGAATGGCTAACGAATGGAGATTACTATGTAATTCATCGTTTCGCTACTTTGCCGATGTTCCAGAGAGAAGGATTGGCTCGAATCTTTATCGATAAGGTTAACAGCCTTTGCGAAGTAGAAAAAGTACCAAGTATCAAGGTTGATACCAATCATGACAACTTACCTATGATAAATCTTCTCTCTTCAATGGGATTCTGCATCTGCGGACAAGTAAACTACGGAACGAGAGGTATGAGATTTGCATTTGAAAAAACGACTATGGAAATTGAAAAATAATGAACGATAAAATATCACTTATGAGAAGCTTGGTTGAACGACTCAATCAAGCTTCTCTTGCTTATTATAATGGTGAAGGCGAACGGATGACCGACTACGAGTGGGACGCCATGTTCGACCAACTGAAAAAACTGGAAGAGGAAACTGGTGAAATACTACCCGACTCCCCTACCAATAAAGTTTCTGAAGACCAGATTGCCGGTCAGAAAGAAGAGCATGAATTTGCAGCACTATCCCTTGCAAAGACAAAAAAGGTGAGCGATCTCGTCAAGTGGGCTGAAGACCGCCCGATATGGATTTCCTGGAAGCTGGACGGTCTGACTTTGGTGGTAACTTACGATAACGGTAGTCTTAGCAAGGTGGTAACACGTGGTAATGGACATATCGGCACCAACATCACCCACCTGGCTCCAGCTATCAGTGGTATTCCAGCAACAATCAAGGAGAAGGGTCATCTTGTTATACGTGGTGAGGCAGTCATCTCCTATGCCGATTTCGAACAGTTCATCATTGAAAGTGAAGGCGACTATGCCAATCCTAGAAACCTGGCATCAGGCTCCCTCTCACTGAAAGATGTAGAAGTGATTAAGCAGCGCCATATACAATGGATTCCATTTACACTGGTATATACCGAGCATGAAATCACATCGTGGGGAAAACGTATGCAGTTATTGGAAGACCTGGGACTACATCCTGTGGAACGACAGTTGATAGAGCATCCTACGGAAGACCACATCCTACAGGAAATTGATGTCTTTACCAAAAAGGTAACCAACAAGAAAAATCCATTTCCTGTCGATGGTCTGGTTATCTGCTACGATGATACCGTGTATGGTGCTACAGGTTCTGTTACGGGCCATCATGCAACCAGAGCTGGCTTTGCCTTTAAATGGCAAGACGAGCATGCAGATACAGAATTAGACCATATCGAATGGTCTTGTGCTGCAAATACCATCACGCCTGTTGCCGTTTTCAAGCCAATAGAGTTGGAAGGAACCACTGTGCAACGTGCATCTCTCTGCAATGTAAGCGAATGTGAGCGCTTGGGTATCGGTGGTAAGGGAACGAAATTGCAGGTGATTAAAGCAAATAAGATTATTCCTAAAGTGATTCATGTCACTGAAGCTATAGGAACTTTCGAAATACCTGAGTTCTGTCCGGTTTGCCATGCTGAAGCCAAAGTACAGAAAAGCGAGAGCGGTACAAAAACCCTACATTGTACAAACCCACATTGTGCAGCAAAGCAACTGAAGAAATTTGCCAGATTCGTCAGCAAAGAAGGTCTCAATATCGAAGGGATTTCAGAGCAGACTATCTGGAAATTCGTAAATGAAGGATTAATAAGCGAATATGCTGATTTCTATAAACTCAGAGAACCTGAGAAAGTCTTTAAAATTTCTAACTTTGAAGGCTTTGGCAAGAAAAGCGTCAGCAATTTACTGAACAGTGTAGAAAAAAGCCGTCATACCGATGGTCGTCATCTTCTCTATGCGCTCAACATTCCCCTTTGCGGTGGCGATGTTGCCAAGAAATTGATAGAGCGCTACCCGTTAGAGGAATTGATAGATATAGCCCAAAACAGCACCAGCTTGTTTGGTGATGACTTTGCTGACATTGATGGCATTGGACCGGAAAAAAGTGCTAAGTTCATCAACTGGTTCCATGATGCAGACAATAGAGCTCATGTAGCGCACCTCCTTCCACATCTCGTCATCGAGAAGCAGGAGCCTATAGAAAAAGGTACGAAGTGTGATGGTTTGACATTCGTAGTTACGGGAGATGTACATCATTATAAAAATCGCAATGAGCTGAAAGCATACATCGAGAGCCAAGGTGGAAAGGTGACTGGCAGTGTGAGCAAGAGCACACATTATCTCATCAACAATGATGCAGAATCACAAAGTTCAAAGAATAAGAAAGCGCATGAATTGAATATTCCTATCATAACCGAAGAGCAATTCATTGCACAATTTGGAGAAGAATAAGAAAAGAGCATCTCGTGAAAACGGGTATTCCCTTATTGTTATCTAGACGCCCTGTAAGGACAAAAGCATGAAAATGAAAGCCTTTGCCTTTACAGGGCGTATTATTTCTTCGGATAGTGAATCATACAACTTTCACTCATCCCCCTTCAGCTGGTATAAACACAAATGTTATTTTGCCTTTTTCTTTTTCAATTCCAACTTTGGAATCTTGACCTTCTGTCCACTCTTAATAGTAGAGGTACCATTAAGAGCCTCAATATAACATTCCATACCAGGACCTAAATATCGCTTGCTGAGTGTAGCCATTGTCTGATGCTCGCCAACAGTTACTACCTGGTCTACACCTACGATACGATAGGCACCAGTACGAACCCTTGGGTCACTGTCATATTTATCTGACACTACCTTTGCATGTTCAGCTGCCTTATCCTGCTTTTTATCTGTTGCAGACTTCTTTTTAAGTTCTGTAGACTTTTCATCAGCTTTCAAGTTCTTTACAGACTTTTCTTTATCTACAGCAGCCGATTTTAATGAATCTGCTCTTTCTGCAGCCTTAATGGCATCATTTGCCTTTGCCATACGCAAACTGTCCTGTCTTGCTTTTTCCAGAAGAAGTTGCTCTTGACTCTTCACATTAGCAGGCTTCGCTACGACATTCTTATCCGTCTTATATTGCGCCAATTGCAATTCAAGATGATCACGTTGAGCTGACATCTGCCCGTAATTGAAGGCAAACCATCCCAAGCCTCCTATTAATAATAATAAGGTGAAGCTTGCAATAATCACCACATATTTTGGAATGATGAAATGACGACGACGTATCTCAACTTCATCATCTGCCTCAATTTCTGCATCAGTCTCAGCCTCAATTTCTGCATTAGAATTTTCCTCCCTGCTATCTGCCTGAATATCATCTGATACAGATGAAGAAATCTCCTCCGTTGGTACTTCCTGAGAAACAGTTGTCTGCGGTTCAATCGTCGAGTCTTCACCAACCACCACCACACTACTATCTTCAGATGGATTTTCAGGAACATCCAGAAAATCTATAACTCCACTAGTAGTAGGTTCTGAAGAGGAAACAGCTTCAGCCTGTGTAGTTTCTTCTGAAACAACGTCCGGTAAAGGAGTTTCCGTAGGTTCAACAACCTCTATTATAGGCTTAGGTTTCTCAAGAGATTCCTCTTGCTCCTCATCCTCTAAACTATCCTCATATTTCTTATCTATTGACTCGAAATCAACACCGTCGTTCACAATCACAGTCTCAAACTGAGCAAAAGGCTTATTGACAATTTCCTTGAGAATATTATCAGGAGTAAAGGAAATCTTATCACGTCCCTCTATAACGATACGCTCACCCGTATTCACATCTACACTCTCACGTTCCTTCACGGAAGTAACCTTGAAAGTACCGAGCCAGCGCATCTTGACTATCTTATCAGCAGCAAGCCCCTGATGACAGACATCAAACATTTTACGAATAAAAAGTTCTGCCTCAATCTGGCTCAGCCCACTCTTCTCGGCCAATTTATCAGCCAATCCATTCAGACTATTCTTACTCATACAGCATCCCCTCCATTTTTAAGTTTCTCCTTGACAGCAGCTACCGGACGAAATCCTAATATGAGCTTCGGTGGCACCAACTGGCGCTTTTTGGTAGTAGGATTAACCACCACACGCTCCATACGCTTCTTTACCTCAAACGTACCAAAATTGGGGATAGCGACAACCTCGCCATCCTCAAACTCAGTTATCATAGCATCGATAACCTTACGTACCAACTTCTGAGTGTCATCTTGCGAATAACCAGTTTGCTGAGCCAACTCAGCGACAAATTCCTTATTATTCATAAGCCATTTATTATTTCACCACTTCACCATAGAGGTCAAACTCTTCGCTTGCAGTAATCTTAACATTATAGAAACAACCCACACGCAGGCGCTTCTCCGTAGCACGAATCAATACTTCTGGATCTACTTCCGGAGAACAGAATTCTGTACGACCTATATAATAATCACCTTCCTTACGGTCGATGATAACCTTTAAGACCTTGCCTACCTTTTCTGCCTCTATTTCAGCACTGATGTCCTGCTGAAGAATCATCAGTTCATCAAGCCGGCGCTGCTTCACATCTGCAGGCACATCGTCCTCATAATGGGTAGCACTATAGGTTCCCTCTTCTTCAGAATAAGCAAAGGCTCCCATACGCTCAAAACGCTGCTCACGTACAAAATCCATCAATTCGTCAAAGTCTTCCTTAGTCTCACCTGGGAAACCAACCATCAGTGTAGTACGGATATGAATTCCTGGCACACGCTCACGGATAGCCTTCAAGAGATCTATTGTCTCCTGCTTGGACACATGACGGTGCATACGGGAAAGCATGTGATCACTGATATGCTGCAACGCTATATCAAGATACTTGCAGACATTTGGTTTCTCGCGCATCACATCGAGCAGATCCATAGGGAACTGATTAGGATAAGCATAATGCAATCTAATCCATTTCACGCCTGGAATATCAGCCATTTCGCTGATAAGCTCTGTGATATGATGCCTGCCATCAAGGTCAACACCATAATAGGTTAATTCCTGAGCAATAATCTGAAATTCCTTAACTCCTTCTGCCACTAACTCCCTAACCTCATTCAAAATCTCCTCCTTAGGGCGAGAAACATGTTTTCCTGTAATGATTGGGATGGCACAATAGGCACAATGACGGTTACAGCCCTCTGCTATCTTGACATAAGCATAATGACGAGGAGTAGTAAGATGACGGTGTCCATCGCAGGAAGGAACGTCAGCCTTACCTAATTCCTGAAGTAACTGCTTATAATTGAATTTGCCGTAAAACTTATCAACCTCAGGCATTTCAGCTTCCAATTCCTTCTGATAACGCTGTGAAAGACAACCCATTACATAAAGTTTCTTCAGTTTTCCTTCTTCCTTAGCCTGGATAAACTCCAGAATGGTATCAATACTCTCTTGCTTGGCATCTTCTATAAAACCGCAGGTATTGATAACGGCTATTTCCCCCTGAGGACGCTTTGGGTCATGAGTACAATGATAACCGTTGGCCTCAAACTGCTTCATGAGCAATTCGCTGTCAACCAGGTTTTTCGAACAACCCAAAGTTATAATATCTATCTGATTTTTCTTCATCTATTTTTTCACTACTATTTCTTAAAAAGAGAGTCAACGAACTCACGCTTATTGAAAAGCTGGAGATCTTCCATACCCTCACCAAGTCCAATGTACTTAACAGGTACCTTCAACTGATCAGAGATACCGATAACAACACCACCCTTTGCTGTACCATCCAGCTTGGTGATGGCAAGCGAAGTGATATTGGTAACAGCCGAAAATTGCTTAGCCTGTTCAAAGGCATTCTGACCAGTACTGCCATCAAGAACCAGCATTACCTCATCAGGTGCATCAGGAAGCACCTTCTTCATCACTTCCTTAATCTTCTTCAACTCGTTCATCAGGTTCACCTTATTATGAAGACGACCGGCTGTATCAATCAGAACTACGTCAGCACCGTTAGCCTTAGCACTCTGCAGAGCATCAAAAGCCACACTGGCAGGATCGCTACCCATCTGCTGTTTTACAACAGGCACCCCGACACGTTCGCCCCAAATACAGATTTGCTCTACAGCAGCCGCACGGAATGTATCGGCAGCACCGAGATAAACTTTCTTGCCAGCCTTCTTAAACTGGTAAGCCAATTTGCCTATGGTGGTAGTCTTACCTACACCATTCACGCCAACCACGAGAATAACGTATGGTTTATGATCGCTAGGCAAATCCCAATCATCATTATCATCAGAATGATTCTCAGACAAGAGATTGGCGATTTCGTCACGCAAGATCTGATTGAGCTCTGAAGTAGAAACATATTTATCACGTGCTACACGCTCTTCGATGCGACGAATGATTTTCACGGTAGTCTCTACACCAACATCAGAAGTGATGAGAACTTCCTCCAAATCATCAAGCACATCGTCATCTACGGTCGACTTACCAGCCACCGCACGAGCTAATTTTCCGAAAACACTCTCTTTGGTTTTTTCCAAACCCTTATCGAGAGTTTCTTTTTTCTTATTACTGAAAAATCCGAATAATCCCATTATTTATTTTTTATAGCTATAATTTTCTGCAAAGATACGAAAAAAAATGTATACATCTGCCATTTGAGGCGAAACTTTTCAATTAATTTTTATTTATATTGAAACCTTTAGCCAGTCCACCCTCACTCGTTTCCTTATAAAGAGAAGGCAAATCATGTCCTGTCTGGCGCATCACCTCCACCACTCTATCAAATGAAACACTATGATGACCATCAGAGAAGGAAGCATAGAGATCTGCATCCAAAGCACGGGCTGCCGCAAAGGCATTACGCTCAATACAAGGAATCTGAACCAAGCCACAAACAGGATCGCAGGTCATTCCCAAGTGATGTTCCAAACCCATCTCGGCAGCATATTCTACCTGTGCAGGACTTCCGCCAAAGAGCTGACAGGCTGCAGCCGAAGCCATTGCACAAGCCACACCTACTTCACCCTGGCAACCAACATCTGCACCACTGATAGAAGCATTATGCTTCACGATATTACCCACCAATCCGGCAGTAGCCAAAGCACGAAGGATGCGCTGTTCACTCATGTCATGGGCCGTGTGCATATGATAAAGTACCGCTGGCAACACTCCACAAGCGCCGCAAGTTGGAGCAGTAACAATGGTACCACCCGAAGCGTTCTCTTCACTTACTGCCAAAGCATACGAATAAACCAATCCTCTACTCTGCAAAGAGGCACGATAGCCCCTTGCCTTGATAAAATAAGTAGCAGCCTTGCGCTGAAGCTTGAGAGGACCAGGCAATACGCCTTCATGATCCAATCCATTACGGATGGACTGTTTCATTGTTTGCCAGACAGTACCGAGGAAATTCCAAATATCACTACCCTCACATTTTTCTACATATTCCCAGAATGCTCGGCCGTTATCATAACACCATTGCTGAATCTCGTGCATGGTATTCAAATCATATATATCTTTAGCCCCCAACTCATCATGGCCATCTGTGCCATCAGAAAGAGCACCACCACCAATACTGTAAACCGTCCACTCTTCAATAATATCACCATTCAGATCTTTACCCACAAACTTCATCCCGTTTGGATGGAAAGGCAGGAAGGTCTGTGGCTCCCAAATGATGTGAACTAACTTATGCGGCCTGAAGACCTCCTCAATAGCAACATCAGTCATGTGCCCCTTACCAGTAGCCGCAAGACTTCCATAGAGGGTAACTTCGTAAGTAGAGGCATTTGCACAACGTTCCATAAACAGCTTTGCTGCACGCTGAGGTCCCATGGTATGACTACTGGATGGTCCCTTACCTATTCTGTACAATTCCTTTAAAGATTTCATCGTAATAATGTTTTTTTCAGTTATTTATAGATTTTATTTTACTTGTGTAGCCTTGAGGATTACTACATCCTCTAAAGGTCGGTCGTTATTTTCTTTGTTAGTGGCTACATTCTGAATTTTGTCTACCACATCCAAGCCTTCCAGCACCTCTCCAAAGACGGTATAGCCGTTATCGAGATGTGGCACACCTCCATGCTTCATATATCCTTGCTGAATCTGCTCAGAAGGAATGGCATAGTTCTTACCCTCGTTCTTCATTTTGTTGACGGTATACTCCATTTGACGTGGAGAGAAATTGCGACCCCAAGTGATATAAAAATCAGTAGAAGCCGAAGCCTTGGTTGGGTTATCATCATCTCCTTCACGAGCAGCACAAAGCTGACCGCGTTTGTGATAGTATTTAGGATAAATGATTTCTGCTGGCACGGTATAATCAACATCAAACTTTTCAACCTTTCCTGGAGTCACCTTTCGGGTCGAATAGTCACCACCCTGTATCATAAAGTTCTTGATAACTCGCTGGAAGATGCAGCCATTGTAAAATCCGGAATTCACAAGTTTCAGAAAGTTATCTCTATGCTTCGGTGTATCATTATATAACGCCACAAGAATATTGCCCATATTGGTTTCGATCATCACCTGATGACAGGTTGGATCATGAGGAGTTTCCCAAGGCAAGAGTTGCATGGTACTATCCAGAGCTGCCTTGTCCATCAAATTTCCTTTTGAACCCATATTTGCATTTTGAGCATGAACGGCTGTTGCAGTCATCATGAGCAAAATAGTGAATAAAGAGAATACTTTTTTCATTTTTTCTTCAATTTTTACCCTTATTTATGTTATCGAGTGCAAAGATAACGATTTTATTCTAAAAAGATGAGTGTTTCTCAAACTTTCTTTATAACTTTGCGTCTGAAATACAACTTTACGTCTTATTTCTTGCTTTTCAGTAGAATTACATGACGGTCATGGCATTCTGAATCTGGGATTTCAGGAATCTGAGTAAAGAATTTATAAAAAACAATATACAATGAATAAGAAAAGACTATATATCCTCTTCATGTCGGCCTGTCTGATGATGACCCATGCATACGCCCAACAAATCAGTTTCGGGCCTTTGCATAGTCTTGACAGTCCTCGTGAAGATTGGATTTTGCCAGGCGATACCATTCTACAGGATGGCAACAAGATGATTTATAGCGGAAAGCCTATGCAGAACTCTTATGTTCCGTTACGACATATCAATGAATCCGCATCTAATGGACTTGCTCCAACGGCAGTATACAGTTCTGCACAAGATAGCCTTCAGACAAGTTTTTGCCTTTCCAATCCTACTCCAACCGATTACGGATATGGATGGGGAGATTACGGTTGGGGACTTCATAAAGGACTCAATATGTCGGTTGATCTTTCTGCCTTTGCCACCTTCGGCAAGCATGCGCCTCATCGTGGCGGGTTTACCCAGACGATAGATGCCACCTATCTTACACCACTCAGTAAGGACGAAAAGTTATGGATGGCATTGGGCGTTTATCTTACAAATACCAATTATGGAGGCGACAGTTATCATGACGGTGGTCTCTATGGCATTCTGGGATATAAAATCAACAAGAATTGGGAGGCTTACGTATATGGTCAACTGAGCGTTGCCAATAATTACAACTCAATCTATGGCAGATATGCCGGTTACGGTCCATACGGATATGGTGCCTACGGTTACGGTCCTTATGGCTTTGGAATGCATCCAGGTTATTGGAGCCACGGCATTATGCCTGGAGGTTATGGCATGGGAGTACCGGGAGCCAACGTGTTAGGCGGTGGCATCAGATACACCAATGACAAGAAAACATTCTCCATCGGTCTGAATGTAGAAGGTATCTGGTATGACAATAAAACTCCTTCTTATTTCAAGAAATACGATTATCCTACGCCAAATAATACAGCAAAATAAAAAAAAACGCCCTGAAAAAGCAAGAGCATTAAGTATCAATGCTTCTGCCTTTTCAGGGCGCTTTACCATGCTATATGAATCCCCTTTCTTCAAAGGATTATTCAACAAGAATCTGAACGATGCGTTCTGCCGATCTTCCATCCCATCTGTCAGGAATACCTGCCTTTTTCCATTCACCATTCAATATCTTTTCCATCGCATTCTGCAATTTTTCAGGGTCCTCTGCCACCAGTTCATTGGTACCTACAGTCACAGTCTCCATGTGCTCGGTATAACTGTTGAGCGTAATGCAAGGCACACCATTGAAGGTTGCCTCTTCAGCCACATTACCGGAATCTGTAATGACGCCCATCGCATGAGCGGTAAGATATGAGAACTCGAGATAACCCTGTGGTTGTACCACCATAATGCCCGACTGATGATCGGCAACATCCTGATAAGCCTTGAATGCCAGAACGAAACCCAATGCCTTACCACGCAATGGAGCAACCACTTTGATGCCTGCCTTTCGAGCCACGGAATCAATAACTGTGATAAGACTCTTCATCTCATCAATGTTATTGACTATCGCCTTACGATTTAGGGTCAGCACCATATACTTGCCTTCTTCCAGATGCATCTCATCCATCACCGCAGGACGCTGCATGCGCTGCTGTAGGAATCGGATATTGTCGATAAGCACATTACCTACCATATACACCTTGGAAAGCTCAGCTCCCTCTTTATTGGCAATACTGTTATTGGAAATACCAGCGGTAAAGAGAATGTCAGAAAGCCCATCAATCACAAGACGATTGATTTCCTTTGGCATCGTAATATCAAAACTGCGGGTTCCTGCAGCAATATGAGCCAACTGCACGCCCTGCTTCTTGGTTACGATAGCAACAGCCATGGTAGAAGCCAGGTCATCAACAACGATAACTACATCCGTAGGATGATCCTGAAGATAACGCTCGAATTGAGCCATTACCATACCCGTCAGTTCATTCATATTCTCGCAATCCACCTCAAGGAAAACGTCAGGACTCTGAATATCCAAGTCAGTAAAGAGAGACGCTTCCAGTGTTGGATCATCCTTTCTTCCTGTATAAACCAATTGATATTCTACATCAACGCCCGACTTCTGGGCATTGCGAATGGCTCTAATGACTGGTGCCACCTTAATAAAATTTGGTCTGGCACCAGCTACAATACATATATTCTTACTCATTTTTTATAATAAAGTACCGTTTATTAAAAATCAACCTTTAAACAAATCTTTGATACCACCAATAGATCCCATCAGATTAGTAGCCTCATAAGGCAGGTAAACCACCTTATTATCCTTACCCTGAGCCACTTCCTGCATCATGGCAATATACTTCTGGGCAAGAAGATAGTTGGCAGGATTAGTACTCTGTCCCACAGCTTCTGTAATCTTCTGAATGGCAATAGCCTCTGCCTCTGCCTTGCGGATACGGGCTGTTGCCTCACCTTCAGCTCTGAGGATAGCCTGCTGTTTGGCAGCCTCTGCCTTGTTGACGATGGCAGCCTTCTCACCCTCAGAAAGCAGACGCTGCTTCTCTTTCTCACCTTCAGAGGTAAGGATGGTGGCACGTTTGTTACGTTCTGCCTGCATCTGCTTCTCCATTGCCTGCAACACGCTTTCCGGTGGAGTAATATCCTGCAACTCTACACGGTTCACCTTGATACCCCACTTATTGGTAGCATCATCCAGTACCGCACGAAGTTTGGTATTGATGGTATCACGAGAGGTCAGGGTCTGGTCCAATTCCATCTCACCTATGATATTACGAAGAGTAGTCTGAGTCAACTTCTCGATAGCATTTGGCAAATTGTTGATTTCATATACACTCTTGAATGGGTCTACAATCTGGAAATACAGCAAGGCATTAATCTGCATCTGGATATTATCCTTAGTAATCACATTCTGTCGGTCGAAATCATATACCTGTTCACGGAGATCAATGCTGTTGGTATAAGTATATCTTCCATTTCTCATAGCCACGATTTCCTTGGCATGATCGATAAAAGGAATGATGATATTGATACCTGGCTTCAAGGTGGCGTAATAACGTCCCAGACGCTCAATGATTTTCGTTTCACTCTGAGGAATGATAACGATGGTTTTCTTAACCACGACAAGTGCGAGCAATACGAGAGCCGCAAGTACATAAATTCCTATGCTCATGATGTTTATGATATTAAGTGAATAATTATTATTTCTACCTTTATAATTAATTCTTCCCAGAAAACAAGAATTAAACTTTTTCTACTTTCAGAATGATAGACTCATGTCCCAGCACCCTTACTCGCTGACCCACCTGCAAGTCTTCAGTACTATCAGGAGCCTGTGCCTTCCAGTCATCGCCATCAAGTTTCACGCGTCCGAAACCGCCAGCCACGATGGTTTCACTCACTTCTCCAATCTGTCCAGCCAAAGCATCATAATTGCTCTTTCTGTTATCTGCCCCATGTCTTATTGCCTTTACAAGATGTGGTCTAATCAAGAGAATGCTCAATACCGAGCAAACGGCCCATACCACTACTTGAACCCAGAAGGGAGCATCCATCACGGCCACAGGAATACTGATTAAAGCTCCGATGGCAAAGCACGTAACATAGAAGTCACCCGAAGACAACTCCAGTATAAGGCAGATGAACATGATTACTGTCCAGAACAGCCAAAGATTTTGTGAAATATAATCCATCATAGTTGTTAATATTTAGTGAATACTACTTTCTTCTTTTAGTTGTTTTATGAGTAGGCACCTTCCAGGTTTTCACGGTCTTGGAGGTAGAAGTAGCCGGCTTGTAATACTTCAAAGCCTCTGGCATTTCCTTCTGAAGAGCAGCAATACGCTTGGCGTCCGAAGGGTGATCACTGAAGATATCACTCTGGTTGGCGCTCTTACCTTGCGACATGCGCTGCCAGAATGGAATTGCCTGCTGAGGGTCGTAACCTGCCATGGCAGCAAAGATAAGTCCCATGTAATCAGCCTCAGTCTCGTTGTCACGGGAATATTTCAAGTTGCGGAAAGAGAAATACTGTCCGGCTACGGCACTAGCCACATCGCCAACGCCATTACCTACAGCCTGATTCAACACACTACCCACAATGGCAGTACCTACCTGCTGGTTCTGCTGCTTACTCAACTGCTCGGCACTATGCTTAGCCACGGCATGCGCAATTTCATGACCTAACACAATAGCCAGACAAGTCTCATTCTGAGTATAAGGTAACAAACCTTCGAAAACAACGATTTTACCGCCAGGCATACAAAATGCATTGACGTTTTTATCTTGTACGAGATTAAACTCCCATGCATAATTCTTCACATCATTGGCAAAGCCATTATTCTTCAGGTAAGTTTCTACAGCATTAGCCAACTTTTTACCTACACGTTGCACCATGGCAGTATTGGCAGCGTTTGTCGACTTTTTAGCCGATGCCATATATTTGGTGTATTCCTGATTAGACAAGCTCAAGACCTGCTCATCGGATACCGAGATGCGATGAGTTCTACCAGTAAGAGGCACCTGCTGAGTGGTACCACAAGATGACAGCGCAAGAATTGTAACTGCTGTCAAAGCCATCATTTTAATACTTTTCATTTTTACCTATAACTTTTTAAAATATTTACACTGCAAATTTAATATATCTTGCTGAAACCACCAAATAATTCAACAAAAAACTAAACAAAAATTCTCATTTATTTCAATAAGGTATGACCTTTTATCCTTCTATCGTTAATATTACCTAAAAATCAACCACCTTTCTTGCTCCTTTCCAAGAATATCATTACTTTTGCGAACGATTATCACGGGGTGCTGAAAATTCGGCTGAGATTATACCCATTGAACCTGACACAGATAATGCTGTCGCAGGGATTCGATATAAGCTTATCATGATAGAGCCCCTATTCCGTGCAACTTCTGCTAGGATTAGGGGCTTTATTCATACCGGACTTTCTCAAGAACAGTTCTCCGTGTTGATTACATATTATTATTAGGAGTAAACAACGATGATTATCATTGATGGCGAAAGATAAACATCTTTCTTTTCCCATGATGAATATCATCATAAAAACGAACTGTTATGAAAGTAACTATCAACAACAAAGAGACAGAAACTCAGGCAAAGAACGTAAAGGAACTTGCCCAGGAGCTCGACCTTCCTGCTACAGGTTGCGCTGTAGCCATCAGTAACGAAATGGTGCCACGTGATGAATGGGAAAACCATCTCATCCAGGAAGGGGCCGACATCGTGATTGTCAAGGCATTCTGCGGAGGATAAGCTACAGTTTATAATTTATAGTTTACAGGACTATGGCAAAAATACCTTTAGACAGTTTTCAACTGCAGTTCATCTCTCACCAGAATGAGAAGATGACTTATCTGGATGGCATCCACGAGGCGATAACAGGACTCTGCAGATGGGTTCAGCTCCGCATGAAGGATACCTCTGATAATGAAGTGCGCCCCATCGCCTACAAAGTGAAGGAATGGTGCAAGATCATGAATGTTACCTTCATCATCGACGACCGCGTGGAACTGGTGAAAGAGGTGGGTGCCGACGGCGTGCATCTGGGCAAGAACGATATGCCGATAGCCGAGGCCCGCAAGATTCTGGGCGACGACTTCATCATCGGCGGAACGGCAAACACCTTCGAGGATGTGAAGGCTCACTATGAAGCTGGAGCCGATTATATCGGTTGCGGTCCGTTCCGCTTCACCACCACCAAGGAGAAGCTCTCGCCTATCCTCGGTCTTGAAGGATATCACGAGATCATCCAGAAGATGAAGGCAGAAAATATCGATATCCCTATCGTTGCCATCGGTGGCATCACCAAGGAGGATATCCCCGAAATCATGAAGACGGGAGTTAACGGTATCGCCCTCAGCGGCAGCATCCTCAATGCCAAGAACCCGGCATCAGAAACCCATGATATCATGGAAATGATGAAGGAATTCAGATAAGCAAACATTAAAAATAACAATACAAAAAAAATGGAAAAATTAGTAATTGCAGGACGAGAGTTCAACTCCCGCCTCTTCCTCGGAACAGGAAAGTTCAACAACAACCAGCTCATGGCTGAAGCCATCAAGGCTTCTGAAACAGAAATGGTAACCGTTGCCATGAAGCGTATCGAACTCGAAGACAAGCAGGACGACCTGCTCTCTCATATCGTGCAGAACCCAAATATCCAGCTCCTTCCTAACACCAGTGGCGTGCGCAACGCCGAGGAGGCTGTATTCGCAGCACAGATGTCTCGCGAAGCTTTCGGAACCAACTGGCTCAAGCTCGAAATCCACCCAGACCCTCGCTATCTTCTTCCTGACTCAATCGAGACGCTGAAGGCTACTGAGAAACTGGTAAAACTCGGTTTCGTGGTATTGCCATATTGCCAGGCAGACCCTACCCTCTGCAAGCACCTCGAAGAGGCTGGTGCTGCTACCGTGATGCCACTCGCTGCACCTATCGGTACCAACAAGGGTTTGAGAATGAAGGACTTCCTGCAGATCATCATCGAGCAGGCTACTGTTCCAGTAGTAGTAGATGCAGGTATCGGTGCGCCTAGCCACGCTGCCGAGGCCATGGAGATGGGTGCCAGCGCTTGCTTGGTCAACACAGCCATCGCCGTTGCAGGAGACCCTGTAGAAATGGCAAAGGCATTCAAGGAGGCAGTAGTATGCGGTCGCCGTGCTTACGAGGCTGGTCTCGGAGCCATCAGCGATTGTGCCGAGGCAAGTTCTCCACTCACCGCATTCCTCAACGACTAATATTACACATTATTTATATATAGTAACAACGACATTATAATGCCAAACGATAAGAAAGCTTACGCCCAGAGAGAAAAGGCGTATATGCAGGGAAAACTTTTCCCACAGATCAAGGTTGGAATGACCAAGGTAAACCTCACTCCTACTGTTGTGAAGGATGAGCGCGGCATTCCACATACAGAGCCAAACGCTCCGGTTTACATCTACGATACCAGCGGTCCTTACAGCGACCCTAACTATCAGGTAGATTTGAAGAAGGGCTTGCCAAGAATGCGCGAGCAGTGGATTCTCGACCGCAACGATACCGAGCAGCTCAAGGAAGTTACCAGCGAGTATGGCAAGCAGCGCCTTGCTGACCATAGCCTCGACCACCTCCGCTTCGAGCACATCCAGTTGCCTCGCCGTGCTCAGGCTGGCAAGCACATCACTCAGATGGCTTATGCCAAGGCTGGCATCATCACTCCAGAGATGGAGTACGTGGCTATCCGCGAGAACATGAACTGCCAGGAGTTGGGCATCGATACCCATATCACCCCTGAATATGTGCGTGATGAGATTGCACGCGGACGTGCCGTTCTTCCTGCCAACATCAACCACCCAGAGAGCGAACCGATGATCATCGGCCGCAACTTCCTCGTGAAGATCAATACCAACATCGGTAACTCTGCCACTACCTCCAGCATCGAGGAAGAGGTGGATAAGGCTGTATGGTCTTGCAAGTGGGGAGGCGATACCTTGATGGACCTCTCTACCGGCGACAATATCCACGAAACCCGTGAATGGATTGTGCGCAACTGTCCTGTACCAGTAGGAACCGTGCCTATCTACCAGGCTTTGGAGAAGGTAAACGGCAAGGTAGAGGATCTAAACTGGGAGGTATTCCGTGATACCCTCATCGAGCAGTGCGAGCAGGGTGTTGACTACTTCACCATCCATGCCGGCATCCGTCGCCACAACGTGCATCTCGCCGATAGCCGTCTCTGCGGAATCGTGAGCCGTGGCGGTAGTATCATGAGCAAGTGGTGTCTCTATCACGACCAGGAGAGCTTCCTCTATGAGCACTTCGACGATATCTGCGACATCGTGGCACAGTACGACGTAGCCCTTTCTTTGGGCGATGGTCTGCGCCCTGGCTGTATCGCCGATGCCAACGATGCAGCCCAGTTTGCCGAGTTGGATACCATGGGCGAACTCGTTACCCGTGCCTGGGACAAGAATGTACAGGCATTCATCGAGGGCCCTGGTCACGTGCCATTGCAGAAGATCAAGGAGAACATGGAGCGCCAGCTCGACCACTGTCACGAGGCACCATTCTACACCCTCGGCCCATTGGTTACCGATATCGCTCCAGGTTACGACCACATCACATCAGCCATCGGTGGCGCCCAGATTGCATGGCTCGGCACCGCCATGCTCTGCTATGTAACACCAAAGGAGCACCTCGCCTTGCCTAACAAGGAAGATGTGCGCACAGGTGTGGTAACCTATAAGATTGCTGCTCATGCAGCCGATTTAGCTAAGGGTCATCCAGGCGCAACCATCCGCGACAACGCCCTCTCCAAGGCACGTTTCGAGTTCCGCTGGAGAGACCAGTTCCACCTCTCTCTCGACCCAGAACTTGCCTTGAAGTATTTCGAGGAGGCAGGTCATACAGACGGTGAGTACTGCACCATGTGTGGTCCAAACTTCTGCGCAGCCAAGTTGACACACGATTTGAGAAAGTTTAAAAAGTAAGAAAATGTTTTCAGACGAATTAAAGAATATCAGTTGGGAGGAGACCACGGAGCGCATTGCTCGAATGACCGATAATGATGTGCGCCGTGCCCTTGCCAAGGACCATTGCGATGTAAACGACTTCATGGCGCTGATTTCACCGGCAGCCGAGCCATACCTGGAGGTAATGGCGCGTCTTTCCCGCAAATATACCGAGGAGCGATTCGGCAAGACCATGTCGATGTTCATTCCTCTCTACATCACCAATTCATGCTCTAACTCCTGCGTGTATTGCGGTTTCCATCGTGAGAATCCGATGGCTCGTACCATCCTCACCCCAGAGCAGATTGAGAACGAGTATAAGGCCATCAAGCAGTTGGCTCCATTCGAGAACATCCTTCTCGTTACGGGCGAGAACCCGGCAAAGGCTGGCACCCCTTATCTTGCCAAGGCCATCGACATTGCCAAGAAGTATTTCTCTAACGTGAAGATTGAGGTGATGCCGCTCTCTACAGAGGATTACAAGACCCTCGCCGACCATGGTATGAACGGCGTAATCTGTTTCCAGGAAACCTACAACCACGAGCACTACAAGCTCTACCACCCACGTGGCATGAAGAGCAAGTTTGAGTGGCGCTGCGACGGTTTCGACCGCATGGGTATGGCAGGCGTACACTCCATCGGTATGGGTGTGCTCATCGGCTTGGAGAAGGAGTGGCGCACGGATGTTGTGATGATGGCTCATCACCTGCGCTACCTTCAGAAGCATTACTGGAAGACCAAGTACAGCGTGAACTTCCCTCGTATGCGCCCTGCACAGAACGAAGGTTTCCAGCCAAACTGCTATATGACCGATAAGCAGTTGGCACAGGCAACTTTCGCCATGCGTATCTTCGACCACGATGTAGATATCTCCTACTCTACCCGTGAGCCTGCCTACATCCGTGACAACATGGCAACACTGGGTGTCACCACCATGTCGGCAGAATCAAAGGTAAATCCTGGTGGTTATCATACCTATCCTCAGGCATTGGAGCAGTTCACCGTAAGCGATGAGCGTACCGCCAAGGTAATCAATGCGAGATTGAAGGAATTGGGCAGAGAACCAGTTTGGAAGGATTGGGATGCCTCATTCGATTTCTTCGGAAATATCGCAAACGGATAAAGAAGATGTAATTAAACAGAATAAAAAAAAGAGTGTATCATAAATTCATGACACACTCTTTTTTTGTTAATATTCTCAGACTGACGCCCCTATAATAGATCATTTCAGATGGATGGTCTGTGTTTTCCCCGTGATATCAGTTACCACGGCGATCCCTCCATCACGAATCTCGACCTTCTCATATTTGGCATCAACTATCACCTTGCCTTTTAAGGTCATAATACCCCAATATCTTGGAATCTCTTCAAAGGCACAATAGGCACCAACAGGTTGCGCTATGCTGCGATAAAGGGGTGGCACGACAACTCTGCCATCCACTTTTATGCCCCATTTCTTTCCAGCCTGATATAATTCCACATGTCCTGCTACAGACTTTTCATGCAAAAGGATCATCTCGCTTGCTTCCTTTTTCTTCTCCTGTAACATCATCTCATCAAAGTATTTCTTGCCAAGGCGAGGCATTACAATATGAAGATCTTCATTTTCATTCTTTGGGTTATTGCATCCAATATAGGTCTTCTTCAAATATGAATCCACCAGGTAGTAGTCCTGCTTGCTGTCCATAACCACGATACAACCACAATGAAGAGTGGCACACTTCCAATACACATGTTCATAATCACCACGCAAGAAACATACTCGATTACTATCTATAGTAGCCTTCATCATCAAGCCTTTGCCTCCTTCATAATAGTACCATTCCTGGCAACCACTATCTACTAAATAATTATAACGATATATCAGGTAATCCCCAAAATTGAACAGGTCATATTTGGAAGGGCAATATGGCCAAGAGAAATGTTCGTAGGTGCGAGACATATAAACATCTCCATATTTGATGAACTCCCAACCTTCTAGCGTAACCACCTTTGGAACATCGTAAACATTGGGACCATCGTCAATAATAGCTCCAGACAACAGGTCATAATAGCAGACCTCCTTTCTGCGATGTCGGTAGAACAGGATGTTGCCATCCAACAGCTTCATGTCACGGTAATCGCCTGGCTCCAAGACTTGTTCTCCCTGCCGGTTCACTACCGTCATCTTCCCATCAGGAAGCTTGATGATGGCAAACTCCCCTCTACTGTCCACAAACTCTCGATAATGCAGCGTCTGGAGCAACTCCTCATGGCTCACCACCATCTCCATTTCCGAATCAGAATCATCCTGATGCCCCTCTTGCTCCTCACTTCCCTGGAAAAACGCTCTTTCCTTGGCAGTCTCCTTCTTCTTGCCAACTTTCAGCTTTCCTTCAAACATCGCATTCCAGTTCCATACCTGTGATGGCAATCCGAACACCCGGTATAATCCCACGTTATCTATCATCACACAGCTCTTCTTTCCCCTGGCTACTCGCAATCCTCTTCCTACCATCTGCAGATACTTGGCAAGCGACAAGGTAGGACGAGCCAACTGCACAAACTCAATATCCGGACAGTCAAAGCCCTCCGAGAAGATATCCACATTCACCAATACTTGTATAGGAGCAGCCCCATCAGCAGCCCGCAAACAAGTAGCACCCAGGCGGTCCCATCCCGCACAATCTGGCGAGGGCTTTGATGCCTCCTTTAATGCGCCAGCCGACAAAAAATCTGGCGAGACCTTTGATGGTCCGCCATCCTTAGAGCGTAGCGGTTCCGAGCGACGAGGAGGAGCGGTTACATCCCCTGTCCCCTGAGGGGAAAGGGGCTTGGGGAAAGAGGTGGAGCCTCCCTTAAGGGTAAGGGAGGACGGGTGGGTTTTCGAAAAATATTGAGAAGTATTAGAAGAAGCTTTGAATCTTTCAATAAGTTCTTTTCGTAAAGAACTTGGCGTTTTACTATCAATAGCAACAGCCGCGATGCCGTGTTCTCTGTAGAACTCGGCAATAGCATTAGCATGACTGATATTGATGGCATACACGATGCCCTTCCTGTCTTTGCCATACTTCTCAAAACTTTTATAAAGCCTTTCAATGCTCGGTTTCTTGTTCAAAACCCGATCCATCTCCTTGTTCTGATAATCACCATCTGCTCCTCGCTTCTGCAAGGAATCAATGAGCCCTTGCGTCACACCATCCGATTTGATGCTCACGAAATCGTATGTCGCCAATCTTCCCTTGCTGATAAACTCAGGAACACTCCACGACTGCACCAATACGTCAAACAAATCCGTGAATCCCTTACCATTCAATCGGCAAGGTGTAGCCGTCAGTCCCAGGAATTTAGCTTTCGGGAATCTATCCCACATTCCCTTGTAAGTCTTGGCAAGCGCATGGTGCGCCTCGTCAATCACTATCATTCCCGGTTCTTCCTCTATCTCGTCATAGTGTTTCGACAACCATTGTATCGACACAGCCTTTATAAGTGAAGAACGAAGAGTGAAGAGTGAAGAATCCAACGGCTTTTCTATCAAATTGAAAGAAGTATCATCCTCTTTTTCAGCAAGGCGGTTTACACCGCACAAACAATCTGGCGAGACCTTTGACGCCCCCTTTAATGCGCCAGCCGACAAACAATCTGGCGAGACCTTTGATGGTCCGCCATCCTTAGAGCGTAGCGGTTCCGAGCGACGAGGAGGAGCGGTTACATCCCCTGTCCCCTGAGGGGAAAGGGGCTTGGGGAAAGAGGTGGAGCCTCCCTTAAGGGTAAGGGAGGACGGGTGGGTTTTCGAAAAAACTCTTTGAATGGTTTCTCGAATCTGAGAAACCAACTCCCTTCTATGGGCAACAATCCAAACATGACAATTGGAATGTTCCCTCAAAAACGATTCTACGACCGAAGCGAGTAGAACCGTTTTTCCCGTACCCGTTGGCATTTGTGCCATCACGGACCGATGAAGGCGCAACGCCTTCTCAATCCGTTCCTTCATATCCTCTTGGTAATCAAAAAGCTTGATTACATTCATATTTTCAAATTATAATTAAATATTGTTATATTTTCGCCATATTGTTTGACTACTCCGGATAATATCAGCGATACCAATAGATTCTCTTTGAGAATGCCATGACTACAGCTCTAGGTAGTAAACTCATCAGCATAGCCCATTGATTGGTCTATGCTAATAAACATATTCTAAAACACCAAGAAATTCCTTCAACTTTAAATCTTTGTTAATTTTACATAGAGATATATCATATATATGGAATATATTATGTATCTTTGCAAAAAGTAGAACCATTTAAATAAATACATTTATGAGTACAGTTTCAGTAACACCTTCCAAAAGAAAGATCATCGACTTAAAAGATGATACTTTTAAGACCCTATCCATAATGGCTATTCAGAAGGGAACCAACCTCAAAAACTATATTGAGGATATACTTAATGGTATAGCCGAGGATTACGAAGATGCAAAGCTCTATGCCAAATTAAGAAAAGAGCAGCCAGAGGGTCTCATCCGTGCCAATAAAGAAGAACAAGAAGATTTTGAAAAGTGGTTAAGCGTATGAAAATCGAATTTTCTAAAGCCTTTATCCGCAATTCGCAATAAGTTCAATAAGACAACAGATGTATTCATATTATTCCACAATACCAGAACCAGCGCATTAAATGCAAATAAGCCAACAAGATGAGCCGAGCTTTTATTCAAAGCTCAGCCAATCTTATCGTATATAATTAAAAAATTAAATTCTAATCCTTTTGTGTTTTCTAGATATGGGTAGGTTTTCGAAAAAAGTTATTTTGTATCGTTATTAGGGTGAAGGATTGCTAAGTATACTCCTTCACCCAAGAAAATCACAATAAATTTCCCAGTTATATCAATCCAAAACGTTTCAACAACTTCATGGAAACATTCTCATAAGAACAAATAGCCTTTTTTATTTCTACCAAATCATTCTTATTAATTTCTGAGTTGACAAGTACAAAACCAATCGCATTTCCTTCTTGGTCTTTACCCACAACTACAAAGAACTTCTTTCTCCCTTCATCTCCTTTATTTTTAGGAATAATACCTTCTTCTTTTGTTAGAGCTTGGTGAAAATCAGCCAAGGACGCATGTTTCGACCTCTACGGTTCTGGTTAAAGTCCTGTATCACCTTTTCGAAGTATTCCTTTGTTTCCATAATTCTGATTTTTAAGAATTCGGATGCAAAGGTAAATACTTAATGTGTTAAAACCTTACGCTGTAATGGTGATATACCTATATATTTACGATCACTATGTAAGCATCCAACCCCTAAGGCAATAGCACTCCATCCCCAGTGTTTACTGGGGATACAGAGTATTTTAAGAAATTAGACTTTTTCGATTTTTAAAGCAGCTTTAACTAAAAGTGCTTCTGTCATCAAGGCATGATACTTCCACTTCAACACATAAATCGGAAGGACAGCTCAAAAACTCTAGACAGAAAAAACTCTGGTTCTTGTCAAACTTCTGATAATACAAATGGCGCATAGAATTAATACGTTTTTCAATTTGAAGTTAACTTCTTCAAATCGTAATACATGAGGCGCGTATGCAACGACTTGGTCATGTCATAACCAAGATTCTCAGCTTCTTGCTGTTCCGTCGAAAACAAAAACAAGAATTCATTCTTTTGATAAAAATCCAATGGAACCATACAGTTATAGGCATCAACTATCAAAAAACGACATCCAGTTTTATTTTCTTCATCAATAAACCAAGATTTAATGAAATCCAATAATTCTGACCCTATACCTTGATGACGAAAGTCAACATTAATTCCAAGCCTTCCTATAAGTACAGCAGGATACCTACGCATTCGTTTCTCTCTAGGAATATCATGAGACAGTTTACGACCACGACTATTGTAAGTATCCGCTCAACTCCGTATTGCAAATCTCAAAATAATGTTGTACCTTTGCACGGCGGCATCATTTTTCTAATTTTGAGACAAGAATACGCAATTTAGCCCTCCATCAGCACAAGCTAATGGAGGTTATACCTTAATTTGACTAAATATTAAATTCATTTTTATTGTTCTTCATCTTCCCAAAACTCAGGAAGAAGAGTATAAAGTTTATCCTCAGGCGTAGAATCTATGTGCTTCAACACATAACAAAGCCAACGCTCAGGATTTTTATCTAGCACCTTACATGCTCCAAACAAGGAGTACATCATTGCTGCACGCTTACAAGCATCCAAGTCACGGCAGAACAAATAAGCCTTCTTACCCATCACCATGTCACGGATCAGGCGTTCGGTATCATTGTTATCCAATGGCATATTTGGGATGTCTATATAATTGGTCAACTCTGTATAGTTGCGCAACATATAGTTCAATGCCTGGTATATATTGCTGTCTTTTGGCACATCCAAGATGGCACTTGCAGCCCATAGCTTGAAGTCCTCCCATAGTGGCTCAGCATTGTCCTTCCTGAACTGTGCCTTCTCCTCGCCCTCAAGTTTCTTCTCCTTTATCATTTCCTCAATCAGGTTAATGTTCTGGTAGAAGAGAATACCTATCTTTGCAAGATTAGGATTTTCCTTCAAGGCTCGTTCCATTGGTCTTCGGGCATGAACGACACAACGACACAATATGCGACCATTTATCTTCTTCAGCCAATCATAGCCAGAGTAACCATCACACATCAGCGCCACACCTTTCCAATCTTTGAGGTTGTCCATGATGTCAGCAGTACCCCTACCATGCTTGTTTTTCGTATTAACCATGAAGATTGGGATGCCTGTCGCCACAGAACGATATTGAATCAAGTAATGATTTACCGTCTTATGCTTCTCGCAGTCCAATATCGGGAATGGAGAGCCATCAGCACCAAGCAGCAAACTGGACATTACCCGATCCATCTGCAGATTGTAGAGAGGTTCTATCTTGTCGCATACACCCTGATGCCAGTCATCAACAGTTGAAGGAGCGAGTATCAAGCCATCCTGTTTCATCTTCTTTATCTGCCGGTTAAACGGCTGATGAAGAACATACTTATTACACTCTAACTGTGCCAACAACTCTGCCGAAGCATAACTCTTCCAAAATACGTCCTCATAGCATGGAGACTGCAAGAGTTTCTGCATTGGATCATCCTTGCGACGAACAACAGGACGACGATATGGCTGAACAAAGTAGCGTACTTTGGCTGGCACGATAAACTCCTGCACCTTGCCTTGGTAAACGATTACATATTCATCCTCATGTCCTATATAGCCTTCAGGCCAAAGTACCTTTTCCTCCAAGCGAGGCATATCCTCAGGTATAGGATTTCGTCCATGCCCCTTCTGTTCCTTCTGGCTATTCAAAAGCTTCTTTATAGCCTTGCGCTTGCGATATTCCTCACAGAATTCACGGCACTCTTGGTAACGTTTCTTTTCCTCATCAGTGAACTCAACTGATGCCATTACCTTATCATAGATGGTATCACGTTCTTCCTTACTAAAGACTACCCGCTCACGCTTTTGAGTAAATATCATTCTGACAAGAGAGGCTATCTGCTCGGTCTTAGACTTGCTTTTAGCTTCAACCTTGGCCAGTTTATCCTTGATTTCATCCGTCAAAGACTCATGCGCTTCCTTTGCCGCAAGCTGATACTTCTGCAACAGTTCCTGACCTTTGGAAGAATCCTTGTCACCAAGGGCGATGAACGCCTGCATGAACATGTCAAACATATCAGCCAAACGATTCAGCGCAGTTTTCTCGAAACGGGTTTTAGCTGCAGACATCTGCTGGCGAACCTGTTCACTTACATTTTGGGCGATTGTCTCCGCTTTCTTATCTACATCAGACTCACGCTTATCCAAAGCCTTATTACGTTCCTCCAACTCCTTGGTCTTATCTGCTAATTGAGCTTCCAACTCTTTTCTGATACGTTCTTCTGCTTCAGCAACACGGCGAGCCACCTCCTCGTCAATCAAGTCTTGACGAGTAATGCGCTCCACCTGCAGGTCATGCTCTGCATGCGCTGCCCGATCATTGGCATCGGACAACTGGCCTACGGCATTGGCATATTTCTCTGCCAAAGACGTACTTTTCCCTGTATTTTGTTGCTGTTCAAACATATCGTTTACCTTATTGTTTACCATACAAATTTATATAAAATTTTCGAATTATAAGCAAGTAATATAAAAAACTTGAATGA
>NZ_VZCB01000063.1 GCF_009494395.1 Segatella copri | reverse complement strand
GCATCAGATGAGCACTTGCCACCACGGGTGACGAATCGGGGAAATAGAGCAGGGCTAACTCCTGCTTGGTGTAACTTCGTAAATCCATAAACGTTGTTATAATGTTGAATGTTTAATTTTCCCACAGATAACACAGATTTTCACAGATTTCGACTCCTTCGGAGTTCTTCCATTGAGGTTTGGTGATAACTGTTGCTTGCAACGAGAGAATCTGTGTAAATCTGTGAGATCTGTGGGAGACTAAGATACTATCCGTAAATATGATACTTAGCTATCGTAACCATGATACTTAGCGGTCGTAACTATCTTGTTTATGCCAGGGGGTAACTAGGGTGAGTAGAAAATCGCTTTTCCTAGGAGTCTATATATATACTATATCTTTCCTATAGTAAACGAACCTATACATAGGAAAGTCTTAGAAAGTACCCTCCCCTTACTTACCCTACCCACCCCTAGAAGGGAAGATCGGGGTCGGTTTCCTGCTGGGAATAGTCGTCCTCTGCCTCCATTGCCAGGCGTACTTGCTGTGCCTTGATCATGTCGCCGTCACGCTCTATCACGAGATAGCCCCAGCAGTGGTTCACCCTCACCTTGCGGAATCCCAGCTCACAGAAAGCCCTGCCCACATATACGGCACTGAGCTTCTGGCTGATGCCCGCTCCGATAATCTGCAGGGCACGGCTGGCAGTCATGAATATGCCATGCTGCTCCTCGGTGGGATGGGCGAAGTAGAGCGCAACGAGTTCCCGCTCCAGACGGGGTGCCTCAAACTTGTGGTTGTGAAGGTTGAGTTCAATGATTTCTTGCTGCGTAAACCAATATCTGAAGCCTGAGCGCAGCAGATGCAAAGCCTGGGCATAGATGTGGGGATAGTCGAAGGGATGCTCACGGGGCGACTGGATGCTCTCCACCTCGAAGGGCAGCCAGCGGCGATTGCCCGTAGGGTCGGAGAGGAACTGAACGTTGTTGCCTGTGGCGGCAAACGAGGCTATATGTGGCCGATGCTCTGCGAAATGGGCGTAGGCTGCACGCTCGTCGATGGTGAGCATGGTGACGGCAGCCTTCAGCTGGTTCAGCTCTGAGGGCTTCATCGTGTCCAACTCCTCGCAGAGCATCAGTCCGTAGGTGGCTAGCACCAGCAGGTCATCCTTTGTGAGACGGCTGGCGTTGGTCTTGGTGTAGAAATACTGGCGCAATTCGGGTGGCAACAACATGGCTATCCAAGTGCTCTTGCCGGAGCCCTGTGCGCCTATCAATACGATGATTACATTGTTTACCACGTCGTCGAGCGTCCATCCTGCCAGCATTCCCACGAGCCACTTGCGCAGGTAACAGGCCCATAGCTTCTGTTGCTCCTCGCCACCCTTGATGGTCACGCTGTCGGCAAGCTGCTGTATGTAGTCGGTGTCGCCCTCGTGCCATTCGGGAAGGCTACCCAGATAGTCGGTGAACGGATTGAACGGCTGCACATAGTTGCTCTCGATGACACGGAAGAAGTCTTGCACCGCGGCACGGTTTGTCTTCGACATCTCGCTCCACAGGGTGTTGACCGCACGGTCGTTGATGATCTGCCAAAGTCCTGGGGTAGAAGAATCCTCTCCGTCGCTTTCTTCCTTCATGCGATACTCCACCCTCATGGTAATCTGGTTGTACCTCAGATCCACGTGTTCGCCCAGAAACCGGATGATGTCGTTCACGGAAGCCGACTTGCCCGCCTCATGGCGACGGTTTTGCAGCTCGTGCTTGCGCTTGCCGTGCTCCTCAGTCTGACGGTAGCAACTGTCCACGACAGCCTTCGGGCGCTCGTAGTCGGGAAACTCCTGGCAGATGAACTCCAGGGCGGCATCGGCGGAGAAACCGAAGGCATTGAGCTTGTAGGCGAGGCACGACACATACTCGTTCTTGCTGCCCGCCACATAAGTCTTCATCTCTTGCTCCAGTTCCTTGGCAAGCTTGTCTTCGTAGAGGCGGTCAATCTTCTTCACCTCCCGTCGCAATCGAGCCGTGGCATTGTCCTGCAAGGTCTTCTCCTGTTGCCGTGCCACCAGCCAGTCGTAGCTGAAAGGTTCTGCATTGGGTCGGAAGAAGGCATCAGGGTCGTAGGCGGCACCCATCAGTCTGCCCAGGTTGCAGCAATGCTCGTCGTACTCCACGCCCAGCAGGTCGGAGAAATACTGGTTGCCATGGAGGAAGGCAGTGGGATAGAACTTCATCTGCTCCTCCAGCGTCATGCCCGGTTTCATCTCGTAGCGATAGAGCACGCGCAGTCCCTCACCCGAAGCGGTGATGTGGAAGAACAAAGTGTGTCTGTCCTCTCTCAGCTTGGCGCAGAGTTCGGCTAGCTTCTCCTTCGGCACGTGGTCGAAGTCAGAAAATCCGATGCCCGTCACCTCGATGATGTCCTTCTTCGCCTTGCCACCCTGGAAGACGCAGGTCACTGAGAAGCAGTAGCACTGGCTCTTGTACTCCCTCTGGTGCGTGATGCGGTAACGCTTCGTCAGTTCGGCGAGCTGCTTGTCGCCCCTGATGATGTCTACCATTTGCTGGAACTTGATAATAGCAGGCTCGGTAGACTGATAGCCATTGAAAATGTTAATATTCATAATTGCATTTCCTATGTTTAGTTAATAAAAAAAATTGTTAGTTGTTTAACGAATTCATCGTTTTTTTTCTAACGCTGGCAAAATTATAAAAAGTCGGTGACATATCATCGCATTTGTTTCCTAGCTAGGGAACGAGTTTTTAACATAAATAACGTTTGAATTCATGAGCAACCAGAAAGATTATGTTCCAGACCAGCTCATCATCAAGATTGGTGATTGCCTGTTGGCAGTTGATGGCTTAGGTCATCAAGTGTATAGTGCAAGATATTTAGAGAAGAATCATCTCAGCGGCAGGGCGCAGTATCATTTCCGTCACCACGAGTCGGTTTCAGTGATGCAGCTGTACGCCGCCATCCGCATCCTTCTCATCAACACCTCTTCAGTCTGGGACCGCATACTTCTGATGTGTCGCATACTGGATATCTTGGAGCAATGCTTCTGCGACTGTTATTCCGGTGTCACCCTCCATCCCTTTGACGGTGGCATGGAGAAGAGCGTCCGCGAAAAGATGCTCTCCGTGGCCGGCTACGACTTCGGGGCGGTGATAAGCGATGTGGGGGATTGGAAAAGGAGGGAATGAGAAATGGATAGTCTATAATGCCGTCTTTGCAATTGTGATGTCGCCTTTCTGTAATAGTTCATGCCCAGGCGGTCCCATCCCGCACAATATGGCGTAGACCGCTTTGGTCCGCCAACCTTAGAGCGTAGCGGTTCTGAGCACCGGAGAGCGGTTCCCCTCTTCTACCCTGAGGGGGAGAAGACCGAGATGAGAGGTGGAGCCTTCCTTAAGGATAAGGAAGGACGGGTAGGTTTTCGAACTTCTTATTTTTAAGAACAAAAGTTAAATCAATGAATATAGTAAAAACAGAAATTGAAGGCGTACTCATTATAGAGCCACGACTCTTCCGTGATGCTCGCGGCTACTTCTTCGAGAGCTTCAGCGAGCGAGAGTTTGAAGAGAAGGTTGCCCCAATCCTGGGACACAGTGTTCACTTCTGCCAAGACAACGAGTCTATGAGCAGCTATGGCGTGATGCGAGGTCTGCACTTCCAGCGTCCACCTTATACACAGAGCAAGTTGGTGCGTTGCGTAAAGGGCAGAGTCCTTGATGTAGCTGTAGATATCCGCAAGGGTTCACCAACCTATGGCAAGCATGTGGCTGTAGAACTGACAGAAGACAACCATGTTCAGTTCTTCATTTCAAAGGGTTTTGCTCATGGTTTCGCCGTTCTCTCAGAAACAGCCGTATTCCAATACAAGTGTGATAACTTCTATCATCCGGAAGCCGATGGTGGTATCAGCATCCTTGACGACACCTTAGGCATAGATTGGAAGATTCCAACCGATCATGCCAACCTTTCAGAAAAGGATACGAAGCACGAAATGTTAAAGGATTTCGATAGTCCATTTGACATCAATGTGGATTTATATAAATAAGTAGCATTGATTATTTTTTAATATATGAAGTACTCCATAATACATATTTCTGACATTCATAAATCGGATGATGTTGATTATGAGTCTCTTTATCAGTCTTTGAAGCGAGATTTGGATGCTTATACTTCTCATGAAGGTATAGTGAAGCCATCTTTCATCGTTGTTAGTGGAGATTTGATTCAAGGTGCTTATACTGACGAGGAAATAAACAAACAATATTCTGATGTAGAAGATTTTCTTGATAAGATTTGTAAACTATATCTAGATGGTAACCGCAAACGATGCATTGTAGTCCCTGGCAACCATGATGTAAATCGAAGAATTACTAAAGCTAGTGTAGTTCTATCTTCGAAGCCATATAATGAGAATCTTAAGGAGTATTTCTCACAGGCTTCAAATTTGCGTTGGAATTGGAAAGATCGGAATTTTTACGAGATTAATGATGCAGAGAATTATAAGAAACGATTTGACTTGTTTGTCTCATTTTATAACCATTTTTTTGAAGGGATTAGAAAATATCCGATAAACCCTGAATGTCAAGCCTATACTTATACTGATGAAGAATGTAAAGTTACCTTCTGTGGGCTAAATAGCTGTCATAAATTAGATCATTTATGTGATACAGGTAATATTGCCGAGGATGCTCTAATTTCTGTTGGGGACGAACTAATTGACAGTTATAATCAGGGATTTCTTAATATAGCAATATGGCATCATCATTACTATGGACGCCCATTGGAAACGAACTATATGGATAGGTCGATATTGACAGATTTATTGAGCAATGATGTTCATATAGGACTTTTTGGGCATCAGCATCATTTTCAAATTGCTGAGGAGTATTCTGATATGCTTTTATCAAAAGACGATAAAGTACAAAAGCTTTTGTTGGTAAGTTCAGGAACTCTTTTTGGTACAAAGAAAGAACTTGCATTTGGAGACCATCGTCAATACAATGTTATAGAGGTAGAACATCATAATGGATGTGCTGATATATACATAAACATTCGTGAGGATAAGAATCCTAATCCGAATAATAAAATTCCACATTGGGCAATGAAAGCATTGCCTAATTCCACAAATAAGATTCATTATCAAGTTTGCTTAAAGGAAATTTCTCCTGAAAAAGTTCTTTTGCAAATCGATAGAAAATGCAAGGAAACTGGCGACTATATAGCAGCCTGTGAATCAATCAAACAGCTTGAGGCAGATACAAATACTTCTTATAATCCTTTTTTCAAAAACTATTTGAAAGAAGTTAGCGATTATGAGTATGTTTATGACAATATCAAGGAAATCCATTCGGTTGAAGATGCTGTATTGAAACTTGTAGCAGCTAGTCAGCTAAATGATGTAGATAAGAAAAAAGCACTATTGGAAGACCCTCAATTGCAGGCGATGGATGATATGAATGTAAAAACATTGTTGAACGCATTAAAATAATTCTACTTATGAGCAATAATACGTTGTATGTTTCCATGGAGTTTGATGCAAAGCAGATGATTCGCATATTGGGTAATGATTTGTACGATTCTCCTTTAGCTATGCTACGTGAGAATGTCCAGAATGCCTATGATGCGATATTGGAAAGGAAGCAAGTTGATTCAGATTTTTCTCCTATTATAAAAGTTGAAATATCTGATACGCAAATTATTATAGAAGACAATGGTATCGGTATGAATGACGATATTCTTACCAATAACTATTGGAAAGCCGGCAATAGCGGTAAGAATAACCCACAAGCAATTGCTGCGGGAGTTGTTGGACATTTTGGTATTGGGGCGTTGGCTAATTTTGGAGTCTGTACTAAGTTAGAAATCCAAACGCATCGCTTTGGGGAAGAAAAGTCTTTTACTTCTGTTGCGTTGCGTGATAAGCTAAACGTTAAAGAGTCCATACCGATTGTTACACATCCTGCAAATGAATTCCCGATTGGTACACGCATTGCAGCAACATTGGAAAACCAAGGAGTTATTAATGCTGATTCTGCAATAAACTATCTTCGCCAATATATTGAGTATATAGAGATTCCTGTAACGATTAATGGAAAAGAGTTTCCAAAGAAGAACATCACATTTGAGCGTAAGTTAACAGATGTACATGTTGTAGGGCTAGACTATGCTTATAAATTAGATATTGGCTATGGAAATAGTATGCCTTTGCAAGTTAACATAATGGTCTATGACATCTATAATTATGGCACCAAACTAAATGGGTATCTATATTTAAATGCATCAGACAGCTCTTTAATGGGGCTTCGAAACGGATTTGGCTTATCCAATATAATTGTACATTCTGAATATAATTTTGGAGGTGTGGCAAATTTAGATTGTCTCGTGCCTACAGCTGGTCGTGAGGCTGTAAGTCGTGAATCTACGCAATTGGTTTATTCGTTAATACAATCTGTGGAAAGAAAATGGACCGAAATTATTTCTCAGGATGTAATATGTGATCAATATCGTGATTATCTAAAATATGTAGCTAATAATTTTGAGTTAAAATTAGCATCTCATGTCAAAGTAAAGGTTGCCAATGAAGAAAATTACATAGAACTTGGTACTATTACATTAGATACTGCAAAATTATATAAATACGCAGATGGTGTAGATGCGACAGTCTTAACTAAATTCAAAAATTCACCAGAAACGGTATTATCCATATCTGACAATACTTATAGAAAACGGATTCAGCGTCTTTATCTTCAGCAGATGAAAGTTGCTTCTATCCCGAATACCATACAAGTACTACATGAATATACCCAAAATGAATTGACGGTAGATCAGTTCTTTGTGTTGAATGAACTTAAAAGCATAATAGAAGAGGATTATTATGTTAAGGGGTTTGATATTAAATTTGCAGACATTTCTCATTACCTTAATGTGTTTGTTACGCATGATTTGAATAATGAAACCTTTTGCATCTACATCTCACCAAATAATGACGATGTCAATCGTTTGATTTCTATCAGAAAAGAGAATTATCGTTTGTTTACTCCGATTGCAAAAGATTTTGTTAGAGTGGTTTTATATCAGCAATTCTCTGCTTTTATTCCCAAAGGTGTAAAGGAAAGAACTGATTATATCACAAGAGTCCTCCATAACACTAAAGATGAGTATGTCATACCTTACGACATGATGGGTACTATGGATGAGATGATAAACAAACTCCGAGCAGAAGAGATTTCTGCAGAGGATTTCTTGAAGTTTGCCAAGGCGGAACGCAATAAGCATCAGCAAACTATAAACAAGTCACAAGTAGGTGATGTGTCTGAAGTTATTTCTAATATAGAAAGCAATGCTTTAAATAAGTCGAAAGATGCAGTTGCCAATGTCGAAAATAATGAAATTTTACCAATGCCGCCTATCATGTGTCTTGATGTAGAGACCAAATTACGTATACTAAAGACAGAAACCTTTACACCTGTACTGCAAAATAATAAAATGTTTATGGCGTTGACAGACAAGATGGTAAAGCAAAAGCGTATATTCTTCTCTTCCCCTCATACAACAAGGATTATTTGGAGTATGCATAGGTTGATATATATATTCACGGATGCTTATGGTAAGAATACACTCTATTATGATTTGGAGTTGACGCGAAAAATACCAGATTCAACTGGTGGAAAGACAATACGTTCTACAACGATAATAACAAAGGATAAAATCTTTGTTCCTATTGTTCCTGAGTTATATGACTATTTCAATCTGAATATAGATGAGAAGCTCAAATTCTATGTTCGTTTTGATGAAATTGAAAACTCGTAAAAATATGATGAAGATAAAAATACAAGAGATAAAAGATAGAGGCAATGACGAAGAACGTATAGTTCTCAAAGTCTTGGAAGACTGTAATTTGTGCCGTTATTTAGTGTTGGATACCACATTTGATAAGGATGGTAATCTATCCAATAAAAATAGACATGTCTATGCCTTTGGTGATGTGCCTGTTCGAAAAGGTGACTATGTTGTTCTCTATACTAAGGTTGGTAATGATGTAAGACAAACAAATGCAAATGGTACAACTAGCTACTTCTTTTATTGGAATATGCTTAATCATATTTGGAATAATGAGCGAGATATAGCCTTTTTAGTTCATTATGATGAATGGGATAGATTAGAGAGCAAAGATTAAATAATCAATTACCTCATTTTGAATATAAAAGCATTGGAGGATGATGCAGAGTTACAAGATAAGGTACTGAGCATTCATCATTCTACAATGATTACTATAAGTAGCACTAAAGCTGCTAAGATTATAGAGAACCAAAATGGTGTGTCTTTCACCAATACAATAGGATAAAATGAAAGGTAGTGATTAAGACGGTCCCATCCCGCAAAACATGGCGAGACCTTTGATGGCCCGCCAACCTTAGAGCGTAGCGGTTCCGAGCACCGGGTAGGGCGGTTACATCCCCGCTTCCTGAGGAAGAGGGGCTTGGGGAGAAAGTGGAGCTCTCCTTGCAGGAGAGACGGAGAGGTAGAAAAACTCCTTCTTTAATGGGAAAAAGCGATGCCAATGAGTGCAATGAAAGCTCGCTTTCAAATTGCCGAGTGCAGCTCGCTTTATCAACAAAGAAGGACGGGTTGATTTTAGAAAAAAATAATAATAATATAAAACACAATATCATTATGAATGATTTTAAGAATATAAAAGTAGCAGTAGCCGGCACCGGCTACGTAGGTCTGAGCATAGCAACCCTGTTGTCTCAGCACCATCATGTAACAGCAGTAGATGTAATCCCAGAGAAGGTGGAGAAACTCAACAATAAGATTTCTCCAATCCAGGACGATTACATTGAAAAGTATTTGGCTGAAAAGCCATTGAACCTCGTGGCAACCCTTGATGGCAAGTCAGCCTATAAGGATGCAGACTTCGTAGTGATTGCAGCACCAACCAACTACGACCCAGTGAAGAACTACTTCGATACAACCCATGTAGAAGAAGTCATCGACCTGGTTCTGGAGGTAAACCCAGATGCAGTGATGGTCATTAAGAGCACCATCCCGGTAGGTTACACCCGCAGCCTCTACTTGAAGTATGCCAAGAAGGGCGTGAAGAAGCTCAACCTTCTCTTCTCTCCAGAGTTCCTTCGTGAGAGTAAGGCACTCTATGATAACCTTTACCCAAGCCGCATCATCGTAGGCTATCCAAAGATTATCGAGCGCCCTGAGTTTGAAGAGGAGAATGAGGCAATCAAGTCTGTAACCAATGTCGAGATGTTGAAGGAAGCTGCCAAGACCTTCGCCGCTTTGCTCCAGGAAGGTGCCATCAAGGAGAACATCGATACCCTCTTCATGGGTATGAAGGAAGCCGAGGCTGTCAAGCTCTTCGCCAATACCTATCTGGCACTCCGAGTAAGCTACTTCAATGAGTTGGATACATACGCAGAGGTAAAGGGACTCGATACCAAGGCTATCATCGATGGCGTAGGTCTCGACCCACGAATCGGCACCCATTACAACAACCCAAGTTTCGGCTATGGTGGTTATTGCTTGCCAAAGGATACCAAGCAGCTCCTGGCAAACTATGCTGATGTTCCAGAGAATCTGATAGAGGCAATCGTAGAGAGCAACCGTACCCGTAAGGACTATATCGCTGATGCCGTACTCCAGAAGGCAGGCTATTATAACGAGAATAGTACTTTCGATGCCAGCAAAGAACACAACTGCGTGATTGGTGTCTATCGTCTGACCATGAAGTCAAACAGCGATAATTTCCGCCAGTCAGCCATTCAGGGCATCATGAAGCGTATCAAGGCAAAGGGTGCAGAGGTAGTCATCTATGAGCCAACCTTGGAAGATGGAAGTACATTCTTTGGTAGCAAGGTAGTAAATGATATGGATACCTTCAAGAAGCAGAGTCAGGCAATTATCGCCAATCGCTATGATGCCTGCCTGGATGATGTAAAGGAGAAGGTATATACTAGAGATATTTTTAGAAGAGATTAAGATTATGGTAAGTTATAATATAGATTTAACGGGTAAGACAATCCTTGTTACAGGTGCTGCTGGATTTATTGGCAGCAATCTTGTAAAGCGTTTGTTTAATGATGTGGAGAACATCAAGATAATAGGTATTGATAGTATTACAGATTACTATGATGTGAATATCAAATATGAGCGCCTGAAGGAAATCGAGGCTATGGGTAAAGATTGGACGTTTGTTCATGACTCTATTGCCAATAAGGAGATTATCGAGAAAATCTTCTCAGCTAACCAGATTTCTGTGGTTGTCAACCTTGCTGCTCAGGCAGGAGTACGTTATAGTATTACTAATCCTGATGCTTATATTCAGAGCAACCTCATTGGTTTCTATAACATTCTGGAGGCTTGCCGTCATCACGAGGTAGAGCATTTGGTATATGCAAGTTCTAGTAGCGTGTATGGAAGCAATAAAAAGGTTCCATATTCTACAGATGATAAGGTGGATAATCCTGTAAGTCTTTATGCTGCAACGAAGAAGAGCAACGAGTTGATGGCTCATGCATATTCTAAACTCTATAACATTCCTAGTACAGGCTTGAGATTCTTTACTGTGTATGGTCCAGCGGGAAGGCCTGATATGGCATACTTTGGATTTACCAACAAACTGGTAAAGGGCGATACCATCAAGATCTTCAACTATGGTAACTGCAAGCGTGACTTCACTTACGTGGATGACATCGTGGAAGGCATCGTGAGAGTGATGCAGCATGCTCCTGAGAAGCAGAATGGCGAGGACGGTTTACCTATCCCTCCATATAAGGTTTACAATATTGGCAACTCACATCCTGAGAACCTGCTGGAGTTTGTAAGCATCCTGCAGGAGGAGCTGATTCGTGCCGGTGTGCTGCCAGAAGATTATGACTTTGAGGCGCACAAGGAACTGGTGGCAATGCAGCCGGGCGATGTGCCTGTTACTTATGCAGATACAACACCTTTGGAAGAAGATTTTGGTTACAAGCCATCTACTTCTTTACGTGAGGGATTACGTGTCTTTGCCGAATGGTTTAAGAAATATTATTTGTAAAAAACAAATAATAAAGGCAGAATTAGATAGTGTGTAGATAACGCAACCATGTATCTTTTTCATAAATCTCGAAGATATGCTTGATCAATCTTTAGAAGGTATATTATTTCTTCCTTGAACTATCAGACCTCTATTGATAAGAAGTAAAGGTATCTGAGCAGATGAATACTATAGAACGGTGGATTTAAAATAAGAATATTATTCGGTAGGCGAAGCACCACTAGCATTTATTTATGAGCTACTTTTCGCTTTTGGTGTGGAGCCTGCCTTTCTATGATTTTTAATGGATTTGAAATATGAAAGTTGTGCTTCTTGCAGGTGGTTTCGGCTCCCGCATTTCTGAGGAATCTCAGTTTAAACCAAAGCCAATGATTGAGATAGGCGGTATGCCTATCCTTTGGCATATTATGAAGGAGTATGCTTATTATGGGCATACCGAGTTTATCATCTGTGCAGGATATAAGCAGGAATATATCAAAGATTGGTTTGCCAATTACTTCTTGCACAATTCTGACGTTACTTTTGATTATCGTAATGGTAAAAACGAAATGACAGTGCATCAAACCAATATGGAACCTTGGAAAGTCACGGTTGTAGATACTGGTTATAATACTATGACTGGTGGACGTATCAAGCGGATTCAAAAATATGTAGGAAATGAAACGTTCCTCATGACTTATGGTGATGGTGTATGCGATGTGGAAATTGATAAACTTATAGAGTTCCATAAGAGTCATGGGAAACTTGCAACTCTAACAGCAGTTAAGATGGCGCAAGACAAGGGAATTCTTGATATTACCAAAGACCAGGCTGTCCGTGCATTCCGTGAAAAGAGTGCATTAGATGGTTCTCCTATCAATGCAGGCTACATGGTTCTTGAACCAGAAGTTTTTGATTTGTTAGAAGGTGGAGACTCTTGTGTTTTCGAAAAGACAGCTTTGGTTAAGCTGGCAGAACAAGGTCAATTGATGTCATATGTTCATACTGGTTTCTGGCAGTGTATGGACAATATCCGTGAGAAGTCTCTTCTTGAGAAACTTCTTGCAGAAGATAAAGCTCCTTGGAAACGTTGGGATCGTAGCATTCCAGAGATTCCAGATTATGCAAAGTAATGAATATAATTAATAAGAATGGAAAATATATTTGATTTCTATAAAGGAAAACGAGTTTTCCTTACGGGACATACGGGTTTTAAAGGCTCCTGGATGTGCAAGATACTTGCAAATGCTGGAGCTATTGTAACTGGTTATTCTTTAGAAGCACCAACAGAACCGTCTCTCTTTAAAATTGCTAATATTGAGGGTGATGTACATTCTGTTATTGGTGATATTCGTGATATGGCTGCACTTAAAAAGGCCTTTGATGAAGCTCAGCCTGAGATTGTTCTTCATCTCGCGGCACAACCTATAGTTCGTGATTCCTATAAGGATCCAGCTTATACGTATGAAACAAATGTCATGGGTACGGTTAATATTTTGGAGTGTGTACGTCAGAACAAATGCGTGAAGTCGTTCCTTAATGTAACTACAGACAAAGTATATCTCAATAAAGAGTGGAACTGGGGATATCGTGAGAATGAAGAGTTAGATGGCTATGATCCTTACTCTAATTCAAAATCATGCTCAGAGCTTGTCACTCATTCATATAAGCGTTCGTTCTTTACTGATAATAATGGTCTTCCTGTCATCCCGATTTCAACTGCTAGAGCTGGTAATGTAATTGGAGGTGGTGATTTTGCAAATGACCGTATTATCCCTGACTGTATTCGTGCTGCAGAAAAGCATGAGGATATCGTAGTTAGAAATCCTTATTCTACTCGTCCTTATCAGCATGTTTTGGAGCCTCTGTATGCTTATCTTGTGATTGCTATGAAGCAGTATGAGGATAAAAAGTATGCCGACTATTATAATGTAGGTCCTGATGACGTTGATTGCTTCCAGACTGGAGCTCTTGTGGACCTTTTCGTCAGCAAATGGGGAGAAGGTATGAAATGGGTGAATAAATATGATGGAGGACCTCATGAAGCAAACTTCCTGAAGTTGGATTGTTCTAAATTGAAGGCAACCTTTGGCTGGTCTCCTCGTTGGAATCTTGATGAAGCAATGGAAAAGATTGTAGAGTGGAGCAAGACTTGGCTTGAAGGAGGTGATGTTCGTGCTTGCATGGATAAGCAGATTTCGGAATTCTTAAAAGTATAATGAATATGAAGAATGTAATTGTAACAGGCGGTAATGGCTTTATAGGTAGTTCGCTCATCAAAAAGTTGGTTGCGAATGGTATCAAGGTTGTTGCCGTAGATATAACGTTTCAAGGAGAACGTCTTCCTGATAGTGAACTCATTACTAAAATTGAATCCTGTGTGGATGCTTCCCTTGTCGAGAAACTCCCAGTTGAAGAGTATGATGCATTTTATCATCTTGCCTGGAAAGGTGTGAATGGAGCTGACAAGGCAAATCCTTCTGTTCAGCTTGCTAATATTCAAATGGCAATAGATTGTGTCGATATCTGTAAAAAGTTAAATGTAAAGAAGTTTCTCTGTGCTGGTACTGTTGCAGAAAATGCTACATTTAGCCTTCCTAATTTAGAGAAAACATCAGGAGGTATGATGTATGGTGTCGCAAAGCATGCATGTCGTCTCATCTTGGAAGATTATTGTAAGAACATCGGGCAGCAATTTGTATGGATGCAGTTCTCTAATATCTATGGAGTAGGTAATAAGACGGGTAATCTCGTAAGTTATACTCTAGGTGAATTAATGACTGGTAATGAGGCTACTTTTGGTCCTGCGCTTCAACCTTATGATTTCATTTATGTTGATGATTTAATTGAGGCAGTGTATCGACTTGGAGAAAAAGAAACCAATAAAACATTCTATTACATTGGTTCTGGTTCACCTCGTCAATTGAAGGAATACCTCCTTCGTATAGGGGAATTAGCGGGATATGCTGATAAAGTAGGTATTGGAATTCGTCCAGATGATGGAATTAAGTATTCTATGGATATGTTCTGTAATGATGATCTTGTAGATGCTATCGGTGAATATGTATCTACAGATTTTGATAATGGTATAAATAAAACAATAGAGTGGCTCAAAAGCCTTTAATAGATATGATACAGAAATTTGATTTCAAAGAGCTTGAAATGAAAGGAGCATACGAAATTACTCCTTTCTATGCAACCGACGAGCGTGGTGGCTTCGTCAAGGATTACAATATAGATACTTTTAAGCAGAATGGTATCAACCATGAACTGAAGGAGGTATTCTATACAATCAGTAAAAAAGGCGTGATTCGTGCTATGCATTTTCAACTTGTAAAACAACAAGCTAAACTTGTACGTTGTATTAGTGGACATGTATATGATGTGATTATCGATCTTCGACCAGATTCGCCTACATTTGGAAAGTGGCAAGGATTTGACTTAACAGGTGAAAACCAGAAGACTCTTTTTGTACCACAATTCTTTGGTCATGGTTACCTTGTACTTGAGGATTCTGTAGTCAGTTACAAGTGTGGAGAAGTTTTCTATGGTGAAGGAGATGCTGGCATCATGTATAATGATCCTGATATGGGTATAGATTGGCCATTTGAGAAGATCGGTGGCATCGAGAATCTTATTATCTCAGAAAAGGATAAGAATCTGATGAGTTTGAAAGAATATATAGAAAGAATAAAGTAATTTAGTATGCGTAAAATAACAGTTCTTTACGATGGTACGCTTTATACATATGTATGGCTTAAAGCTATACTGACTTTAAAATCATACTTCAGAGAAAGAGGATATAAGTTAGAGTTACTTAATATTCTCTCTTACTTACCTGTTGCAGGATTATGTAATAAGCAGCTGGACGAGGCTTTGAAACTACGAGAATTTGATATACTTCTATTGGCTTTTCATCACTCTACTTCTGATTTAGGAAAAATGGCTTCTGAAGAAAGAATAGAGTTGTTAAAGAGATTGAAAGCGAAATCTAATCGTTTAGTATGGTTGGATACTGCAGATAGTACTGGTAGTTGTGTGTTTGATATTCTTCCTGTTGTCGATAAGTATTTGAAAAAACAGCTATGTCATGATTTGTCATTATATAAACAAAACTTATATTTAGATCGTGTTTATGTTGATTTCTATGCTAAGCAACAAAGTGTTGAAGCCCCAGCAGATGATGGACATCAATGTCTTTTACAAGATAAGTATATTGGAAAAATAGGAGTTTCATGGAACATTGGATTAAATGATTTCTTAAGTCCTAAAATACTAAGATTAATACCAAATGGAATGTGTTATCCTAAAATTGAAAGATTTTCGACGGAACGACAATATGATATATTCTTTAATGGAACTGTTAAATATTCTTCTCTTGTTAGCTATCAACGTTTAAAGGTATGTGATTATTTAAAAGCTAATGAATTGTCAAAGAATATACCCAATCCTGGATTAAAAATGTCTCATAAAGAGTATATAGAGTATATGAAAAACTCTAAGGCATGTATATCTCCATTTGGTTGGGGAGAAATATGCTATCGTGATTTTGAGTCTTTCTTTTATGGTGCTACTTTGTTGAAGCCTACTGTTGATCATATGGATACATTTCCAAATTTCTTCATCAAGAATGAAACTTATATTCCTATAGATTGGAATTTTGATAATATTAATGATGTCTTTGAGTTGGTCGGTTCCGAGCAATATAAAGAGGTTGCAAAAAATGGTCAGGAGTTATTTCTTGATTACATTAATGGTAAAAAAGACGAAATCGTTGACCATATTTTAAATTCAATAATGAATTAAACATATCAATATGTCAGCAAAGATATTAATTAGATTTGATGATATTTGTCCAACGATGGATTTTAAGCAGTTTCATATAGCTGAAACCATGATGGATGAGTATCAGGTAAAACCACTTATTGGAGTTGTTCCAGATTGCAAGGATGCAGATCTCCAGATTTCGGATGAAAAAAGTGACTTTTGGGGATATGTGCTTGCCTTGCAAAAGAAAGGTTATACTATAGCGATGCATGGATTGAACCATGTCTTTGATAGTCCCCATAAGGGAATGGTTAATAATCGTGTTGGTTCTGAGTTCTCTGGTCATTCACTGGAAGTGCAGGTTGAAAAAATCCGAAAGGGCAAAGAATTACTGCAATCTCATGGCATTGAGACCGATATCTTTTTCGCTCCTGCTCATTCATACGATGATAATACGATAAAAGCCTTATCTTTGTGTGGCTTTAAGTATATCTCCGACGGAAAAAGTTCAAAGGCTTATGAAAAGTATGGGATAAAGTTGTTGCCTTGTCGTTCTGGTGGTTGTCCTAAAATTCCGAAACAAGGTTACGTTACTGCTGTTTTTCATGCACACGAATGGGCGTGGTTACATAAGAAGTACTGTTTTGATGAGTTTAAAACGTTGCTGAAGAACTACCATAATGATGTCGTTTCTTTTGATGAATATAGAATGCAACCTGTTTCAAATACAATGGTTCAGCAATTAAACGAAAAAATATATGTTTTATACGAGTATAGAGTATATGCATATCTCAAAAAAGTTTATCGTTTTATTTTACGAAGATGAGGGTAATATACATAATACATAGTTTGCCTGTTGGTGGGGCAGAAACACTGGTTGTTAACTATATATTAAAGTTAAAGCAAGCAGGTATAGATATTTGTTTAGTTGAATTTTATCATACAGATTCTTATCTTTCTACCAAGATTCAAGATAGCGGTATTCCGTATTACACTTTGCAAAAATCGAATAGCCGCATAAAACATCTTTTTCTGAGATTCTTTTATGACGACTCTTTAAGAAAGTTGAATAAAATAATATCAGATTTGCAGCCAGACGTAATCCATTATCACACAGTCTTTAAAAATTTAGATAAGGTAAGTTTTCCAATAGATAAGTGCGTTTTTACCTATCATTCTCGTGTAGAACGTAATTTTAATGTTGGTAGTTATGTCCGTCCTTTGATAGAACATTTATCTCAAAAAGGAATGAAATTTATTGCAATATCACAATTGCTTCATGACGATATAGAACATTTCTTTCCTTGTGCTCAGATTGTTGATATACCGAATGGTGTAGATTTGGAACATATTAGAGCTCAAAAAGGAAAAAAGAAAGATCTATGTGAGATGCTATCCATTCCTGAAGATTCTTTCATTATTGGACAAGTGGGGCGATTCAACCAAGTAAAAAATCATCTTTTTACAATTCATTTGTTTAAGGATATTATACGAAAAAAAGAAAATGCTCATCTTGTTTTTGTTGGAACTGGTAATGAAGGTGAACTTAGGTTGATAAAAAATGAAATAGCAAAGTATGATTTAGAGTCACATGTTCATCTAATGGGATTAAGAAAGGATGCTACCAAAATTATGAGTTGTTTTGATACTCTTGTTTTACCATCTTTATCAGAGAGTTTTTCATTAGTATTGATAGAGGCTCAAGCTAATAATGTACGCTGTGTAGCATCAGACGCAGTACCGATGGATGTTATTTGTAATGCAAATTGCTTTGCCTTGTCTTTGAGTGCTCCTAAGCAACAGTGGATTGATACTGTCATAGGGCAAAACGGGAGTAAAAAGAATAGGTCATTGCTTCAGTTTGATATAAATGCAGTAGTACAAAAACATATTAATTTATATAATACAATGATGTAATTATGAAATATGGTATTTTGACTTTTCACAATATTCCTAATATTGGGGCTTTATTGCAGGCATATGGATTATGCACGACCATTAGAAAATTAGGAGCAGAATGTGACTTAATAGATTATCAATGTAATAATATTATCTATAGAGAGCTTACATTTCATCCCGCTGTAGGTTTCTTGAGAAATGTTTTAGCCAAATATATTTGGAGAAAAACGGAAAGAAAGATTAAAAGCTGCCAATATTTTATGAAACAGCAAAATTTTTATAGTAAAAAGCTGTATACTAAAAAAAATATTGGAGAAGCGAATAAAGATTATGATGCTTTTATTTCTGGGTCAGATATGATATGGAATCTTTTTGTGACAGGAAATGACCTTACGTATTTCTTGGATTTTGTCGATGAAGATAAGCCAAAATATTCGTATGCTTCTTCTGTTGGTGCTGAATGGGATAGTAATACTTTGTGTAAAGTTCAACCACTTTTACACAAATACAATAGTGTTTCTGTAAGGGAGTCTGACACATGTCAAATTATTAATGATATGGGGATACCTTGTAAAAATGTCGTAGATCCGACAATGTTATTGACTCGCGATGAATGGGCAAAGATTGCATTACCACCAAAAGAAAAGGATTATGTTCTTGTATATTTTCCTACAAAGGAGAATAAGCAAGCTGCTTTAGATTATGCAAAAAGACATGGCAAGAAGGTTCTCATGATAAACATGTGGTTGTTTTCACCAGGCTTTAAAAATGTGAGTCCTATGGATCCTCCTTCATGGCTGGGATATTTTATGAATGCAAGTGCTGTTTTTACTGATTCCTATCACGGAATACTGTTTTCCTTGTATTTTCATAAACTTTTTTGGACAGGAAACTATGGAAATAGAATTTTATCTTTAATAAATACCTTGGGGTTACAAGGATGTTTGTTGAAGAATGACAGAGATCTTATCAATGAAATCGATTATAGGCTTGTTGATGAAAAGCTTCATAAGCTGCGAATCGATTCTTATAATTTCATAAAAAATCAAATTTTAAATAAATCATAAACTATGGATTTAGTAGGAAAAATTGTACCTTATTTAAAAGGTAAACGTGCTGATTATTTTACAAAGAAAAGTCTTGATAAAATTTGGAAGGATACTTCGAATAGCTGCAAGCTTAAGAAGTTGTCGAAATCACAAATATCAGATATTCAAAAGTATTGGTATGATAGAACAGGGAAAAAGGTGTCAACAAAATGGCATCAATTACTTTACTCTCTTACAGGAGAATTTAAAGTTGAATATGAGCCATTTGAAGTATGTATAGAAGTTCAGCAGTACCTTTCTCCTGCATTACAACAATACATTTTTGATGATAAAGGGCTTTATAGATCTCTATTGAATGGCTATAATATTCCTACGAGAGTTGCAGAATGCAATAATGGTATATATTATTTGCCAAATCAGGAAGGTCCTTGCGAAATAGAAAAGGAGTCTTTTCTTAAGAAACTTGAAAATGTCAATAATTGTATTATCAAGCCTTCTAAGGGTACAGATGGAGGCAGAGGTGTATGCTCTTTTTCGGTTACAGAGGGCATAGTAGATAATTCTCAAGTGAAATTAGCTGAGTATATTCGTAAATATGAAGCAAAGTATGGTTTGAACTATTGCATTGAGAGTAAGATAGACGAATGCGAAAATCTTTCATGTTTGAATCCTTCCTCTTGTAATAGTTTAAGAATTCATACATTCCGTAATAGACAAACTCAAAAGATAGAATTTCTGTCTTCATACGTTCGTATCGGTAAAAAAGGTAACGTAGTGGATAATGCGTATTCTGGGGGATTCTGTGCTCCTGTTTATCCTGGTGGATTGTTGAAAAAAGCTATTACTGTTTATCCTTATAAGACATATAAGTATACAGAAAGTGGTATTTATCTCGAAAATTATTGTATCGATAATTTTCAAAATATGGTTGATACCGTATTGAAAGCGCATTCTTCTTTGCCAATGTTTGACTTGATAGGATGGGATGTTGCAATGGATAAAAATGGGAATGTTATTATTATAGAGTTCAATCCAAATCCTGATGTAAGAATGGAACAAGTTATTTTTGGAACTACTTGTTTGGCTAACAAACAGGATGAAGTATTAAAACAAGTTTATCAGAAGCGTGGCAAATAATATTTTTGAGAATTTTAAAAAGGTTGATTGTTGCGGGTGCTCTGCATGTGAGACGATATGTGGTAAGAATGCCATTACACTGCAATATGATGACCAAGGTTTTTTATATCCGAATGTTGACACACATAAGTGTGTAAATTGTGGTCTTTGCACTAAAGTATGTCCTTCTTTTGATAAGAAGATAACTAAGTTGGATTTATGTTATGCTGTAAAACGTACTGAAATTGAGAAAATGAAGTCTTCTTCAAGTGGAGGGTTCGCTGCAGCATTAAGTGAATTTGTTGTTAGTAACGGAGGTGTTGTTTATGGTGTCGCTTATGAACCTTTTCCGCATGTTGCTACAATTCGTGTTGACAATATTAAGGATCTTGAAAAGTTAAAGGGAAGCAAGTATGTACAGACTGATCCATCAAAATCATTTCATGATGTCCTGATAGATTTAAAGTCAGGTCAATTTGTTGCTTATTTCGGTACTTCTTGTCATATTAATGGATTGCTCAATTATCTTCAGTTAAAAAAGGTTAGTATCGATTCGCTGCTCACAATTGATCTTATTTGTCATGGGGTTCCTAGTCCTCGTTTATTTGAGGAATATATAAGTTGGCTTTCAAAAAAGAAAAAAGTAACAGGATTTGACTTTAGAACTAAGGTAAATGGATGGGGTGGAGGTAGTATAAATTTCTATCCTACAATATATTATGGGGCTAATCAAGAATGTAATACATTAAAGTCATGGGGTTATACAAAGTTATTCTTTTCAAATAATTGCTTGCGTCCATTCTGTTATAATTGTCCTTATGCAGGAAAAGGACGTTCTGGCGATTTTTCAATTGCAGATTATTGGGATGTTGAGAAAGTTTTTCCTGATTTCTATTCAAAACAGGGTGTATCTTTAGTATTTGTGAACAATATTAAAGCACAACATTTTTTTTCTAAACTTAACAATATTGAAGTCAAACAATCTAAATATGGTTTAGGTATGGAAAGACAAGCTAATTTGATAAAGCCGTCGTCTATCAGCCCGCGATATGATGAATTTTGGATAGATTATAAGAACGGAGGTATTGTTTGCGTTTTAAAAAAATATGCACAGCTAAGTTTTGTCGCTCAAATAAAACATAAATTAAAGAAGGTCTTAAAGAGAAAGTGAAATGTCTGAAAATAGCAATAAATCAGTAATTGATAATAGAAGGGTCATGAAAAATACAGTCTTTCTGTATTTACGTATGCTCTTTGTTATGATTATTAGTCTTTATACAGTCCGGATTGTTCTTCGTGAACTTGGGGTTGTTGACTATGGAATTAATAATGTTGTAGGTAGTGTTGTGGCATTATGTTCATTTTTGACTAGTTCCTTAACAGCAGTATGCAACCGCTATTTTTCTAAAGAGATAGTGAAAGGTGACAAGGTTTCCTTTAATAATTGTTTTTGCTTAAATGTAACTTCATTTTCAGTATTAGCATTATTGGCTGTTGTCTTATTGGAGACTTTTGGTATTTGGTATCTTAATAATAAGATGATAATACCAGAAGACCGAATGTTTGCTGCTCATATAGTATATCAATTTTCCATTATTAATTTATGTTTGTCATTTATTTCAATACCATATAATTCTTTAATTATTTCGCATGAACGTATGTCGTTCTTTGCTTATGTGGGCATATTTGAATCTGTGGCTAAACTTCTTGTTGCTTATCTTATTGTTATTTCTGTCGGTGATAAACTGATATACTATAATTTTTTATCTCTTATAGTAACAGTAGCAGTAACCTTAGCATATATTATCTATTGTTTTAAATACTTTTCCGAAAGCAGGTATAGATTCTATTGGAATAAAAAAGAGTTTGAGGAAATTTTTACTTTTGTTAGTTGGTATTTTTTTGGTAGTATATCTGCTGTTATAAAATCATCAGGATTGAATTTATTGATTAATGCATTTTTCTCTCCGTCTGTTAATGCAGCCCGAGCTATTGCTTTCCAAGTAGAAGGTGCTTTACGGAAGTTTACTGATGGCTTTTTTACAGCTTCAAAACCCCAAATATATAAAGCATATTCTAATAATGAACATGAAGGGTTAAATAGAATGCTGATAAGAACATCTTTAATATGTACTTTTCTAATGGCATTTCTTTCTTTGCCGATTTTTTTTAATGCAGAATCTATCCTTTCTCTTTGGTTAGGGAATGTACCCCAAAAATCTGTCATCTTTTTGCAGTTGATAATTATTGATAGTATTTTAAATGTCATAACAGAGCCGATAATTTTAACAATATTAGCAACGGGACAACAGAAGATATATCAAATAGTAGAGTTTATATTAAGAGTCTCAATACTGCCAATATCGTATATGTTTCTGTCATTTGGGTATGAGGCTGAAATTACGATGGTTGTTTCTATTTTGATGTCTATAATTTCTGTATACGTAAGAATATTAATGTTGGCAGGAAAATATTCAAAATTTGAGCTAAAAAGATTTATGAAATATGTCACTAAATTAATTCTTGGATATACGTTTATTATTATATTAGTTAAGCAAATTGAAAAGGATAGTATGAATGAATTTCTATACATTATTTTCTCATCAGTAATAGTTTCTCTTTTAGGTTTATTTTTACTTTTTTATATGCTTGAGCAAAAAGAACGTTATATTATAATGTCTAAATCAGTACATTTGATAGCAAAAAAAAAGTATGATGAGTAATCCAATATTAGATAATACTATCGAGTGCAAAAAGAAATTTTTATTAGCCTATAAGGTTTTTACCTGCAAACATATTTGATAGAAAGTTTGTTTTGGCTTATTCTTATACATAAAATTCAAAATGTCATTCTGATATTTAAAGGAAGGCTTCTTTTTACTAAAGTGCTATAAATACAGAAGGCATTAATAATCTTATATTAAAAATTTAGTAAAATGAGACCATATTGGGATAACCTATCTATGTTTTTGTACGTAGTGATGGGTATAGTTAGTATGATAAGTTTAAATAATGCTTTAAAGTATAGAGAAATATGTAAGTCTAAATCATTATTGCATTTATCATATGGCATTATTGTTTGGACTATTTTTTCATCTTTCAGAGTTGTTGATTACGGTATTGGTGGAGCAGATGCCCTAAGTTATATTGGTTATTTTGAAAATTGCATAAGCGGTTTAAAAGTATATCCTTATAGTGATCATATGGATTGGCTTATGGGGGTAATCATTAAAGCTATTCGCTATTGTACTAAAAGTCATTATGTTTTTTTTATGATAGTTTATGGTTTTATGGCATGGTCATATTTCTTTTTTTGTTATAAATATGCACCTAAAAAATCGTCATGTGTTTCATATTTCTTGCTGTTCTATTTGTACTTGCGTAGCTTTTGTACATTGCGTAGCAATTTTTGCATTAGTTTTATCTTGTTAGGATTAGTAAGTTTATTATATCTAAAAAAATATAAGGTGTATCTAATTACTTTTTCTTCTGTTTTGATTCATAAAGCAGGTGTAGTCTTTGCCATAGTGTTACCTTTTATTCAGTTCTTTTTAAAGAAAAAAATAAAAATTCCAGTTATCCTTATCATGATTGTTCTTAGTTCCATATCGGCTTCTATATTCCAGAATGTATTCCTGACAAATTTTGCAGATGTTGATTTAGGTGGAGCCTATCAAAGTTATGCTAGTAATAGTTTAGAAGAGGGAGGAGGATTTCTTGATAATGCTTGGAAAATTGCATTTGAACAAATGGCTTTAGGTTTCATGATGCTTATAAATATTAAGTCCTTGAGAAAACGTTGGTCCTCTTTTGATGATATTGATAAAAAGCGAATTGATATAATTTATTTAGTTTGTGTCTTTGATTTTATGCTTATACCTATAAATTCAATAATGGGTATTTGGCGTGGATATGAGTTCTTTTATGCTCCTCGTTTGGTGATGTGGGGTGAAGTTTTGGCTTCATCTAACTGCATGAGATTGCGTATATCGCAAGTCTTGTTTTTTGTGATATTTGTAGCATGGATGATATTCCGTGTTAGTAGAACTTATGAGGATAGTGCATTAATGCCGTATTTTTTTGAACCATTATTTTATGTATAATTATGAGAAAAAAAATAATATTTTTTATTCCTTCTGGGTGTGGAGGTGCTGAGCGTCAGGCGATAGTAATCTCTAGATGCTTGAGTGATGATGAATTTGATGTGACTTATCATATATTTGGACCAAGTAATCAATTGGAAAAGTTTTTGCCTACAGAGCGTGAAGTTGTTTTCCATAAAGAACCCGTGTTTACTCATAATATGATAAGTAATCTTCGAAAGATTATTAAAGCTGAAAAGCCAGACGTGGTCTATGGACCAGAAATGCCAGTAAATTGGCGTTTGGTCTTGGCTTCTCGATTTACGAAGTGTAGAGTAATTCTCAGAAATGATAATTATCTATATACTCAAAGCTTTACTCAAAAACTAAGACTAGCTTTCACCTATCCCTTTGCCGACTATATAATAGCTCAGACTGATGAAATGAGAGATGGGTTAATTAATGGACTACATCTTTCAAAGAATTTGGTTCATACGGTGGCTAATGCTATTGATAAGAATTATATAAAGAAATGTATTTCTGAAAAGAATCCATTTGACGTTTCTGAAAAAGTACGTTTTGTGGCAGTAGGTAGATTTCATGCTGTTAAAGGATTTGATATGTTGGTTAAAGCTTTTAAAATAGTAAAATCTATTATACCTTATTCAGAGTTGTTTATCGTAGGTGAATATCATGATGACAATCCTGTTTATCAAGAGATACAAAAATATTTAGGGCAAAATGATTTAGAAGATTCTGTAGTATGTACTGGTTTTAAAGCTAATCCATATGTGTATATGAAAAATGCAGATTGTTTTGTCTTATCTTCTAGAAATGAAGGTTTACCGAATGTTATGATAGAGGCTTTGTATCTGGGGACTCCTGTTGCTGCGATGAAATGTATTCCTGTAATAGAACGAATTGTAGCAGAAGGAAAAACTGGCTATTTGGCAGGGAAAGAGAATATTGAAGAGCTTGCAGATGCAATGATAAAAGCTTCGGAGTTAGGACGTATAGTAACAACTTATAATTTGAATACTGAAGAAAAATTCGTAGAAATATTCAGAAATATTTAATGAGTGATGGAATTCACGTTAGTGTAATTCTTTGACGCAAGAAAATTAATATGGCAGGGACGGAAAGTAGGGAGTTATATTTGTGAGCTACTTTTCTTTTCCTTATGAGTACTTCCCTGCCTTTTATATTTTGTTAAGGAGCAGAATATGGATAAAAAATCAAAGTGTTTTAATAGACTTAGACTAAAATCTAAGCAAAGTGGAATTTACAGAAAGCTTTTTGCTTTGTACTCTTGGCTCTTGGGTTATGATATAAAATATTATACCCAAATTGGTGATAATTTTGAAATCTTTCATGGGGCAAGGGGCACGGTTATTAATCCAAATACAATTATAGGCAATAATGTGTCTGTTCGCCAGAATACTACTATTGGAGCAAAGGGCTTTTTAGATTCAGAAAAATGCCCATGTATAGAAGATAATGTAACTATTGGTCCAAATATTTGCATCATTGGTGATATAACTATTGGACATGATTCTGTTATTGGTGCTGGAGCGGTAGTAGTTAAGGATGTTCCTCCATATTCTGTTGTTGCGGGTAATCCGGCGAGAGTTATCAGAAGTTTAAAATCATAATACGTTTGTATTGATGAATATATTATTTTTGATGAAATGCTACGCTGTCGGTGGCATAGAAGTGGTGACGGCAACTCTAGCTAGTTGCTTTGCTCGGCATGGACACAAAGTTGTAATTGCTACATTTGAAGCTCCTGAAGCATTGACGGTAGCTCGTACTGATGATAGCGTGAAAATCTATACGTTGTGGGATTATAAGTGTACCAACCAAAATATTGTGGCACTTAGAAATTTACTTATAGAGCATCAGATACAGGTGGTGATTAATCAATGGGGCTTACCTCTTGTGTCATGCCGAGTGTTAAATAAGGCGAAGAAGGGATTGAAGGTAAAAACGATTGCAGTCTATCATAACCAAGTAGATACGAACGCTCGTATCAAAAATGTGGAGATAGCTCTTGAAGGTTGTGTCAAACCTTTGAAACGCAGTTTGCTAAAGCTGAAAAAAGCTGCGTTTAAGTTTGTGACGAGTCGAAGTATGGCGTATGTTTATCATCATACTGATATCTATCAAGTGCTCTCGCCAAGTTATATTCCTCTGTTCTCTAAGTTTACGGGTATCAATCATCCTAATCATCTTATGGTGCAAACTAATCCTGTAACCTTGGAATCTTCAGACTTCTCTTATTCATTCGATAAGAAGGAAAAGGAGATTATATATATGGGTAGAATTGATTACAACCAAAAGCGAGTGTATCGTGTGATTGATACCTGGGCAAAACTGGAGGCTCAATTCCCCGATTGGCGATTAACTATAGTGGGTGATGGAGTAGAACGTAAAAATGTAGAGCAACAAGTGGCTGATTATGGATTACAGCATGTGACATTTGAAGGTTTCCAGCAACCCAAGCCTTATTATGAGCGTGCGTCTATCTTGCTTCTTACTTCTGAATATGAAGGTTTCCCATTGGTACTTGCAGAAAGTATGAGTTTTGGTGTGATACCAGTGGTGTATAACAGCTACTCGGCTGTAGGTGATATTATAAATGATGGGGAAAATGGTCTTGTGATCCCTTATCACAAGGATGGCTACCGGACAGATGAGGCTGCAAATTTGTTATCGAATCTGATGAATGATGCAGCAAAGCGTGAGGTAATGGCATTGACTGCGATTGAAAAAAGCAAGGAATATTCGGTAGAGCGAATATATGAACAATGGTTGGAAACATTGAAGTAACAAAATTTCGATATAAGAATTATGGTACAGAATTATTTGAAAAGACTACCGAGGTTTGTTTTGTTGCGATTGTCTATGAATCGCTGGCTATCTTCTAAGTTGGTGCGTCCAAAATTATTGAAATTGGCAGGGATAAAAATGGGGCAAGATATTCATATCGGAGCAAATGTGACTTTCGATACCATCAATCATAAGTTGTTTGAGATAGGAAGTCATGTTACCATAACCATGAATACCGTACTGCTCACTCACTATCTGAAACCTCACGAAGATGGAAACTTGTCTTGGCATGTGGGAAACTTAAAGATAGGAAATCATGTTTTCATTGGTGCAAATACGGTGATAGCAAGACCTGTAACCATAGGTAATAATGTGGTGATAGCAGCTGGTAGTGTCGTAACTCATGATATACCAGATAATTGCCTTGTGGGGGGCTGCAAAGGTAATAAAAGAGTTTAAAGCTTGAATTATGAAGACAAAAATAAAGAAGAGTATAGCTAAGATTTCTTTGCTGGAGTGGTTTGCCTATATTATTACTTTCATTGGTTTTGTTGTCATAGGGATATTTTTATATCACATGTCATCCACGTTTGAAATAGGTGGAAAATTATCAAGGGATGAGATGGCGGCTACGGGTCAAGTAGGAGATTTTATGGGTGGTGTGATTGGATCTATTTGGGCTTTGGCAGGTGTGTTTCTATACTTCTCAGCAATCAAAATGCAGAATAGAGAGTTGGAAAATCAAGCTAAGTATCGAAGAGAGGATGTTATAATGGAAGCGATAAAGGATTTTGAGGCAACTTTCTTTTCTTTGTTGTCTTCGCAACAACAAATAAAGGAAGAACTTCATGCGGAATTTACAGATGTTAAGTGGAATGAAAAACACGAATTGACAGAAACTAGTATAAATGCTTCTGGTAATGACTTCTTTATGGAAGCTTTGGCTGTTCTGCAAAAGATGTATTTCTTCTCGATAAGGGATAGCTATCGTTTCAATCTTACACCCAACAAGGATTTACTTTTTGCGACAGGTAAAGATGAACAGAAACGAATAATGACAGAGTATTCAGAAGATTTAGCTGTTGTTACCCTTGGCTTTACTGAAACATTTTTCAAACAAATAAAGGCGCAAAAAACTGAATTGAAGAAATGTCAGGCTCTCTATTTCTTGTTCTCGATTCATTTTTCTTCGACAATTGGACATTATTGTCGCCATTTGTATAACATCTTGAAATATATGGATCAAGTACAACTGGATATTTTTGAAATGATTCGTAACACAATGAGTAATGAAGATCAAAGAAAAAAGATGCAAGAAGTTATGACTCGTTTCAGAAGATATGCTGCATTCTTGCAGTCTGGTTTGTCTTCATCAGAAATGTCGATTCTGTTTTATAATGCGCTTATCTATGACAAGGCACGAAAACTTTATTTGCGATATAACTTGCTGGAAAACTTGCAGGATATCTATTTGATAAAGCCAGAACATAAAGATTTGATAAGAGGATTTGTTTGTAAGACTCCTGACAAAATGATAGAAGATTATCTGTCAATAAATTAACAAGTTTAAGTGAAAAATATGGGAAAGGTTTTGTTTTTTGGAAATGGCTTAAATCTGTTAAGCCAAAATTTGTCTTGGAAAACTTTGTTGTCAAATGTTCAAGCTAAAGATGAGGCCGGGCTTGCTGTGCATGATGGCTTGAATCTAGTGGATGTTCCATATCCTTTGCAGTATGATTATATACTTCTTTCTTCTGATTTTCGTAAAAAAGTGCAAGATGTAAAGGATAGTACTGGATGGAAAAAAGTGGTAGAGGATAGGCAGATGAATTTGAAAAAGGCGATTATTGACGAGATGAAAGACTTCAAGTCAAATTTTATATATGATCAACTTTCTAATCTCCCTTTTGATGCTTATCTCACCACCAATTATGATCATGTGTTGGACGAAAGCTTGACAGCAATGGGATTTCAGTCTGTAGTGGGTGATAAATCAGAGATGAATTATAATATCAGAAGAAAGAGATGTTTGCAAAAAGATAGTATTTTGAAAACCATCTATCCTGTACATGGAGATGTAGATAGTCCACGAAGCATTGTTATAGGATATAACCATTATTGTGGAACAGTAGCAAAGGTTAGCGACTATCTGAAAGGAATTTATAAATGGAAAGAAGGAAAGGTTGGCGAACAGAAAATATCGAGTATGTTGGATCGTTTGCAGAATAACGATGGAGAAATATTTTCTTGGATAGATCATATCTTCATGTCGGATGTCTATATTGTAGGTCTTGGTTTGGATTATTCAGAGATTGACTTATGGTGGCTTCTTGATAGAAGACAAAGAATGTTGAGAGGCGATGGGGTGATGAAGCAAAATAAAATCGTTTATTTTCTTATCAAAGATTCTAAGGAATTGCAGCCACAAGAAAAAGCTAAAGTTGGTCTGCTAGATCGATTGGGGGTACAGTGTCGCTTTACAAGTATCACTCCTACAAATTCTAAAGAATATATGTTGGCATATCAAGAAATTGTTGATATGATAGCTAAGGAATTCTAATACTAATGGCTTATGACTTCAGATGATTTTAAAATAATTTTAAAGAATAGAAAAGGTGCTCCCTTTCTATTCTTGGGTTCTGGCTTTTCACGTCATTATTTAGGTACTCCTCAATGGGATGGTATATTGCAAATGTTTGTTCCCCACAAGCTGGCACAATATTATTCGAAACTGGATACTAAATCTTTGATAAAGGTTGCTACGGCTATTGCAAAAGATGTTACCGATGATTTTTGGAGTCTTGACGATGAAGATGAATTTAAAAAGGAAAATCAAGATAGCATCGTAGATGCGTCCTCTGTGTTGAAAATTAAAATATCACAGTATCTTAAAAAACAATCATTGAAAGAATTCCCTTCGGAATATGAGGATGAAATTCATATGCTTGAAAGATTGTGTATTGATGGAATCATAACAACCAATTGGGATGATACGGCCGAAAGATTATTCCCTAAGTTTACATCTTATATTGGTCAAGAGCAATTGATTTTTTCATCTACATACAGTGTTGGGGAAATATATAAGATTCATGGTAGTTTTGAGAAACCTCAATCAATGATTCTTACAGAGCAAGACTATGAAGGATTCGACAAGAAAAATCCATATTTGGCAGCTAAACTGATAACGATATTTATAGAACATCCTATAGCGTTTCTAGGATATTCGATTTCTGATACTAATATTCAAGAGATTTTGCAATCTATTGTAAATTGCTTGGATAATGATAACATCGAAAAGCTTCAGAATAACTTAATATTTGTAGAGTGGGTTCATGAGGAGGGTTTTGAAATGAAAATAGAACGGCAAGATATTATGATGAGCAATAATGTAAACTTGCCTGTCATTAAAATCAAAACTCATAGCTACAAAGATGTATATGAATTGTTGCAATATTATGAGCGTACTATTCCTGCCAATCTTTTGAGAGAGTATAAAAAGCAATTTTATGAAATTGTTCAATCGGAAACGCCAGAGAAGCAGCTATATGTGTTGCCGTCAGAAAAAATAGATGGCAATAAAAATATTCAAGTTGTCTATGGTTTTGGTGCCATTGGTCAATTTAGGTCAGCAGTTGGCTATAGAGGTATAAAGTCCGTTGAATTACTTAGAGACGTATTATCTGAAAAGCAAGAGTGGAATGCAGGACAGGTTTTAACTGATGCTTATCCTCAACTAAGGAAATCTTCTCGAAAAGCTTTTTTGCCAATTTATAAGTATTTGTCTCAAGTGGGTATAAATAGTGATGAAAGTTATAAGGGTAATAAGTTAGGAATTAATTATACTTTGCGAAAAGGTCATGAATTTCAATCATATAAGTTTTCTGATGAGGAAAAGAATCTTTCATTGAGAGAGGTTTTGGAAAAATATAAAGGTACTGAGGTGTGGAAAGCGGTATCTTTAATACCTTATTTAGACATACAGGAAAATGAATTAGATGTTCTTCGCCATTTTATAGAGAGAAATTTCAATGATTTTCTTGTGAAAAAGAATGGTTATTCAACCAATATGAGAAAACTAATTTGTTTTTATGATTGGAAAAAATATGGATGGGAATAAGAGGATTTATTATGTCAATATTAGTTTCTAAGATTATATCAACGGAATTCTTTTCCGTTAATCAGATATTCGAGAATAAGGGAAAGGCATATACCTATCTCAACCCAGTGTCTTATTTGACTGCTCTCGACAATAAGGAGCTATTCTCGCAGCTGGATGGTATCTTTGCGGATGGTGGTTTGTTGGTGAAAGCCATCAAATTGGTGTATGGCAAGCAGGTGACCCGAAGAAGTTTTGATATGACTTCGATGGCACCGGAGTTGTTCTCGTATGCAGAGGAAAATGGTAAGACTATCTATATTGTGGCTTCTAAACAGGAGCAGGTGGAGAAGGCTGTAGAGATATTCCGTGAGCGGTATCCAAAGGTGAAGTTTGCTGGTTATCGTAACGGTTATTTTGCTTCGGAACAGGAAATGGATGAAGAGGCAAAGCATATCGTTAAACTGAATCCCGACTTTCTGATTGTTGGAATGGGAGCCTTGATGCAAGAGAAGTTCCTGCTAAAGGCGAAGAATGCCGGTTATCAGGGTATCGGGTTTACCTGTGGTGGATTTATCCATCAGACTTCCAGGAATGAGATAGATTATTATCCGGTATGGGTAGATAAGACGAATCTTCGCTTTGTTTATCGAATGTGGAAGGAACCACATACCCGTAAGCGTTATGTGATGGCAGGCTTGCTGTTTCCTGCAAGATTTATCGCAGAAAAAATCTTCGGATAGTCTTGTAAAGCCAGTGAATGGGAGTGAAGACTACCGATATAGGAAGTAATATAATGAGTAGGAGTGTCGGTATAATATGACCGTAAGTATTCTTTTACCTTTGCACCCGGAATCACGAAAGCTAAAGTTGGTTAATGGGTGTTAAGATGTACTAGTAAGTATCCTAGATATTCTCTATTCACCGATTCAGTCCTTCGCCTACCCAACATTCTTTCTTGATTCCATTAAATTCTAAAATGTTAATAATATGGATAAAGAACTGTATTTTGGCGTAGATGTCTCCAAGAAGACTCTCGACCTTGCTTATTATGATGGTGAAACCATCGATTGGAAGAATGCTCATATTAAGGTGAGCAATGATGATGCTGGGTTCAAAAAGATTGGCTCCTGGGTCGCAAAGGTAGGAAAAGACTTTGATACCTTTTTGTTCTGTCTGGAATATACCGGACTCTATAACCAAAACTTTAGATTATGGTTGGAATCCAAAGAATATATCTATAGTATGGTGGAACCTCGCAAAATGCATCGCTTTGAGCCAGACTTGGATGATGACCAGCGCTCTCTAGACCGTATCAAGACTGATGAACTGGATGCTTTCAGAATAGCAATCTATTGTGAGCAGAACCACAAGAAGATTCTTCGCAATCCCTCCAAGCTTCCCTCACCTGTCTATTTCAAGTTGAAGAGACTGCTGGCTGAGCGTAAGGTAAACCACCAATACAGCGTAAGGTGGGGTAAATGAAAAATATTATCTTTGCAA
>NZ_VZCB01000031.1 GCF_009494395.1 Segatella copri | reverse complement strand
GCAAAGGTACGAACAAAAGAGAAGACTACAATGGTATAAACGCGGAGCCGCTTACCTTTCTGCTTTTAGGTTTCCATTAAGGCTTGCTCCAAGGCTTCTATTATGAGTGGCTTTAAGCTTCTATTAAGCTTGGCTTAAGCCTTCTTTGAAGTTGATTTAAGCCTTATTTGAAACTGGTTTAAGCCTTAGATAAAGTTTACGTGGGGCTTAATTGAAGGTTACGTGGGGCTTAATTGAAGGTTACGTAGAGCTTAGTTGAAATTTACATGGGGCTTAGTTGAAGTCTTATTCCTATTCCCAGAGTAACAGAATCCTCCTTTTAAGCAGTTCAAAATTCTGCTGAGGTGAAGGGTGGGTGAAGGGTTAGCGAAACCCTTCACCCCTCGCACCCCCAGTGTTTATCGGGGGTTCAAGCGAAAAAGTGAAGGGTGAAGGGTAAAATCGAGAGTAGCTTTTTTCGCAAGCAAAACTACTCAACCTACTGCCAAAATGCACCTAGTAAATGACAGAGATAGACCTGATGGAATCTTTCTCCCGACGTATTATTTTTTATCTGCCAATGGCAAAAAGTTGCCCGCCTAGGGGCAATATTGTGCCATAGTAAGGCAGAAAGCGAAACGTCTACACATTTAACAGAGAGACAGAAGAAGTTTATCAAATTCCTTGGCATTACCAATTTTATCAAAAAGAGCATTGAGCATTCTTTTTCTTTTCATCGTTACATTTGAAGGTTTAACACCAAGAATATTTCCAATTTCTGACGGAGTGAAACGAACTCTAGCTAAAAGACAGAGTTGATAATCGTCTATTAAAATAGAATTTTTCACTGCCATCATTTTCAATTTAAATGAAGGAAACTCATCAAAAAGCAATTTCTCCAGTTCTTTCCAATCATTAACTTCCAAAGTAGAAAGTCCACACCCCACACGATGCAAATGCTGACAGATAGAACTAGCTTGTACTTCATCTTCCTTCATTTGCGAAACAGATAGCTGCCTCGCATTCTGATAACCAACAAGTTGCTTTTCCAAAATGCGTATTTGGCGTTCATTATCCAAACTCATCTGCTCTATTCTGTTATCTGCTAATAGTTGCTGTTTTCTTTTTGCCTCTGCCAATTCTTCGAGTTTTGCCTTATAATTCTCACGTTCTTTACTCCTATTAGCAGCATAATGCCTATAGACTAAAATTCCGAACATAACACCAAGAAGACAAAAACTCACAACAACTATTAACCACCTTTTCAATCCATCAGCACGCATCTGTTCCTGCTTAGCTATTTCCTGGTTTCGGGTATAATTATAAAGTTGTTGCATATTCTGGATTTCACGGGTAGAAAGTTCCAGTACCCGCTTATCATTAATCTGATAAGCCAAATCTGCATATTTTGCCAAAGAATCCTTATTACCTATCTTCTTATACAATAAATAAAGACTCCGATGCCCGCCTTCCTGACAATCTCCATCATTCTTATTTTTTAAGGCCTTTCTGAAATAACATTCAGCAGAATCTAACTGGTTTACAGCCATAAAATATAACCCTTTATCATAATAAAAGACTTCACGACCTTTCTCAATATTACCATCCTTATCAAAAACACCTGAATATTTTTCATAAGAAAGAATACAATCTCTTGCCTTATCATACTGTCCCAACTTTAAATAAGGTTCGATAATAACAGACGAACACATGGCAGCCAATTGATAGTTCTTTACTTGTCTTAATATCTTTTGAGCTCTAAGAATAATGGCAACTGAAGCTTGATTGTCATTCTGCATCTTATAACCAAAGCAAGCACCTCCTAGAAATATGGCTGCAGATGTTGTATCTTTTGCCAACAAAGAATACTTACATGCATTTTCGCATGACTTCACAACATGCGCTGGTAATCTCTGAGCAATATATATCTGTGCCATCTGTCCATGAATCCTTGAAAGAAGAGAGTACATTATCTCATCTTTCTGTCCAAACTCTGCCGACTCTAAAGCTTTATTATATGCTTCTAAGGCTTTTATGCTTTCACCAGCATCACGATAGGAACTACCCATCAGATAAAAAGCCCGTACTTGGTCATAGATTGTCCCAGCATTTTCATAATACGTAACTACTGACTGAAAAATATTAGGTGCAACCACTTTTGCCCCAGCTTTATTTTGAGCATCAGCCAAGCATAACAGATAATGATTATAAGTGGCATGACCAACAAGGGTCGCAGTATTCCGTAATTTATTTAAAGAATCTAATGCCATTTGAGGATTTTCAGAAATCAGATGCTCCATTTCCTTTAACCTACATGCATTTTCCTCTCTATTGCAAGAAACAGAGATAATCAAACAAGCAAAAAATAGCACAAGCTGTTGAATGTAATTTCTTCTCATAAAATCATATTTTTAAACTAAAACGAATAAAATCTGCTTTTATTACAACAAGACATACATTAGCAAATGCTACAAAACGAGAGAAAACAAGGTGCTTTTCCCGATGAATTCGGCAAAAACTGCGGTTTCAATCCTTTTCCAATGAAAAATCATTGAACTTATAGTTTTGAAGTTTCAATATTTTTTTGCAAACATGGCAGTAATTTTGCAAAAAAATATTGAAATATGAAAATCTCTATCGTAATCTGTACTTATAATGGAGCCAAGTTTCTCGGAGAGCAGCTTGACTCCATTGTTTCTCAATCACTGTCTCCATACGAAGTTATTGCACAAGACGACGGTTCCTCGGATGAGACTTGGAACATCCTACTGGAATATGCAGAAAGATACCCATATATTAAGGTATATAAGAATCCTAAAGAAAGAGGTATCAATAATAATTTCTTCAGTGCCATCAAACGGGCTACAGGCGACTTGATTGCCATCAGCGACCAAGATGATATTTGGGAATCCAACAAATTAGAAATCATGTCGGAAAGCATCGGTGACAACCTCATGTGCGTAGGTCGTTCAGTCCCCTTTTACTGCAAAGAAGACAAAAACATTTCCATCCATTACGACAGCCGAAAACCCAACTGTAATATCATAAGGATGATGTATGCATCTATGCCTGGACACTGCACACTCTTTAGAAAAGAATTATTAACCTTTTTACCAAAGAATCTAGAATCATGTCCTATCTATACACATACATGGTATGATGTCATTCTTGGTCAGACGGCAGCTGCACTTAACAGAATCATCCTCATAGATAAGATTGTCGTGAAACAGCGACGTTATCAAGGAGCTGCCTCTTACTCTGCATACGACAAGAAGAGAATACGTTCTGCCAACAATGCTTTATCCATGATAGGATTTGGTATTCGCTATTATCACAAAATAAAACCGTTAATGGCTAAACATTTTGCGGTAAGAGCAGGTTTTCTAAAAACAATCCCGTCTGAAGAAAAAATATATAAGGATGCCATAAAGTTGATGGACTACGAAAGTAAAACCAGCATAACAGCATTATTAGGACTCATCAAAATGTATGTAAAATATAGGCATATCTTGTTTTACACCTACGAAAAAGACCCGATAGCCATCCTTCGAGCAATATTACATCCATTCATGCAAATATACAACTACAAGTATTTGCTAGAAAAAGACTGAAAACGTTTGCGATGTTTTATAGGCATAATCTGATACTTTCGTTTGGTGAAATCAGATATTATTCATAAATTTGCAGACGGAAGCTAACAATGATTTATAAAACAAACAAAAACATAATTACAGTCATGAAGAAAATTTTTAGCATGGTTTGTGCTTGCTTGCTGGCACTCAGTGCCCAGGCAACCGACATCAAGAAGTATGATGCTCTATATGAGAATCTGCCATTCCAGATGGAAAAGGTGACCCGTCCACAGTTCCCCGCCAATGAGGTAAACCTCAAGGATTTTGGTGCTATTGGCGACGGTTCTTCTCTCTGTACCACAGCCTTTGCCAAGGCTATTGAGTCACTCACCCAGAAAGGTGGCGGTAAACTCGTTGTGCCACAAGGCGTATGGTTCACAGGTCCTATCGTTTTGAAGAGCAATATCAACCTGCATCTCGAAAAAGGTGCTGTCATCCTTTTCTCACCAGACGATGCCCTCTACCCTTTTGTAGATACATCATTCGAGGGTTTGGATACACGCCGCTGCCAGTCACCTATCTCTGGTCATAATCTTACCAACGTGGCAATTACTGGTCAGGGATGCATCGACGGAAACGGAGAATACTGGCGTCCTTTGAAGAAGCAGAAGGTTACCGAAGCTCAGTGGAAGCAGATCACTTCACGTGGCGGTGCATTCAAGAGAGCAGACTACTGGTTCCCAACTGAGGGTGCATTGAAGGCAGACAACAGCGCCAACATGAATGTGCCAAAGACTCCTGCTTCTGAAGAAGAGTGGAACGAGATCAAGCGTTTCCTCCGTCCTGTAATGATCAGCCTCGTTAGCTGCAAGAACGTCTGGCTCAATGGTGTTATCTTCCAGAATTCACCAGCATGGAACATTCATCCGCTGATGTGCGAGAACGTTCTTATTGAAGATGTATTGGTCCGCAACCCTTCTTACGCTCAGAACGGTGATGGTCTCGACCTGGAGAGCTGCAAGAATGCACTTATCGTCAATTCTACTTTCGACGTAGGCGATGACGGTATCTGCATCAAGAGCGGTAAGGATGCTGACGGAAGAAAGCGCGGCATTCCTTGCGAGAATGTCATCGTAAACGGCTGTACCGTATTCAAGGGTCATGGCGGTTTCGTTGTAGGTAGCGAGATGAGCGGTGGTGTGAAGAACATCAAGGTGAGCGACTGCCAGTTCCTCGGCACCGATGTAGGTCTCCGTTTCAAGAGTACCCGTGGCCGTGGTGGCGTAGTAGAGAATATCTACATCGACAACATGTCAATGTTTGATATCCAGACCGATGTCATCACCTTCGATCTCTATTACGGCGGCAAGTCTGCCGTAGAAGTTCTCAACGATGGCGATGAGGCTAAGAGCCAGAAGGTACAGAAGTTCAAGGTAGATGAGACAACTCCTTGCTTCCGCAATATCGACATCAACCATGTCATCTGCCGTACAGCCCGTCGTGCTGCTTACTTCAATGGCCTTCCAGAGATGCCGGTAAGCAATATCCACATCAAGGATATGGAGGTAAACAATGCAGAGTATGGTATTGTCATCAACCGTACCGATGGCGTGAAGCTCGAAAACATCAAGGTAAGTGCAAAAAATCACACCTTCGATGCCAAAAACTCAAAGAATGTGATTGTCAACGACAAGACATACAAGAAGATTGACGAAAAGGGTATTACTCTTGACTTCTAATATCGTCTTGATGGTAAAAGACAGATTAGACATTCTCCGTATCTGTCTGAAAAAACGAAAAGGAGGTAAATACCAATCGACGGCATTTACCTCCTTTTCGTTTATAATAATCGACAGAAAAAACAGACTTTGTTTTAAAGGACCAAATCTGTAGCCTCTAATCCTTGAAATCTATACTCAATTCGCCAGTACCTAAAAGATTGTAACTCATGCGATGATATGGAGTGACTCCATATTCCCTGATGGCAGCACGATGTTTCTTGGTAGGATAACCCTTGTTGCATTTCCAGTCGTACTGCGGATATTCTTCTGCCAGCGCATCCATGTAATCATCACGATAGGTCTTGGCAAGGATGCTTGCCGCAGCAATCGCCAGATACTTACCGTCTCCCTTTACGATGGTTGTATAAGGCAAATCCTTATATGGCTTAAAACGATTACCATCCACGATAACCGCCTCCGGACGAACTTTCAACTGGTCCAAAGCACGGTGCATCGCCAGAAAACTGGCATTGAGAATATTGATTTTGTCGATTTCTTCGGGAGTAACAATGCCCACAGCCCAAGCTACGGCATCTCTTTCTATCTGCTCGCGGAGCGCCTTGCGCTTCTTGTCAGTAAGCTTCTTACTGTCGTTTAAATCGGCATTCTGATAATTGGGTGGGAGGATGACGGCGGCAGCATATACGCTGCCTGCCAAGCATCCACGGCCAGCCTCATCGCAGCCAGCCTCTATCATATCCTTATAATAATGACTTTCTAACATATTCTTGATTCTTGATGATACATCTTATTATTAAAGCAAAGGCTTCAAGCCTTCCCATTTCACATTCCAATTGCCATCCTGCGGGAATCCCGGATTTGGATGAATACTACCGTCCCAGCCGGCACACATCATGGCTACAGCCATCAACAAACCGCCATTGCCAGGAAGATAAAGGCGCAAACGGGCATCCTGATAGTTATGACCGCTTACCAGATACGTATTCTTCTGCTGATTCATCATCAAAGCTCCTACTGCATTCTCCGGCTCTCCCATACGGGCAGCTCCCATTGCCATCATCGGATAATCCCAGCCCCAGGAAGTATTCCATTTCCAGTTCTTCCAAATCCATTGCTCGGTCTTCTTCATCTTGGCAAAATCAATCATTCTACTATTATATGGGAACAGACCGATGGCACCCATCACGGCTGGATGATCACTGAACATACGAACCTTAGTATAGGTATCAGGCTCGGTCTCTGCAGCAAGGTATAAACTGTCTTTAGATGCAAGAGGAGAGATCTTGGCAATGATATCGTCCCAATGAACATCACGAGCCTTACCCAGTCGTTCACGCCATTCCTGCGCAATCTTCAAGGCACAATGCCACTGACTGAGTTCGAAAGGAGGATTAACGGTTGTAGCGGCAGGTAAAGTTTCCTGGGCAGCAATACAACCGCGAAGAATATAACGGTCTTTCTCCTTATCATATTCTGCAAAGTCGCCCATAAATTCAGCTGTTTCATCGACCAGTTTCGCATATTTCTGCAAGATGGCAGGCGAAGGATTGGCACGATAAAGCAATTCTGCCAAATAAATGAGGTGTGGCTGTTGCCAAATCAAGAAACTTCCTACACTTGATGGAGCCTCACCAGCACCAGGATCAGTCATCTTCATCCATCTTACTCCCTTGAATCCCTGTCGCTGGGCAATCTTGCGGGCATTCGGCTCTGCCTTGAAATACCAGGATAAAGAACGCTCCAACAATTCAGGATGTCCCCACAAGGCAAATTGTGCCTGATGCCAGAGAATCATCTCCAAATGGAACTTGCCAAACCAGGAATTATAGGTAAGACCGGTTTCCTGTGGAGGAGTTTCACCTGCATCCTGAATAGCCAGCAGATATTGACTCAACACTACACGGCGCTCCATCTCCTGAGCACGAGGATCCTTACACTGTCCGAAATCTACCATCGCTCCTTTCTGCCAATAGCGATTCCAATAAACCTTGGCTGCATCCGCAACCTCAGCAAAGGTCTTGCTCACAGAAGAAACCTGTTCTGCATATTCACAGGTCAGCTTCAAGTCAGCAGACTTTGACTGCAGCTGATAGAAGTTCTTGCCTTTCTGCTTGAGTTTAGCTGTACCCTGCCATCTTAACATCACGAAATAGACGGTTTCATCGATAGTTCGTTTCAATACGGCAGAATTCTTATCCTGTGAAACAAGCATTGTGGAATGAAGATGATCTTTATTCCAATCGCAAGCATCATCACAATGACCGCCTGTAGGATAAGCAAAACGGATATCAAATGCAATAGAACCTTTAGACTGGACGTGAGTAGCAATCATATCCAGCTCAGGATGACAAGTGGTCTCCACATGATAAGCACGACCATGATAAATAAAGCTGCTCTTAATCATTCCATCCCACATGTCCAAAATTTGGTTAACCTGCTGTATATTCTTAGGATCAGACCCCAGAGAAAGTCCCAATGTACCCAAATGCAGACGATGAGGATTGACACGATACCAATCTCCTGCTGCCTTCTTTCTCTTATCTTCCTTAATCTGGGTAGCGTATGGCTCCTTTCTTCCTCTTCCATAGTCATAATAATGCCAACTTTCTTCTGGTTTATAATTCTCAGGATTGGCAAATGAATGCCAGCCCCAATCGCTCATCGTACCCAAAGGAACGCCCTTGGAATAAGACTTAGGGAAAGACTGAAGGCCGGTTCCATCGACAGTCATGGCAAAGCCACCATTACCCACAGACAGAGAATTCAACGAATCCATCGTCACTACAGGAGGATTATTCCTCTCTACTACCTGCTTTCTATCTATATTCTGAGCAGAAAGGCTCAAGGAGACCAACAGAAAAGCACTTAAAAATATTCTTTTCATTTGTTTGTTTTTAGGTTGTTTTATGTTAATATAAAAAACAATAATTCCCCAATTCCATCATAGAAATGGGGAATCATTATATATAAAAGCTTTTAGAACATCTGAGAAACGCGTTTTACGCCTGCTACAAGCGCATCAACCTCCTCCTTGGTATTGTACAAGGCAAAGCTGGCACGAACGGTGCCGAGAATACCATAACGGTCCATTAAAGGCTGAGCACAATGATGACCGGTACGGACAGCAATGCCCAGACGGTCGAGCAATGTTCCCATGTCCATGTGATGAATATCACCAACCAAGAAGCTGACAACGGCATCCTTGCCCTCCTGCTCACCAAAAAGTCTGATTCCATCGATGGTTCGCATCTGCTCCATGCAGTAACGGGTGAGTTCCTGCTCATGCTTGGCGATATTATCCATGCCAAGTGCAGAGACATAATCGATGGCCTTTGCCAAACCATGGGTAGCTACATAGTCAGGAGTACCAGCCTCGAACTTGAAAGGCAACTTCTCGAAAGTAGTCTTCTCGAAACTCACACTCTCGATCATTTCACCACCTCCCTGATAAGGAGGCAACTTGTCGAGCCATTCTTCCTTGCCGTAAAGCACACCGATACCGGTAGGACCATAAATCTTATGTCCGCTGAAAGCGAAGAAATCGCAATCCATATCCTGTACATCCACAGCAAAATGAGGAGTACTCTGAGCGCCATCCACCATGACAGGCACATCGTGCTCATGGGCAATCTTAATCATCTTTTTAACCGGATTCACCGTACCGAGCACGTTGCTCACCTGGGCTATGCTCACGATTTTGGTGCGTTCGGTAAATAAATTGGCGAATTCATCGAGGTTAATTTCACCTTTATCGTTGATAGGGATTACACGGATGGCGATTCCCTTCTTAGCTGCCTGCAACTGCCAAGGCACGATATTGGAGTGATGCTCCATGGTAGAGATAATCACCTCATCGCCCTCGCTCATAAAGGCATCACAAAACGATGAAACCACGAGATTCAGACTCTCGGTAGTACCGCGGGTAAAGATGACTTCCTCAACCTTAGGCGCATTGATAAACTTGCGCACGGTTTCGCGGGCTGCCTCATGAAGGTCGGTAGCCTGCTGAGAGAGATAGTGAACACCACGATGCACATTGGCATTTACATTGAGATATTCGTCGCGCATGGCATCGAGCACGCACAATGGCTTCTGCGTGGTTGCCGCATTATCCAGATACACCAATGGCTTATCATAGACCTTTCTCGATAAAATCGGGAAATCTGCTCTTACTTGATTGATATCATACATATTTTTAAGAACTTAACTCCTTTAAAAGGATATTATCTACTTGCAAAGCTTGCAGCCCTCGCACTTATTGAGTTCACCACGGAATCGCTTCTCTACAAGATGATGCAGACGATCACGTAATGGCTCCAGCTCCATCTTGTCGATGACTTCGTTGATAAATGCAAACTGAAGGAGCAACTTGGCCTCCTCACGGCTCACTCCACGCTGCTGCATATAGAACAATGCCGCATCGTTGAGCTGACCGACGGTACTACCGTGTGCACATTTCACATCGTCGGCATAGATTTCCAGCATAGGCTGGGTGAACATACGGGCAGTCTTCGTAGCACAGAGGTTCTGGTTGGTTTCCTGAGAAGTAGTCTTCTGGGCACCATAACGAACCAATACCCTACCGGCAAAAGCACCACGTGCCTCACCATCGAGTACATACTTATAAAGCTCGTTGCTGGTACAATGACCCACCTGATGATCGATGAGCGTATTGTTATCAACCACCTGGTTCTTGTCGGCAATCACACAACCATTGCAGAAGCACTCAGCTCCCTCGCCCTTGAATACGAGATCAAGACGGTTGCGGGTGATACCATTATGAAGCGTGATGACGTTATGGTTTACACGGCTGTTAGCCTGCTGCTCGATATACACGTTGCTTACACGGCGGTTCTTGTAATGAGTCTCCTCCAGGCAATAGAGGTCGAGACTGGCATTCTCGCCTACGAATGCCTCGATAACCTGGGTTGCGAGGAAGTTCTTGTCATCGGCTGCATGGTCGCAGAAGAGGAACTTAGCCTCAGCACCCTGTTCCATGACGATGAGAACACGGCGGTTTACCATCAAATCTACATCCGAACGGAGAATATTGATGACCTGAATAGTTCGCTCTACCTTTACATTCTTTGGAACATAAATCAGCAAGCCATCCTGTGCCAGGAATGTGTTCAATGCAGTGATACCATCTTCATCGGTTTTTGCAATCTTAGCATAGTATTTTGCGATGAATTCGGGATTTTCTGTAGCAACCTTGCACAAAGAATCCACGATAACACCCTCTGGCAACTCCACTTTTGGAAGAGCTTTATTATAGAAAGCATCGTTCACTACGAAGTAAAGTGAAGTACTCAGATTAGGAACATCGCAACGGAAAGCCTGGTATGGATCTACTGGAATTTCCAAGCGATTCAAATTCAAACCATAATCAGGCTCGAAGATGGCGCTCATATCGGTATATTTGTATCTTTCTACCTTACGGGAAGGGAAGCCCAAGCGACGGAAGTCCTCGAATGCAGCATCACGAACTGCGTTGAGAACCTCAGCACTGTTCCTCTTGATCATTCTCGAAGAAGACTGATACAAATCTAAATATTGTTTTTCTGAAAGCATAGCCATCCTCCTTATTATTTCTCATCTACCTCAGCCTTAATCCAGTCATAACCACGAGTCTCAATCTCCTTGGCAAGTTCAGGACCTGCAGTTTTCACAATTCTACCTTTATAAAGAACGTGAACCACACTTGGCTTAATCATATCGAGCAAACGCTCATAGTGAGTGATGACGATGGCAGAAGTCTGATCGGTATGCATCTTGTTCACACCGTCTGCCACGATACGCATCGCATCCACGTCAAGACCAGAGTCGGTTTCATCGAGAATAGAAAGCTTTGGCTCCAGCATAGCCATCTGGAAAATCTCGTTGCGCTTCTTCTCACCACCCGAGAAGCCTTCGTTTACAGAACGGCGAGCCAACTTGCTATCCAATTCCACCAACGCACGTTTCTCGCGCATCAACTTCATGAATTCACTGGTGTTCAATGGTTCCAAGCCCTGATACTCACGCTTGGCATTGATAGCCGCACGCATGAAGTTGGTCATAGATACGCCAGGAATCTCCACCGGATACTGGAAAGAAAGGAACAATCCCTCACGGGCACGGTCCTCTGGCTTCATTTCCAGAAGGTTCTTGCCGTTGAAGATAGCCTCGCCCTCGGTTACGGTATAGAGAGGGTTACCTGTGAGCACAGCGCTCAAGGTTGACTTACCAGAACCGTTAGGTCCCATAATCGCATGTATCTCACCATCCTTAATGGTCAGGTTGATACCTTTCAATATTTCTTTGCCTGCAATAGTAGCATGCAGATTCTTTACCTCTAACATATTATTACTTAAAAAATGCGTTCAAAATATTGGAACATAACTCTTCAAAGAAAGATGGTGACTTCTCCCAGCCCCATTGCACAAACAACGAAGGAGGGTCTAGTACCCAAAATGAGCACTCACCTGGTCGTATGACCTTACCCTTCATCTGCGGAACATAACTCGATGTCTGCATAATGGACTTGGTCAATGTAGGGTCAGACTCATCAACATGACAATATCGACCACAACGAAGATACACATTTTGCTCTTGCTTGCATTTCGCAACAAAAGATGCAACGATGGAATCTTGCTGTGCCGTCAAGCCATTTTTTTGATGATTGAAAAGGTCTTGAGCCGTTAAGTTCAAGCTATCAACTAACAATAACATCAACAACATTCTTTTCATAACCACCTCTCTTTCTTATTATTCTTAGCCAACGGTGCCTTCGAGTGAAACACTCAGGAGTTTCTGTGCCTCTACGGCAAACTCCATAGGCAACTTGTTGAGCACATCCTTGGCATAACCGTTTACGATCAAGCCGACAGCCTCCTCGGTAGGAATGCCTCGCTGATTACAATAGAAGAGCTGGTCTTCTGAAATCTTCGAGGTAGTTGCCTCATGCTCGAACACGGCTGTGTCGTTATGGGCATCCATATATGGGAAGGTATGCGCTCCACAATCGCTACCCAGCAACAAGGAGTCACAGGAACTGTAGTTGCGGGCATTGTCGGCATTGGATGTAGCACGAACCAGACCACGATAGGAGTTCTGGCTATGACCTGCCGAGATACCCTTCGAGATGATGGTACTCTTGGTGTTCTTACCCATGTGAATCATCTTGGTACCGGTATCAGCCTCCTGATAGTTGTTGGTAACAGCCACACTATAGAACTCAGCTACAGAGTTGTCGCCACGCAAGATGCAGGAAGGATACTTCCAGGTAATCGCAGAACCCGTCTCTACCTGAGTCCAGCTCAACTTAGAGTTCACACCACGCAAGTCGCCTCGCTTGGTTACCAGGTTCAGCACACCACCCTTACCATGCTCATCACCAGGATACCAGTTCTGAACAGTAGAGTATTTCACCTCAGCATTATCCTTGACGATAATCTCTACGATAGCCGCATGGAGCTGGTTCTCATCACGCATCGGCGCTGTACATCCCTCCAGATAAGAAACGTAAGCATCATCATCAGCGATAATCAATGTACGCTCAAACTGACCGGTGTTACGGGCATTGATGCGGAAGTAACTGCTCAACTCCATCGGACAGCGGACGCCCTTAGGAATATAAACGAATGAGCCATCACTGAATACGCAACTGTTCAAGGCTGCATAAAAGTTATCACGATAAGGAACTACGGTTCCCAGATACTCGCTTACCAAATCAGGATGCTCCTTCACAGCCTCACCAATACTGCAGAAGATGACGCCCTTCTCACGGAGTTTCTCCTTGAAAGTAGTCTTTACCGACACAGAGTCCATGATGGCATCTACGGCGGTACCGCTCAAAGCCAAACGCTCCTCCAAAGGAATACCGAGTTTATCGAATGTCTTCTCCAACTCAGGATCAATTTCCTTGTTCTTCGGCTTCTTTGCCAAAGGGTCGGCATAGTATGAAATCTCCTGGTAGTCAATAGGTGGCACGTGAACATGTCCCCATTTTGGCTCCTTGAGCGTCTTCCAGTAATTGTAGGCTTTCAGACGAAATTCGAGCATCCAATCCGGCTCTCCTTTCTTCTGCGAGATCAGGCGCACAACATCCTCGTTGAGACCCTTTTCTATGATTTCAGTATGCACATCCGTGGTAAAACCATACTCGTATTTCTGGTCTATCACATCCTTGACAACCTGATTCTGTTCTTTCTCTATTTCTGCCATTTTATTTAGAATAACCTTTCGTTATTTTAACCCTAAATAGGGATAAGCCGCTGAGGACTCATCCCTACCTTAATTATATATAGGATAGAGCGAAAAGACAAATGAATTCTTCACTTTTCGTTCTTCACTCTTCACTTTATTAAAGCTTCTGCTCTACCTCGATCTCAGTGAAGGTCTCGATAACGTCGCCCTCCTGGATATCGTTGTAGTTGACGAGGCTCAAACCGCACTCCATACCGGTAACCACCTCCTTGACATCGTCCTTGTAACGCTTCAAGGCACCGATTTCTGCAGTACGGATGACGATACCGTCACGGATGACGCGAGCCTTATCCTTAGCGTGTACCTTACCCTCGGTAACGAGACCACCGGCAATAGTACCCACCTTGGAAATCTTGAAGGTCTGCTTCACCTCAACCTGACCGGTAACGATTTCCTTCTTCACCTTGTCGAGCATACCTACCATCGCGCTCTTGATATCGTCGATAGCATCGTAAATGATAGAGTATGTGTTGATTTCAACACCCTCACGGTCGGCAGCCTTGCGAGCATCGGCAGATGGACGAACCTGGAAACCAACGATGACTGCATCTGAAGCAGATGCCAGCATCACGTCGTTCTCAGAAATCTGACCCACAGCCTTGTTCACTACGTTCACCTGAACCTTCTCGGTAGAAAGCTTGATGAATGAGTCGCTCAATGCCTCAACAGAACCGTCGGTATCACCCTTCACGATGACGTTCAACTCGTGGAACTCACCACGTGCGATACGGTGAGAGATATCACCCAAGGTCAAGCGCTTCTGAGTACGCAAGCCCTGCTCACGCTGCAACTGCTCACGCTTGTTGGCGATTTCTCGAGCCTCCTGCTCTGTCTCGATTACGTGGAACTGGTCACCTGCAGTAGGCGCACCGTTCAAACCGAGGATGATAGCTGGCTCAGCTGGAGCAGCCGACTTGATATTGGCATTACGCTCATTGAACATCGCCTTGACACGACCCCAAGAAGTACCGGCGAGTACGATGTCGCCTACCTTCAAGGTACCGTTGGCAACCAATACGGTAGAAACATATCCACGACCCTTGTCGAGAGAAGACTCGATGATGGTACCTGTTGCACGACGGTTAGGGTTAGCCTTCAAGTCGAGCATATCAGCCTCGAGGAGTACCTTGTCGAGCAGATCGTGAACACCGATACCCTTCTTGGCACTGATTTCCTGGCACTGATACTTACCACCCCACTCCTCTACGAGCAGGTTCATGTTAGCCAAGTCCTCACGGATACGGTCTGGGTTAGCACCTGGCTTATCAATCTTGTTGATAGCGAATACCATTGGCACACCGGCAGCCTGTGCATGGGCGATAGCCTCCTTGGTAGTAGGCATCACGGAGTCATCGGCTGCGATGATGATGATGGCGATATCGGTAGCCTGGGCACCACGGGCACGCATGGCGGTAAACGCCTCGTGACCTGGAGTATCAAGGAAGGTAACCTTGCGACCACTGTTCAGCGTAACACTGTATGCACCGATATGCTGGGTAATACCACCTGCCTCACCGGCAATCACATTGGTATTGCGGATATAGTCGAGCAAAGAGGTCTTACCATGGTCTACGTGACCCATGACGGTTACGATTGGAGCACGTGGAACCAAGTCGTTCTCATCATCCTCTTCCTCGCTCACGGCCTCCTGAACCTCGGCACTCACGTATTCGGTCTTGAAACCGAACTCCTCAGCTACCATGTTGATGGTCTCTGCATCCAGGCGCTGGTTGATAGATACCATGATACCTACGCCCATCAGCGTAGAGATAACCTGAGTAACGCTGATATCCATCATTGTAGCCAACTCGCTAACGGTAACGAACTCTGTAAGCTTCAGGGTCTTGCTTTCCTTCTGCTCCTGACGAGCCTGATCCTGCAACTTCTCCTGAACAGCCTCACGCTTCTCCTTACGGTACTTAGCGCCCTTCTTGTTCTGACTCTTGCTGGTCAAACGTGCAAGAGTCTCCTTAACCTGGCGTGCTACAGCCTCGTCATCAACCTCGATCTGGCGCTGGTTGCCACGGTTGTTGTTATTGCCCTTATTATTATTGTTATTATTATTTCTGTTCTTGTTTCTGTTCTTTTTGTTGCCACCATTATTACCTCTATTCTGGCCATTACCACCGTCGCCATTATTATTCTTTGCTTCGGCATTGATGTCAACACGCTCTTTGTTAATACGAACACGCTTCTTACGCTCGCTGTGCTGCTGAGCCAATTTTTCCTCACGTTCCTTACGGCGCTCCTCCTTAGACTTCTTCTTAGGACGAGTGCTCTGATTCAAAGAAGAAAGGTCAATCTTACCTAACACCTTAGGTTCGTTAGAAGACATTTTCTTCTCACTTTTCAAAGTAAAGACGCTAGATCCTCCTAAAGCTACAGCAGTCTGATCCTGCTGAGTCTTGTTATCTACCTTAGAAGGTTGGTTGTCTCCCTTGTGATGTGCAGCTTTCTGCTGATTGTGGCCATTCTGCAGCCCCTTAGATTCATGCGATTTTGCCTGTTGTGTTTTTTGCTGATTCTCCTGTTTCATATTCTGTTTATGTTGAGAGACATTCTGTTGTCTCTTCTCATCCTTATTTTCAGCCTTTACTATCTCTTTATTAGGCGCAGGACTGACGGCAGCAGTCTCTTGCTCATGCACCTCTGGCTTATCAGCAACAGACTGTACAGCAGATTTCTTACCGAGACTATCCAAGTCGATCTTGCCCAGCGGCTTATACTGCTGTCTGCCCGACTCCAATACGTTCTCGGAACGATTGTCCTTCTGTTCTGGCGCACGTTTCTTATCCTTAGTTTTTTTGGTAAAGAGCTTCTCTGCCTGATCACGAACTTCCTTATCTTTGCTAAAGGCATCATTCAATGCCTGATACTGCTCATCGCTGATTTTGAAGCTCGGTTCAGCCTTCACCTCTCCCAGTTCTTTTTTATTTTCAAGGAATTCAACTGCCGTTTGAAGACCTATATTTAATTCACGTAGTGCTTTATTTAATCTGATGCTCATATATATTTATTTATCTCCTATTTAATTTAATTAGATTCCCAGCAAGCACTAGCAAGCTAGGGAATTATTGTTCGAATTCAGTACGCAATACATTGATGACATTGTCGACAGTCTCTTCCTCCAAATCTGCCTTCTCAATCAACAAGTTGCGTGGAGCATTGAGTACTTGCTTAGCTGTATCGAGACCAATGCCCTTGATGGCATCAATCACCCACTGGTCAATCTCATCAGAGAATTCATCCAAGTAGATATCCTCGTCAGCTTCATTATCATCCACTTCTCGGAATACATCGATAGTATACTCTGTCAGCATGGAAGCCAACTTGATGTTCATACCGCCACGACCGATAGCCTTGCTCACCTGATCAGGCTTCAAGAACACTTCAGCCTTCTTGTTCTCATCATCGATGTTTACAGAAGTAATGGCTGCAGGAGCCAAAGCACGCTGAATGAACAGTTTGGCATTGTCTGTATAATTGACAACATCAAGATTCTCGTTGTTCAATTCACGTACGATACCGTGAACACGACTACCCTTCACACCGACACAAGCTCCAACTGGGTCGATACGCTCATCAAAGCTTTCAACAGCAATCTTTGCGCGTTCTCCAGGAAGGCGAGCAATACGACGGATAGCAATCAAGCCCTCTGCAATCTCAGGAACTTCAGCCTCCAACAAACGCTGCAAGAAAGCAGGAGCTGTACGGCTCAAGATAATCTTAGGATTATTGTTATCATTATCAACGCGGTCGATGACTGCACGAACGGTCTCGCCCTTACGATACATATCGCCAGGAATCTGCTCTGTTTTAGGCAAGATAAGTTCATTGTTCTCATCGTCTACGATAAGTACCTCACGCTTCCAAACCTGGTAAACTTCACCAGAAATGATCTGTCCTACACGATCCTTGTACTTATTGAAAAGAGAATCGTGTTCCAACTCAAGAATCTTAGAAGCCAAAGTCTGGCGAAGAGTCAAGATAGCACGGCGACCAAACTTATTGAAATCAACCTTCTCACTTACATCCTCACCTACCTCGTAGTCAGGCTCAATCTTGCGCGCCTCAGTAAGTGTTATTTCCTTATTTTCGTCCTCTACTTCACCGTCAGCAACAACAACACGATTGCGATAGATCTCGAAATCGCCCTTGTCAGGGTTAACGATAACATCGAAATTCTCATCACTACCGAAAATCTTAGCAAGAACGTTGCGGAAACTTTCCTCCAACACACTTACCAATGTAGTACGGTCGATATTCTTGGTTTCTTTAAACTCGCGGAATGTATCAATCATACTCGCTGTAATTTCCTGATCTTTTTTAGCCATAGCTTATTTAAAACTGATTAAATATTTTGTATACTTTACTTTATCCATTTGATAAACGTGGTCAACCTCCTGCTTAACAGGACGTTTTTTCCCCTCAACCTTTACCTTTTCCTCTACGCCTACTGTGAAATCATTTCCGTCCACAGCTTTCAAGATGCCCTTTACTTTGACGCCATCAGCATCAAGCACCTCTACCTCCTTACCAACGAAGTTGATATACTGCTGTGGAACCTTGAATGGTTGACCAAGACCAGCAGAACCAACTTCCAGTTCATAATCTTCCTCATCACGACTCAAATGTTCCTCAATATATCTACTGAGGGCAACACAATCCTCAATCCACACACCATCAGCATGGTCTATCTCTACCACGATTCGATTGTCCGGACTGATTTCAACGCTAACCAAGAAATATTCCTTATCTTGGAGCCATTCTTCAACTAATTTTTTAACGACGTTTTTATCAATCATAAATACCTTATTAAAATAAAATGAGGAACTCATTCGAGCCCCTCATTCCACTGAACGTTTGCAAAATTACGAATATTTTCGAAATTCTCCAAAGATTTTCCTGTTTTTTATTCATAACCTGCGCATTTTTAATTGATTGTGCAGGTTTTTATACTTATTTTTTCACTGGATGCAGTATTTTTTCGTATTCTTCAGGTGATTGAAGCAACTTCATAGCAGCCTTCACCTGCTTATCGTAACGTAAAGAATTCTGTATGGCTCCTGCCTGGAAATAGTAAGCTGCCACTATCTCGTTTTCCAAAAGCTGCTTGATATATGTCTTGTTGTAATCCAAATCTTTTGCCACATTGTGACTCAGCTTTTTCTTCAATGCTTCAAACTCGGGCTTGGCATCATCGTAATAGCCCTCAAACTTAGCCAGTTTCTCCAAATCCTTCAGATACTTTTCCGTCTCACGGTCGTACTTAAAATCTGCCTTCAGTACACGAGCCTTAAACTCATCATAATCAGCATCGGTAAGAGCAAAGTCTTTAGCTGGTGCAATGGTAGGATGCTTGGCAATATAATCTACCTCATAATTGAGCATCACCTCGTTGCTGTCACGGGCACCAGCCAGATAAAATGCAATATTAGGCAACGAATCCGGCTTCACTTCCACATCAGGCTTAACGCCGCCGCCATCACGCACTTCTCTGCCTCCAGCCGTATAGAACACCTTGGTAAGAGAATCCGGCACATGCTCCACATAACCGCCCTTAGCATGCTTGTAGTTGAGCGCCTGCACACATCTGCCACTAGGAATGTAATACTTAGCAGTGGTCAACTTCATCTGACCATTATATGGCAAATCCATGGTTGACTGTACCAATCCCTTTCCATACGTGCGCGTACCTAATATAACTGCACGATCATAGTCCTGTAAGCTACCACTCATGATTTCACTGGCACTCGCCGTACTGTTGCTTGCCAACACAACCATTGGCATCAGAGAGTCAACAGGTTCAACCTTGGTCCTATATACATTATTGGAACGCTGCAACTTACCCTTCATCTCCAACACAGTCTTTCCCTTCGGCAAGAACATATTGATAATATTCACAGCCTCACTTACAGAACCACCTCCATTGGTACGAAGGTCAAAAATAAGACTCTTGGCCCCCTGCTTTTTCAAATCGATGAAGGCACGGCGCACATCCTTGGCGCAATTATCAGTAAAGGAATTGAAGTTGATATAGCCGATACCACCCTCCAACATACCGTAATAAGGAATGAACGGCATCTGGATGGTACGGCGAGTAACCTTTACCTTGAGAATCTTGCCTGTACTTGGTCGCTTTACCTTCAATATGAAAGACGTACCAGGATCACCACGAAGATGGTCGCTCACATAACTCACATCCTTGTCGGTCATACTCTCATCATCGATACTCAAGATAATATCCCCCTTCTTCAATCCTGCCTCAGCAGCCGGCATATTCTCATAAGGTTCGCTGATACAGACACGCTGTAACTGAAAGTTATAGCGTATCACAGCACCCACACCCGCATATTTACCGGTGAGCATATTTTTCAACTCATTGACTTTCGATTCCGGATAGTATGTGGTATAAGGATCAAGACTTCCCAACATCGCCTTGACACCATTGCCCACCACTTCTTCCGCATCGAGCGTATCCACGTACATCAAGTCAAGATTCTTATAAATGGCATTGAATATATCCATGTTCTTCGCCACTTTAAAATCGTGATCCTTATCTATTTGTGCATAAGTTGGCGCTGCAAGGAGCACCATAAGCAATGAAATCAATAGTTTTTTCATCATTATTTTATTGTATTATATATTCGCCCACAAAATTACTCATTTCTTCTTGAAAACCGCCATCTTTGATGCAAAAAGTAGTGAAAACTGCTCAAAAATGCACTTTTTTAAGAAAAAAATAAAAAAAGTTAGAGAAAAATTTGGTTGAATGAAGAAAAGTTAGTACTTTTGCACACGCAAATAAGGAACGTTATGTTCTTGATGCAAAAAACGCTTCAATAGCTCAGTTGGTTAGAGCACCTGACTGTTAATCAGGGGGTCGTTGGTTCAAGCCCATCTTGAAGCGCAATAAGAGTCATAAGTTTATCTTATGACTCTTTTTTTTGTATCTATTTCCCAATATACTTTTCCATTCAACTATAACAGACCACTCCACACCCATCAAGACATAAAAAAGGTGCATCTCCTCCTTTCGGAAAAGATGCACCCTAACATATTTCACTTATAATGTACTATTCTACATCATTGTTATGGTCCAAAGAATCATTAAAATCCTTTGGAGCCTGCTCTTCGTTATGATGCTCATAACGACGTGGCTGACGAGCAGGACGCTCACCACGACCCTCACCATGGCGCTCATCACGACGGCCGCCACGACGCTCACCGCGCTCAGGACGTGGACGACGCTCACGCTCTACGTAACCCTCTGGCTTCTCCATCAACACACGGTGAGAGAGCTTGTACTTGCCAGTCTTAGGATCAATCTCCATCAACTTCACCTTAATCTTGTCGCCTTCCTTGATACCAGCCTCTTCAACTGTCTCAAGACGCTTCCAGTCAATCTCAGAGATGTGGAGCAAACCATCCTTACCAGGGAGAATCTCTACGAAGCAACCGTAAGGCATGATAGAACGGACAGTACCCTCGTAAACCTCACCAACCTCAGGAACAGCTACGATAGCCTTAATCTTAGCCAAAGCTGCATCGATAGAATCCTTGTTAGGAGCAGATACCTGTACGTGACCCTTACCATCAGTCTCCTCGATAGTGATAGTAGCACCAGTATCCTCCTGCATCTGCTGGATAATCTTACCACCAGGGCCGATAACAGCACCGATGAACTCCTTAGGAATATCGAATGCTACGATACGTGGAACCTGTGGCTTCATCTCAGCACGTGGCTCAGAGATTGTCTCCATCATGCAGTTGAGGATATGCTCACGACCAGCCTTAGCCTGCATCAAAGCCTCCTCAAGAATCTCGAAGCTCAAACCGTCGCACTTGATATCCATCTGTGTTGCGGTCAAACCATCGCGGGTACCAGTGGTCTTGAAGTCCATGTCACCCAAGTGGTCCTCATCACCGAGGATATCACTGAGGATAGCGTACTTGTCTTCACCTGGGTTCTTGATAAGACCCATAGCAATACCTGAAACTGGCTTCTTCATAGGAACACCTGCATCCATCAGGGCGAGAGTACCGGCACAAACAGTAGCCATAGAAGAAGAACCGTTAGACTCGAGAATCTGGCTTACCAAACGTACTGTGTAAGGGAAGTCAGCAGGAATCTGACCCTTCAAACCACGCCATGCCAAGTGACCGTGACCAATCTCACGACGGCCTACGCCGCGCTGAGCCTTAGCCTCACCTGTAGAGAATGGAGGGAAGTTATAGTGAAGGAGGAAGCGCTGGTAGCTCTTCTCGAGCACACCGTCGATAAGCTTCTCATCCATCTTTGTACCAAGAGTACATGTAGAGAGAGACATGGTCTCACCACGCTGGAAGATAGCGCTACCGTGAGGCATTGGGAGTGGAGATACCTCACACCAGATAGGGCGGATATCTGTAGTAGCACGGCCATCAAGACGCAAGCCCTCATCGAGGATGCAACGACGCATAGCATCGCGCATTACGTCATCATAGTAGCGGGTTGCCTCAGCGTGCTTCTCCTCCAAGTCTTCCTCAGAAAGATCAGAATGAGCTGCGTCATACTTCTCAAGGAAATCAGCCAACACCTTGTCGAAAGCATCCTGACGGGCATGCTTCTCCAAAGCCTGGTGGTTGATATCATAAGCAGGCTTGTAAAGCTCAGACTTAATCTGCTCACGGAGTTCCTCGTCGTTGATCTCGTGGTCGTACTCACGCTTCACGTCAGTACCCTTCTCCTTAGCCAACTCATACTGGAGCTCACACATAGGCTTGATAGCCTCGGCAGCAGCCTTGAGGGCACCGATAAGATCCTGCTCAGAAACTTCCTTCATCTCACCTTCTACCATCATGATATTGTCCTTGGTAGCACCAACCATGATATCCATGTCAGCCTCTTCCATCTGCTGGAATGTAGGGTTAACGACATACTCACCATTGATACGAGCTACACGAACCTCAGAGATGTAGTGCTCGAAAGGAATATCTGAACAAGCCATGGCAGCTGAAGCAGCGAAACCTGCAAGGGCATCTGGCTGGTCAACGCCATCGGCTGAGAGCAACATTACCTGTACGTAAACTTCTGCATGGTAGTTAGAAGGGAAAAGTGGACGCAAAGCACGGTCCACGAGGCGAGAGGTAAGGATTTCCTCGTCGCTAGCCTTGCCTTCGCGCTTAGTGAAACCACCAGGGAAACGACCAGCAGCACTGTACTGCTCACGGTAATCTACTTGCAAAGGCATGAAATCTGTACCCGGAACTGCATCCTTTGCTGCACAAACAGTTGCGAGAAGCACTGTGTTACCCATGCGGAGAACCGCAGCACCATCAGCCTGTTTTGCAACTTTTCCGGTCTCAATTGTGATGGTTCTTCCATCAGGCAACTGAACACTTTTTGTAATTACGTTCATCTAAATTAAAAACTTATTGTTTTGTCTAACATCTAAAATATCTAAAACGGTGCAAAGATACCTCTTTAATAATTAATAAACGAATAAATGAGCAACTATTTTCAACTTTTTTAAATATTTTATCTATCTAAGATGCATTATTACCAATTTTATTACTACCTTTGCAGTCGATAATTTTGCAAAATCATAAATTCATGAAGATAACTAAACTCTATTCAGCAGCAGTGATTATGGTCGCTGCCCTGGCTTTAACTTCTTGTAACAACAAGAAATTTCATATCAACGGTAATATTACCGAGGCAAAGGACTCTATGCTCTATCTAGAGAATATCAGTCTTAACGGCCCTGTAAAAATAGACTCCGTAAAACTGGGCGAAGATGGTACTTTCGACTTCCAGGAAAACGCAATGGATTCTATCACTCCAGAATTCTACCGACTCCGCATCGCCAACCAGACCATCAACCTCAGCATCGACTCTACTGAGACTGTTACAGTAAAGGCAGCTTATCCGCAGATGAGTTACAAGTATGAGGTAGAAGGTTCAGAGAACTGCAATACCATCAAGGAATTGTCACTCAAGCAGATGTTGCTGCAGAGCAACATCAACGGCATCGTTAAGAATCCGAATATCGGTGTTGACTCAGTAGATGTCATCGTGGCCCGCATGCTGAACGATTACAAGCAAGATATCAAGAGGAACTATATCTTCAAGGCTCCTATGCAGGCTTCATCTTACTATGCTCTCTTCCAGACTATCCAGCTCGGCAATACGAATTCCCTCATATTCAATCCGCGCAACAACAAGGAAGACGTGAAGGTGTTCGCCGCCGTAGCTACCAGCTGGGACACTTATTACCCAGGCGCAGAGCGTGGCAAGAACCTGCACAATATCGCCATCGAAGGAATGAAGGATATCCGCATCATAGAAAACCAGATGGCTCAGCAAAAGATTGACGCCAGCAAGGTACAGGTTAACGGCTGCATAGAACTTGCCTTACAGGACAATCAGGGACAGATACGCCGTCTCTCTGACCTCAAGGGCAAGGTAGTATTGCTCGATTTCCATGCCTTCGCAAGTAGCGAAAGTACCAAGCGTATCATGATGCTCCGCGAACTCTACAACAAGTACCATGCTGCCGGACTGGAAATCTATCAGGTATCAGTAGACCCGGACGAACACTTCTGGAAAACGTCTACAGCAGCCCTTCCATGGATTAGTGTACGCGACGAGAATGGTATTCAGGGGAAAAGCTTGACTTTATATAATGTACAAAGCATCCCAACCTTCTTCCTCATTGACAGAAACAACACCTTGCAGGCTCGCGATGCTCAGATCAAGGACTTAGACGCAGCCATCAAAAATCTCCTATAATATATAGGTAATCAGAAGTTTAAGTTTGAAAGTCTGAAAAGTTTTTCCAGCTTCCAAACTTAAACTTCAAGCTATAGATTTCGCTCTATAAGATAAAGACAATTTATAAACAACAATAAACTTTAAACACTAAAAAATGAATAAGAAATTTTTAGCATTAGCAGCTTTGGCTCTTATCACGACAGGAGCACAGGCAAAAGTAAAGTTGCCACATATCTTAGGTGACAACATGATTATCCAGCAAGATTCAGAAGCCAACCTTTGGGGCTGGGATAAGCCAGGCACAACGGTAAAGGTAAACACTTCGTGGTCTTCCAGAGTTTATTCTACAAAAACAGGGAAAGACGGCAAATGGGCAGTCAAAGTCTTGACACCCAAGGCCAGCTACACCCCGCTCTCCATTACATTTGATGATGGAGAAAAGACTACCATCAACAATGTTCTTGCAGGCGAAGTTTGGGTTTGTGCAGGTCAGAGCAACATGGAGATGCCCGTAAAGGGATTCGGCAACTGTCCTGTTGAAGGATACAACAAGGTGGTACTTGAAGCCAATCAGTACAAGGGCGTTCACTACGTAAAGATTCCTAGCGTGATGAGCAGCAAGCCTCTTGATGACGCCAACTGCGAATGGAAGGCCATCAATCCAGAGACGGTAGGCGATGCTTCTGCCACCGGCTATTTCTTTGCGCAGGTGGCAAACAAGGCGCTAAATGTGCCTGTGGGACTGGTGATGGCGAACAAGGGCGGAAGCCGAGTTGAGAGCTGGCTCGACCGTGACTATCTGAAGAAGAACACGAAGGAAGATCTCGATTCCATCAAGATGACGAAGAATCCTAAGTTCAAGTGGGACTTCCTCTACCCTCTTCTCTGGGGCAACGGAACCTTCCATCCAATCCTCAACTACAGTGTAAAGGGCATTCTCTTCTACCAGGGCTGTTCTAACGTTGGCGACCCAGCAGGACAATACACCCAGCGCCTTGCCGACCTTGTTGCCCAGTGGCGTCGTGATTTCAAACAAGGAGAGTTACCATTCTACTTCGTTCAGATAGCACCATATCATAATGGCGATGTCAATGGCGACTGGGGACCAAGACTCCGCGAGCAGCAGTTTAACGCAGCCAAGGTGATTCCTAACAGCGGCATCGTGTGCACCGAAGATCTGGTTTATCCATACGAGGTGGAGCAGATCCACCCTTGCCAGAAACAGCCTGTGGGCGAGCGTCTTGCCCTCCAGGCGCTCAGCAAGACCTACGGTGTGAAGGGACTCTTCAATGAGAGCATGACCTTCAAGGAGATGAAGATAGTAGGCGACACCGTGAAGGTTCACTTCGACAACACCTACGGAGCCTATAACCGTTTTGAAGGCATCAAGGGCTTCGAGGTAGCAGGCGAAGACAAGGTATTCCACCCTGCCACAGCCAAGCATTTCTGGCAGGAAGGTGGCAACGACGGATGGAACGAGTGCATCATCGTAACCAGCCCAGAGGTAAAGAAGCCTGTGGCTTTGCGCTATTGCTTCCGCAATTTCCAGCTTGGCAACATGGCCAATGCCGGTGGACTTCCGCTCTTCCCTTTCCGTACAGACAACTGGTAATCAACAACATAACGGTCGATCTTTGATTAATCCAAAGACCGACCGTTCTTTAATATATACATTATGAGTCACGTATTAGATAAATTCAAGTTTTGCCCCGTTTGCGGATCCCCGAACTTCGAAATCAACAACATCAAGAGCAAGAAATGCAAAGACTGCGGATTCTCCTACTATCTCAACCCTAGCAGCGCCACAGTAGCCTTCATCCTCAACGAGAAAGACGAGCTTCTGGTAGTTCGCAGAAAGAACGAGCCTGCCAAGGGAACCCTCGACCTGCCTGGTGGTTTTGTCGACATGGACGAAACCGGAGAAGAAGGCGTGGCAAGAGAAGTAAAAGAGGAAACTGGGCTTGACACCATAGAAGTAAACTATCAGTTCAGCATCCCCAACCTCTACCTTTACTCCGGCTTTCTGGTCCACACCCTTGATATGTTCTACATTGTCAAGGTAAAAGACCTCTCTCACGTTGAAGCAATGGACGATGCAGAAGAGTCCTATTGGATTCCTCTTAAAGCCATCCATCCCGAAGAGTTCGGATTAGGTTCCGTAAGACAAGGAGTCATCAAATTTCTTGCAAAACACAAGACGAAAGAATGAAAAAAGCCCCGAAACATTTAAAAAACTAAAAAAATCGCTATATAATAAGGTATAAGCAAAAAGTTTATTTACTTTTGCAGACCAAAAGAAATTGTGTAGAAGCGTATGCAAGAAAATTTAGTAATCGTCGAGAGCCCTGCAAAGGCCAAGAAAATCGAAGAGTTTTTAGGTAAAGACTTTAAAGTAATGTCTTCTTACGGTCATATCCGTGACCTGAAGAAGAAGGAACTCAGTATAGACGAGAAGTCCATGGAACCTTGTTATGAGATTCCAGAGGAGAAGAAAAAACTCGTCACAGAATTAAAAGCTACAGCGAAGCAAGCCAAGAAGATTTGGTTAGCATCCGATGAGGACCGCGAGGGAGAAGCCATCAGCTGGCACCTTTGCGAAGTTCTCGGATTGGATGAGGAGAAGACAAGCCGTATCGTCTTCCATGAAATTACCAAACCTGCCATCTTGGACGCTATTGAGCACCCACGACATCTGGACATGAACCTGGTGAATGCCCAGCAGGCCCGCCGTGTACTCGACCGCCTGGTAGGTTTCAAGCTTTCGCCTGTATTGTGGAGAAAGGTGAAGCCTGCACTCTCTGCCGGCCGTGTACAGAGCGTTGCCGTACGTCTGATTGTAGAACGTGAGCGTGAGATTCAGAAGTTCAAGAGCGAACCATACTACCGCGTCAACGCCATCTTCGCCCTCATCAATGAGAATGGTGGAGCTACAGAGGTGAAGGCTGAACTTGACCAGCGTTTCAAAACCCATGAAGAAGTGGAAACCTTCCTGGAGAAGTGTAAGGACGCCAACTTCTCTGTAGAAACAGTGAGCAAGAAGCCACTGAAGCGTACACCGGCGCCACCTTTTACCACCTCAACCTTGCAGCAGGAAGCTGCCCGCAAGCTCAGCTTCACCGTAAGCCAGACCATGATGGTAGCACAGCGCCTATACGAGAGTGGACGAATCACCTACATGCGTACCGATAGCGTAAACCTCTCTACCCTATGTACCAATGCAAGCAAGGATGAGATTATCAAGGTTTACGGCAACGAATATAGCAAGCCACGAACCTATCATACTAGCTCAAAGGGAGCACAGGAGGCTCACGAGGCTATCCGCCCAACATACATGAGCGAGACAAGCATCGATGGAACCAGTCAGGAAAAGCGTCTGTATGAACTGATCTGGAAGCGTACACTCGCATCACAAATGGCAGATGCGTTGATTGAAAAGACAACCATTACCATCAATATCGACAATGCAAAAGAGAAGTTCATTGCCAATGGCGAAGTTGTTTCTTTCGATGGTTTCCTCAAGGTTTATCGTGAATCAACTGATGAGGATGAAAATGCAGAAGATGCAACTCATCTCCTGCCTGCCATGAAAGAAGGCGATGCTTTGCAGCGCCGTGAGATTATTGCTACAGAGAAATTCTCTCTGGCTCCTGCAAGATATACAGAGGCCAGCCTCGTCAAGAAACTGGAAGACTTAGGCATCGGCCGTCCATCAACCTATGCTCCAACCATCAGTACCATCCAGCAGCGTGAATACGTGGTGAAGGGAGACAAGCAGGGCGTGGAACGTTCATTTACTGTAGATTCCCTGAAGGGTATCAAGGTTACCCAGAAAACCAAGAAGGAAATGGCTGGTTCGGAGAAGGGCAAGCTCCTCCCTACAGATATCGGCATCGTGGTAAATGACTTCCTGATTGCCAACTTCCCTAGCATCATGGACTATAACTTTACAGCAAACGTAGAGCAGAAGTTTGATGATATTGCTGCAGGAAAGACTGAATGGAACAAATGGATGAAAGACTTCGACAAGAGCTTTGAGCCAGAAGTGAAAGAAGTCATGAATGCACGCAGCGAGCACAAAGCCGGCGAACGCGAACTGGGCAAGGATCCTAAGACAGGACGTCCTGTATACGTAAAGATAGGCCGTTTCGGTCCTGTGGCACAAATTGGAAGTGCAGACGATAAAGACAAGCCTCTGTTTGCCCAATTGCCTTCCGACAAGAGTATCGAGACCATTACGCTGGACGAAGCGCTGGAGCTCTTTAAGTTACCAAGAGAAGTTGGTGAGTTTGAAGGCACTACCGTTACCATCGGTGCCGGCCGTTTCGGTCCATACGTGCTCCACAACCGCAAGTATGTAGCCATTCCTAAGGAAGATGATCCACTGACCATTACTTTGGAAAGAGCTATCGAACTCATCCAGGAAAAGCGCTCCAACGAGGAAAAGCGTCATATCAAGACCTTCGAGGAAGACGACAAGCTGGAACTCCTGAATGGCCGTTACGGTCCATACATTGCCTATGATGGAAAGAACTATCGCATTCCTAAGGCAAAGCAGGAAAACGTTGAAGCTCTCAGCTATGACGAATGCATGACCATCATCAAGGAAGCTCCTGAGCCAAAAACCAGAGGTCGTAAGAAATAAGAGAATCTGCCATCGCCCCCAAAAAGAGCGATGGCAAGAAATAAACTGAAGAAATGAAGTCAATCATCATTATTGGATATATGGGTGCCGGCAAGACTACAGTCGGGAAAGCTCTCGCTAAAGAACTTGGCGTAATGTTCTATGATCTCGACTGGTATATCGAGAGTAGAATGAGAAAAACCGTGAAGCAGATTTTCGATGAAATAGGCGAAGAAGGGTTCCGCAAAATTGAACGCAACATGCTCCACGAGGTAGCTGAGTTTGAAAACGTAGTAGTGAGCTGCGGTGGAGGAACACCATGTTTCTTTGACAACATGGACTACATGAATCAATTAGGTGAAACCATCTATCTGAAAGCATCACCAGAGACACTCCATACCCACTTGAAGATGGGCAAGGGAGTGAGACCTCTCCTGCTCAATAAAACACCCGAAGAGGTTGAAATCTTCATCCGTGAGCAACTGAAGCTACGTGAACCATTCTACAACAAGGCAAAACACATTATAGACATCAATGTGATGGACGACTTCGACAAAATCAACGGGATGGTTCAGCAGATACGGAAAATGCTGAACGTATAATCGTGGCTATAATAATAAGGTAATATCATAAATAAACAAACAGATTTCTAGCAAGACAAGAACAGAAATGAAGAAATGGACTATTGAAGACTCGAAGGAGCTCTACAACATCGGTGGCTGGGGCACTTCTTACTTTGGCATCAACGACAAGGGTGATGTCTATGTAACTCCATGCAAGGATAACACGCAGATTGATTTGCGCGACATCATGGACGAGTTGGCATTACGCGACATCAACGCTCCCGTACTGCTCCGTTTCCCAGACATCCTCGACAACCGCATCGAGAAGACAGCCAGCTGTTTTCAAAAGGCAAAGGAAGAGTATGGATACAAGGGAGAAAACTTTGTCATCTATCCTATTAAGGTGAACCAGATGCAACCAGTCGTTGAGGAGATTATTTCTCACGGCAAGAAATTCAACCTCGGTCTGGAAGCAGGTTCCAAGCCTGAACTCCACGCCGTTATCGCCGTACAGGCTCAGAGCGATTCGCTCATCATCTGCAACGGCTACAAGGATGAGAGCTACATCGAGCTTGCCTTGCTGGCACAGAAGATGGGTAAGCGCATCTTCATCGTGGTAGAAAAGCTCAATGAGCTCGACATCATCGCCAAGGTGGCAAGCAAGCTCAACGTGAAGCCAAACATCGGTATCCGCATCAAGCTCGCTTCTTCCGGCTCTGGAAAATGGGCTGAGAGCGGTGGCGATGCATCGAAGTTCGGTTTGACAAGCGCCGAACTGCTCACCGCCCTCAACAAGATTGAGGAGATGGGATTCCACGACTGCCTGCGCCTCATCCACTTCCACATCGGAAGCCAGATTACCAAGATCCGCCGCATCCAGACGGCTCTCCGTGAGGCGGCTCAGTTCTACATCAACCTGCACAAGATGGGATACAATGTAGATTTCGTAGATTGTGGCGGTGGTCTTGGCGTAGATTACGACGGCACCCGCTCTTCCAGCAGCGAGAGCTCCGTGAACTATTCTATCCAGGAGTATGTAAACGACTGTGTCTATACATTCGTTGATGCAGCCAACAAGAACAATATCGAGCATCCTAACCTCATCACCGAGAGTGGCCGTTCGCTCTCTGCCCACCACTCCGTATTGGTGATTGATGTCTTGGAGACTGCTTCACTGCCGGAAATGCCAGAGGAGTTTGAGGCAAAGGAAACTGACCATCAGCTGGTGAAGGACCTTTATGAAATATGGGACAACCTGAATCCACGCAACATGCTGGAGGACTGGCACGATGCTGAGCAGATTCGCGACGAGGCTTTGCAGCTCTTCTCTCACGGCATCGTAGACTTGAAGACCCGTGCCGAGATTGAGGCGATGTACTGGAGCGTGTGCCACGAGATCAACAGCCTTGCCAAGCACATGAAGCACGTGCCTGAGGAGCTCAGAGGATTGGACAAGATTCTTGCCGACAAGTATTTCTGCAACTTCTCACTGTTCCAGAGCCTGCCAGACAGTTGGGCCATCGACCAGCTCTTCCCTATCATGCCTATCCAGCGCCTGGACGAGCGTCCTACCCGCAACGCTACCTTGCAGGACATCACCTGCGACAGCGACGGCAAGATAGCCAACTTCGTAACCGATGGTCATATCGGCAACGTTCTCCCTCTTCACCCACTGAAGAAGAACGAGCCATACTATCTCGGTGTGTTCCTCGTAGGTGCCTACCAGGAGATTCTGGGCGATATGCACAATCTCTTCGGCGACACCAATGCAGCCCACATCTCTGTAAAGAACGGCAAGTACTGCATCGACCAGATATTCGATGGCGAGACCGTGGAGGAGGTTTTGGATTACGTACAGTACAATCCTAAGAAGCTCGTCCGCCAGTTGGAGCAGTGGGTAACCAAGAGTGTGAAGGAAGGCAAGATTTCTCTTGATGAGGGTAAGGAATTCCTGGGCACCTATCGTAATGGTCTCTTCGGATACACATATCTTCAGTAAGTGAAGAATGAAGAGTGAAGAATTCAATTGCTTTACTAATCATAAAGTTCAATGTTCAAAGCTCAAAGTTCAATGTTCAAAGTAACAATATGGAAAAAGTAACAGTAGTAAAGGTTGGCGGTGCCATCGTTGAAGACAGCGAGCAGCTGGCACGGCTCTTGAAGGATTTTGCAGCCATTCCCGGCAAGAAAGTACTGGTGCATGGCGGTGGACGCCGTGCCACCAAGGTAGCCGCAGCCCTCGGCATTGAGAGCAAGATGGTAAACGGCCGTCGCATCACCGATGCAGATATGCTGGAGGTGGTAACCATGGTTTATGGCGGTTTGGTCAACAAGAATCTGGTTGCCAAGCTTCAGGCTAACGGCGTGAACGCCCTCGGCCTGACAGGTGCCGATATGGACGTAATCCATAGTCACAAGCGCCCATTGAAGGACGGCATTGACTTCGGATTCGTAGGCGATGTAGAGCGTGCCAACGGCAAGATGCTCCAGACCCTGATTAACGAAGGCATTACCCCCGTGATGGCTCCATTGACCCACGACGGAAAGGGCAATATCCTCAATACCAATGCCGACACCATCGCAAGCGAGACAGCCAAGGCTCTGGCTCCTTACTACGACGTGACATTGATATACAGTTTTGAAAAGAAAGGCGTGCTCAGTAATCCTGAGGATGACGACAGCGTGATTCCAGTGATTACCCATGCCGATTTTGAGAGATACAAAGCAGACGGTACCGTGGCAGGCGGCATGATTCCGAAACTGGAGAATGCCCTTGCAGCCATCGATGCTGGTGTGAAAGAGGTGATTATCACCCTCGCTACCGCCATCGACGGGAAGCACGGAACTGTTATTAAGTGAAAAGTGAAGAACGAAGAGTGAAGAATTCATCACTCTTCTTTTTTACTCTTTCACATGTGGTTCAAGTACGGGCTGAAGGCCCAAAAGCTCTTAGCCCAGGGTAGCCCCCTGGGGTTAGGAATGTGGGCTGCTATCGCCCTGTAAGGGCAAAAGCTTTCCACGCTAAATTTGTTAGAGATTGTTAAATAATAACTTTTTTAGTACTGTCCTGTAACTTTCTTACAGGTAAGTCGTCATTAATTATAGAGGGATGAAAAAAATCAGTTTCCAAAACGATGTTTTGCCACTGAAGAATAAACTCTTCAGGCTGGCCCTTCGCATTACTCTCAACCGGGAGGAAGCGGAAGACGTTGTGCAGGATACGATGATTAAAGTCTGGAATGCCCGCGAAAGATGGCAGGAGCTCGACTCCATCGAGGCCTACAGCCTCACCATCGCCCGCAACCTCTCGATCGACCGCATCAAGAAGATGGATAATCAGAACGATTCGCTGGAAGAGCAGACCACGGAAAGGCTCGACGAGACATCATCCACTCCTTCCGAACGCATGATTCAGAAAGACAAGCTGGACATCGTAAGGAACATCATTAATGAACTGCCCGAGAAGCAGCGCAGCTGTCTGCAACTTCGAGACATCGAAGGAAAATCCTATAAGGAAATAGCAGACATCCTCAGCATCACCGAAGACCAGGTCAAGGTGAATATCTTCAGGGCTCGACAAACAGTTAAACAAAGATTTCAACAATTCGACAGTTATGGATTATAAGTACATCAACCAACTTTTGGACCGCTATTGGAAGGCAGAGACTTCTCTCGAAGAGGAGGAGATTCTCCGCGCATTCTTCAGCCAGGACGAGTTGCCTGCCGAGCTGAAGCCATATAAAGCACTCTTCTCTTACGAAATGGGTGAGGCTAAGCATGAGACATTGGGTGATGACTTCGACCAGAAGATGATGGCGATGATTGAGGATGAATACACCAAGGAGCCAAACAAGGCAAAGGTGGTTTCATTGACAGAGCGCCTGAAGCCGCTCTTCAAGGCTGCTGCCGTAGTAGCTATCGTCCTGACCTTGGGCAATGCTGCTCAGGTTCCTTTCCAGAACGATGTCGATAATCAGATTGAAAACGTAGGATATACAAAGAGCGGAAAGGGTGTTTCCGTAGCCATGGGCGATTCTGCTGCCGTTGATTCCATGCAGCGCACGGGCATCGACCAGGTGAGCACCACCAATGCAACTCCTACGATATTGAAGTAGTTATTTCTATGCTTTCTCTATATAAAAATCATGTTTAGTAAAACAATTATGAAACTGTGAAGTTTCAATTCTCTCAAATTTTTCATAACATACTAACGTATTAGGGCTGCCAGGATGTACTGGCAGCCCTTGCTGTTTTATAAAATAAACTAATTCATGGTTTCGTGGGGCACAATTTAGCGCCATCAAGAGTCTTCATTTAAGCCTCCTGCCGGTCATCATTTAAGCCTCCTGCTGGTCATCATTGATGACTCTTGCCTGCCTTCATATAAGGCTCCAGGCTAGCTCAAGAAGGAGAAATCAAGAGGGTGGTTTCTTAGATGGGGGTTAACAGGTTAACAGTTAACAGCCCGAAAATGCATACTACTCCCCACTCACATATAATAATAAGTATATATATATTTAAATATTATAAGGTAAGCAGGAGGGGGAAGATGCAAAAAACAGCTGTTAACTGTTAACCTGTTAACTCCTTGCCCTCTTTGTTAAAAAATCTAACTCGCTCTAAATTGGACTTTGATTGAAAATCAAGAAGTTGGGCGTTTGCCTATATTATATAGGTAACAATATGGAAACGAGCGGACTTCTGCTCGTTTCTGTATTTTGCAATATGCAAAGAACGCCTCAATTCGGGGACAAAGATACGATATTTTTCTAAATCTCGCATAGCTTACAAGGAGAAAAACTTGGAAATTAGAACTTTTTACGTTAAAATCCATATTTGACAAGCAGATTTTGAAGAAAATATTTGGAGTTTCCAATAAAAAAGAGTATTGTTTGCAGCAACAAATCCCACCACGCCTCTCAACGATGCGTACCACGGTGGGACTT
>NZ_VZCB01000047.1 GCF_009494395.1 Segatella copri | reverse complement strand
TTTGAGTATTAATAACTTATTTAATAATCGTCTCGTTTTAACGGGACACTAGTGATTCTAAATGAAATTACCACAATTCAGCAGGCGACAGATCTTTGTCCTTTCTGCCCATCAGATAGTAATCGGCAAGGAACTGGATGTAAGCCTGGGTGACTTTCAAACCGATTTCTCTTACATATTTGCTGGTGAAGAGGTTGGCATCAGGCAACATGTTGTTCTCAATCAGCTTGCAGACAATCTCGTAAGGGAATGGACGGCCCAAGCCAGAGATGATATTGAAGCTGTCGAGCTCTGCATGCTCAGCGTTGTAATATGGATTCTCAGGAGAAGCAATGCAGTGAGCCATGCCGAAGCAGATGTTGATTCCGGTATATGGACTTCCGCAAACGATGATTCCCTTCTCGTACTTTGGAGGGAACTTGATGTTGGCTGGTAATTCGAAACCAACTTCCTTTAGGAAACTCTTCAAGGTCTTGACATCCTCCAAGAAGATGAACTTATCACCGTAGCCCTTTGCCTTGAGCAGGTTGTAATCGTTGATAGGCTGCTCGTGGTTCACCTGAGCCTTCTCTGCCTCAATCTGCTCCTTGTTCTCCTCGTAGTTTGGGTTCAGCAAAGCACCCGTCTGCCACCAGTCGCCACCGAAGTAGAAGAGATTGGTAACCATCAGTTGCTCGCCACTGAGGAATTCGCTGGCATCTTCGATATTGGTAGAATCCTTTCGAACTCTATATAACTTCTCTTCCTCAGAATCCTTATCAGAAGCATCCTCCTCAGAAGCATCATACAAATCCTTCAGATAGAAGAAGTTCTCATCCTCCTTGATCATCTTGAAGGCACGGGTGCCCTTGTAGTCGATTTCTGTCCAGAGCTTGTGGGCAGGATGATGTTCGCTCACCTTGGCAAGCCATTCGGCAGAGGTGAGGGCGAGGAGGTTGTTGCGGCTGTTCATCGTATGCTCTATCTGGATAGAGTAGGCGATGACATCATTGAAGCCCTGTGGAGAGTGGGCGAGGCGCTCCAGCTCCATCTGAAGGCGGAAGCGGTTTCCCACGTTGAAGAAGCAGCCATAATGGAACCAGGCGAGTGCATCGCGATATTCATAGAACTTGTCTTCATCGGTTGGCAATTCGCAAAGGAAATCGTAGAGACGCTCGTTCTCCGGCGCTGTCTCGTATTCCTTGTCGAGCACATTATAAGCCATCTTGGCTGCCAGCTCCAGGGTGCTGAACAGGAATGGTACAGGTTCCTGCACATAACTGCTCTGCTGGTAATGGTGCCAGCACAGGAACTTGATGTCTGCATAGTTGATTTCGTCAGGATCGTATGGAGACTCATCATCGTTCAGCGTATTCTGGATAAATTCCTTCTCGTTCTCGTAGAAAGGAATGTAAGTGCCATAGCGCTTCTTGCATTCTGCTGTAAAGGTCTTCCAGATGCAGGTACCTGAGATGACGTCCTCAAAGTAGCCGGCGATGCTGAGTGCAAGCTGCTTGGCTTCTTCCACGTTCTTAAACTGGTGGGTGAAGCACGCCTCATCGAGGGCATGGTATATTTCGTTAGCCAGTTCTGTATAGTACAGATCTACTTCATTTGGTTTCTCGTATGGATGCATTGTCATCCATTCTTGGGTGAAAATTACCTTTTTCATATCTTTCGATTCTTTGTTATTCGAGGTTATAATCGATATTCGTTGTGATGCGATGTCGTTATTTCTCGGGTTATTATATATATTTGTTAGTCGTTCGGCATGAAATGTCGTCCGAATTATCTGTAAAGATAATGCAAAGATAATGATTTCTGCGCAAAAAATGCAAGAAAGTCACATTTTTTTCGTATCTTTGCACCCGAATTTAGGCAATCTTAATAAATACGTACGATTGCCGCAAGCGTTTCGGAAGGATTTTGCACCCTAATTCATGGCTGGGAGGGTGAATTCGGCCTTCCATTTTGATTATAATGAATTAAGGTTAAAAAGATTTGAAGACATTTGAAGAATTAGGCGTGAGCGAGGAAATTCGCCGTGCCATCGAAGAGCTTGGATTTGAGAATCCAATGCCAGTTCAGGAAGAAGTAATCCCATATTTGCTTGGTAATAAGAACGACGTGATTGCGTTGGCGCAGACCGGTACGGGTAAGACTGCATCTTACGGTATTCCGGTTATCCAGAAGACTGATGCCAGCAGCAAGCAGACACAGGCTATCATCCTCAGTCCTACACGTGAGCTCTGCCTCCAGATAGCAGACGATTTGAACAGCTTTGCCAAGTACATCGACGGTTTGCATATTGCCGCTGTTTATGGCGGTACCGACATCGGAAGCCAGATTCGCACCCTGAAGCATGGTGTGCAGATTATCGTAGCTACCCCTGGCCGTCTGCTCGATTTGATTAATCGTGGCGTGGCTCAGTTGGAAAACGTGAACAACGTGGTGCTTGATGAGGCTGACGAGATGCTGAACATGGGCTTCTCAGAGAGCATCAATGCCATCTTCGAGAACGTTCCGGAAGATAGAAACACCCTGCTCTTCTCGGCTACCATGAGCAAGGACATCGAGAAGATTGCCCTCAACTATCTGCACGACCACAAGGAAATCGTAGTGGGTTCGCGCAACGAGGGTGCTGAGCATGTAAATCACATCTACTATCTGGTAAATGCCAAGGACAAGTATCTCGCCCTGAAGCGTGTGGTGGATTTCTATCCACGCATCTTTGCGATTATCTTCTGCCGCACCAAGCTGGAGACTCAGGATATTGCAGATAAGCTGATTAAGGATGGTTATAATGCTGAGGCGCTGCACGGCGACTTGAGTCAGCAGCAGCGTGACCTCACCATGCAAAAGTTCCGCAATCATACCGTTCAGTTCCTGGTGGCTACCGATGTGGCTGCCCGTGGTCTGGATGTAGATGATCTGACTCACGTTATCAACTATGGTTTGCCTGATGATGTGGCAAGCTACACCCACCGAAGCGGCCGTACGGGTCGTGCCGGAAAGAAGGGAACATCCATCTCTATCATCCATACCAGAGAGAAGTTCAAGGTTCGCCAGATTGAGAAGCAGATTGGCAAGGAGTTCGTGGACGGCGTTTTGCCAACCCCAGAGGAAATCTGCAAGAAGCAGCTCTTCAAGACCATGGACGACATCATGAAGACCGATGTGGACGAGGATCAGATTGAACCATACATGGCTGAAATCAACCGCCAGTTTGAGTACATCGACAAGGAGGACATCATCAAGAAGATGGTAACCATCACCTTCGGTAAGTTCCTCGATTACTATAAGAACGCTCCTGAGATTATCAAGCCAGAAACAGGCAAGGGATCCCGTGGCGGCGAAGGTCGTGGAAGTCGTGGCGAAGGCCGTGGCAAGGTTTCCAATGGCCGCAGAAAGCATGAGACTGAGGCTGGTTTCAAGAGACTGTTCATCAACCTGGGTAAGGCGGATGGTTTCTATCCGGGCGAAATCATGCAGTATCTGAACAAGCACGTGAAGGGTCGCCAGGAGGTTGGTCACATCGACCTGCTGAGTAAGTTTGCCTACATCGAGGTGCCTGAGGAGGATGCGAAGCGCGTGATGAAGGCTTTGAACGGTACTGAGTACAAGGGCAGAACCGTGAGATGTAACGATGCTGATGAGGAAGGTCATGGCAGAGCAGCCCGCGGAGGACGCAGTTCTGAGGGCAGAGGTGGTCGTTCTTCAGAAAGAGGCGGACGCAGCCGCAGAGGTTCTTCTGATGATGCAAGAGATTCTCGTGATTCTCGTGGAAAGGGAGGACGTGGAAGCCGTGGTGAATCTCGTGGCGGCAGAAAATCTCGCCCTCAGGAGGATACAGGCGATTGGCGCCAGTTCTTCCAGAACAACGACAACGTGAAGTTCAAGGGTGAGGAGCCAAACTTCGAGGAAGAAGGTTGGGCTCGTCGCAGACCTAAGAAGAAGTAATTTAGGCAGCGATTTATAATAAGATGAAAGTCTGCATCAAAGGGATGTTTTGATGCAATATCCATATTTTGCGGTAAAAATACAGCAATTTCTTTGGTAAATTGCGGTGTTTTTACCGCAATTTTTGTATATTTGCAGCCGTAAACATCAAATTTATTGTATCTTTATACGCAATTTTAACCCTAAAAGATATTCTGTAATAAGTTAATGAAGAAAACTATTCTTATCGCTTGTCTGGGACTGGTAAGTCTGGGCTTGCAAGCACAGAGCATTTCGCTCGCTGGTGAATGGAATGTGGAGTTGGGAAAGAGCGGTAGTGCTTTTGCCAAGAGTAAGCGTGTCTCGCAGGGTGAGGTGAAGCGTGCCATTCTTCCCGGTACCATCGATACGAACCGTCTGGGATTCGCTCCGAAAGATACGATGGAGACAACGCATCTTACGAGACTCTATGCCTATAAAGGAGCTGCAAGATATTCCAGAACCATCAATATCCCGAAGGACTGGAAGAAGAAGCCGGTAGAACTCTTCCTGGAGCGTACCCGACCAACATGGGTGTATGTGGATGGAGAACTGGTGGATTCCTGCAACTTCATCTCTACTCCCCAGCGCTATCTTCTGCCAAAGAAGGTGAAGCCGGGCAAGCATCTCCTGGAAATCGTGGTGGATAATGGAAGAGGTGTGCCTGATCAGGTTTACGGCTCCAGCCATGCTTATACGGAAGATACGCAGACCAATTGGAATGGAATTATCGGAAGGATTGAACTCCTGCTTGTCGGTTCTGCTGATAGCAAATCGGCAGAAGTACTAGCAGGAGCAATCCCTTGCCGTTCAGTAGCTTCTCCTACCGCCCTTCAGAAGCCTGATTTCGTCAAGGATTTTCATATCAAGGGCGCTCACTTTTACGCCAATGGTCATAGGATATTCCTTCGTGGCAAGCACGATGCGGCTGTCTGGCCGCTGACGGGATATGTGGAGATGAGCGTGGAAGGCTGGATGAAGTATTTCGGAACCTGCAAGGAATATGGAATCAACCATGTGCGCTTTCATTCCTGGTGCCCACCGGAGGCGGCTTTCGTGGCAGCGGACAACCTGGGAATCTATCTCCAGCCGGAACTTCCTTTCTGGGGTTCTTTTGACAAGAAGGATGAAAGGCTGATGGCGTTCCTGCATCAGGAAGGCGAGAACATCCTCAGAGAATACGGTCATCATCCATCTTTCAGAATGATGGCGCTGGGGAATGAACTCTGGGGCGACATCGACAAGATGAAGGAGTTTGTGGATGATTTCCGCAAGATTGCGCCCGATAAATACTATACCTTCGGAAGCAATTACTATCTCGGTTATCAGGGAATAAAAGAAGGAATGGATTACTTCACCACTTGCCGCATCGGAGGCGAGGGATGGGGTAAATACAATACTCATACCCGTGGTTCCTTCTCGTTTGCCGACGCCTACGATGGAGGAATGATCAATCATTTCCATCCTAATTCTACGATGAACTTTGATGAGGCTTGCGATAAGGCAGGAATCCCTATCATCTCTCACGAAACAGGCCAGTTTCAGACCTATCCTGATTATCGGGAAATAAAGAAATACACCGGAGTGCTTCATCCTTATAACTTTGAAGTGTTCCGCCGCAGGCTGGCTGCAGCCGGAATGCTCTCGCAGGCAGATGATTTCCACAAGGCTTCGGGCTTATGGAGCGTGAAACTCTATAAAGCCGATATAGAGATGGATTTGAGAACCCGGAATATGGCGGGCTTCCAACTGCTCGATATTCAGGATTATCCCGGTCAGGGAAGTGCTTTCGTAGGCATCCTGGATGCGTTTATGGAGAGTAAGGGAATCACTACGCCCGAGGAATGGCGCCAGTGGTGCTCGCTTGTGGTTCCTCTGCTGGAAATGAAGAAGTTCTGTTTCGAGGATGGCGAGAAGATTCAGGCTAAGGTAAAGGTAGCCAATTATGGCGGTTCTTCGCTGAAGGGCAAGAAACTGAAATGGCATCTGGCTGCCGAGAACGGATTGTTTTGTATGGATGATGGAACTTTCAGCACCAAGGATGGTGAAGTGAGAAAGAATGTGAGCGACTTGATGGCTGAGGATGAGGGAGTATTGAACATCTTTTCATACGATGAAGGTTTGGTGGATGTGGGTGAACTGAATGGTGTTTTCCACGTACAGAAACCAACCAAGCTGCTTCTTACATTAAACATTGAAGGAACAGAGGCGAGAAACTCCTACGAATTTTGGATTTATCCGAAGAAGGATTTGGAAAAGAAGGGCGTTATCATAGCCAAGGATTTGAATGAGGAAGTGGTGAAAGTCTTGGAAAAGGGCGGAAAGGTGCTTTGGATGCCTACGGCTTCCAGCCATTTCGTGGCTGCCGATGATACGCTTTCGCAGGCAGGTAATGCTACTCCTTATACTGTTGGCGGACTCTTCCAGACCGATTACTGGAACTATCGCATGTTCAAGACCATCTGCGAGAACAACAAGAAGAAGGTTTCTCCAGGAACCCTGGGCATTCTGACGAATCCGGAACATCCGATATTCAAGGGATTCCCTACCGAAATGCACAGCAACTGGCAATGGTTCCCAGTTATCAAGGAATCGCATCCGCTGGTGCTTGACAACTTCGCCAAGGATTATCGCCCGATAGTTCAGGTGATAGATAATATTGAGCGGAACCATAAACTTGGCTTGGTGATGGAATGGAAGGTGGGAGCCGGAAAGCTCCTCGTCTGCATGAGCGATTTGGAGAAGGCAGCCAAATATCCGGAAGGCAAGGCTTTCTATCAGAGTGTACTGAACTATATGCGCTCTGCTTCTTTCAATCCATCTGCAGAAATAACGGTGGATGAATTGAAGAAGAAACTTGTCGAGAAGCCTCGTCAGGTTTCATTGAAGGAGCTGAATAATATCTCGCAGTATTAATTGGAATTCTGTAGGTTGCGAATCTGTAAGATAAAATAAACTGAAAAATCAGCAAGATAACAAGAATAGAAAGACTAAATAAAACAAGAGCGGAAAGCCAGGAGTTAACAGGTTAACAGTTAACAGCTGATTTTCCGCTCTTTTTATATCATCCTGAGACTAATCTTTATCCCAGGATAAACCATTCTATCATCTCTATTGATTCAGAGATAGGATTTACTTCGCATTGATTTCCTTCAAGAGGCGGTCTGCATGTCCCCACTTATCCATCAGGTAGAGCACATAGCGGATGTCCACACCGATGCAGCGAGCCAGACGCTTGTCGAAGTTGATGTCAGAGCTGAGGCTGTCCCAGTTGCCATCGAAGGCAAGACCAATCAACTCACCCTTGCCGTTGAACATAGGGCTACCAGAATTACCACCGGTAATATCGTTGTTGGTGAGGAAGCAGAGCTGCATCTTGCCAGTCGTCTTATCCTGATACTTGCCGAAATCCTTCTCAGAGAGAAGCTCGTGCATGATAGGCTCAGCGTAGTAATCGATGACCTTATCGCCCTGCTTCATCTTCTCAACGATACTCTCGGCTGTGGTATAATAGCCTGATGGCTTGCCACCGAGGTCGAAACCGCCTACCTGACCATAGCTCAATCGCATGGTGAAGTTGGCGTCGCTGTAGTGAGGCATGTCCTCCTCCATACGGAGCTTGGCAGCACAGAGATACTTCTCCTGCTCGGCGATGCTATCGTTGATGCTGCCCATCTGAGCAGCGAAATCACCATATACATCGTTCAGATCCATACCGAAGCTTACGCCTGGATCCTTCTCATATCCCTTCTTGTTGAAATAGAGCTTGGCACCCTTCTTCATGATGAGCGACTTCTCCCAGAGATAATCCACATACTTGGCGTAGTCGCCGCCAAACTCAGCGTCGATGGTCTTGTAGAACTTAGGCAACCATTTTGCATCTACGTGCTCCTTGTAGTTCTTCAGAAGGGTAGCGAGCACCTCCTTATCGAGCGCCATATCCCATTCTGCAGAGTTATCTTCAAACTCATGATACTGCTTCTTCTTGTTCTTCTCAGGACCCTTCACCTCCATGTTGGTCTGGAGCTTGATGGCACGGGTAGAGAACTCGATGTTGCTTCTTCTTGTGAAAGATTCAGAGAAGTTGGTCCAGGCATACTTCACGTCTGCGCTCTCCTTGTAAAGCTTGGCGAGTTTATCGAAATCTACTTTGTGGGCGAGGTCGTTGGCAGCCTTGGCTGTATCCTGCCAAGCACGGAGACGGGTTTCGTACTCACGCTTCAGATTCACGATGCCGATAGAGTCGATACACTTGTTCATACCGAGGGCATTCTTCCAGTAGTTGGAAGAGCTGGCGTACTTGCTGTCGTACTTGATGCGGACAGCCTCGTCGGCACGCATGTGCTTCTGCATCACCTCCTGCTTTACGCCACGAACCTGGGCACGAGGCGCATTCTCAGCATCGCGCATGGTCTGGATTCCGTAGCTTGAAAGATAGCGTTCTGTGCTGCCTGGGTAACCCATGGTCATCGCATAGTCGCCATCCTTATAACCCTGGAGAGAAACCTGTGCCCAACGCTTTGGATGATAAGGCACATTGTCCTTGCTGTAGGCAGCAGGACCATTGGTCTTAGGGTCGGCATAGATGCGGAATACAGAGAAGTCGCAGGTCTGGCGAGGCCACATCCAGTTGTCGGTATCGCCACCAAACTTACCCATTGACTTTGGTACGGTGAAAACCAAACGTAGGTCGGTGAAATCGCGGTAAGTAGTAGCGTACCACTTGTTGCCCTCGTAGAAAGGCTGAACGGTGATATGGAGGGTAGAATCGTTCTTCTTCACCTCTTTGGTCATCTCATTCTCCAGAGAATCGATGAGTTCATCGCGCTTCTTGTTGTCGAGTTTCTCGTATCCGAGGCTCATCACCTTATCGGTTACATCTTTCTGTTCAACCATAAAGCTGACGAACATATTCTCGTTAGGCAATTCCTCTGCGTAAGATTTAGCAAAGAAACCGTTGAGCATATAGTCGTGCTCCACGGTAGAGTGGCTTCTGATAGCCTCGAAACCGCAATGGTGGTTGGTAAATACCAAACCGTCTGGAGAAACGACTACGCCTGAGCAATAGCCAGAGAAGTTAACCACAGCATTCTTCAAGGCGTTCTCGCCGTTGTAGAGCTGGTCGTAAGTCATACTGAAGCCTTCGCGCTGCATCATCTCATATACAGCGTTAGGCAAGTTGTAAATCGTCCACATTCCCTCGTCAGCGTGAGCGGTATTGATTCCGCAGAACGCCATGATAGAGGCGATAAGGACCGTTGCTTTTTTCTTCATTACTTGTTTTTGTTTTCTATTTTTATTATGATGTTATTTATTCTTTTTCTCATACCCTTCTTTCCAAGTCTTTGCCAGCTCTGTCATCCGATATTGCTGGCGTGGATGTCTTGGGGTGTTTGGGTATTTCATCTCCAAGGCTCCTTCGGCTAGGGCAGGGGTAATGTACTCCTTTCTGAATCTTGTCCTGTTCTTTAATCCAAACAGGTTCATTATATCACCGATGGATAGATAATCTTTATTTATACGTATAATGAGTTCTTCTACTTGGGACGAACTTGGGACGAACTTGGGACAAGCTTGGGACGAACTTGGGACATTTTCTTCTCCGTCTTTATTTATGAAGTTGTTTTTCTGTCCACTTCCTGTTTGAGAATTTAAGTTCGGCTGCTCTTTCCAATCATCAGTCGGCCGGATATGCAAATATCTGTTCTTGAGAACCCAACCATCTTTTAGGAGTAAGTTTCTGAAGAAACGAACCAGGTAGATAGGAGAGTAATCAATGCCTTTCTGAATGTTGCGATAGTTGGCACGAACTAGGGCATTGCGGAAATACCAGGAATGCTTGGCGAACATTTCGTAGTTCACTTCATATCCTAACGAACGGAGATATTGGATGGTGAAAATCGCCGTGGTTCGGGTGTTGCCCTCTCTGAAAGCGTGGATTTGCCAGATACCAGATACAAATTTGGCAATATGCTCAATCTTCTCATCATCCGTCAGACCTTTATATGAGAAGTTCTTCTCCTGCTCAATATCCCAATCCAAGGCTCTTCGCAAGTCTTCCCAATTCAGGTAGTTTACGGAATCTCCTTCGAGCACCCATTCTTTCTTGGAAATATCGTATTGGCGGATTTCTCCTGCGTGCTTGAATACTCCCTCGAAAATTCTTCGGTGCAGGGAAACATATCCGTTGGTATTGAAGGCAAAGGTTTTGCTGGCGAGAATCTTTGCGATGTTGGCAGAAACCTTATCTGCCTCTTCCTCGTCTTCATCCTTAGGTGTACGGACCGTCTTGCTCTGATAGTAAGAGTCAATCAGTTTTCTGGTTTCATCCAGAGAGATTTCCCCTTCGATATTTCGCTTAGCCACATCTATGAGATACGCCGACGGTTGCAGCCCATCTACAGCCTGCAATCCGATAGCCGTCTTCCAGTTCTCGGCACTTTCCTTCTGCGAAGGCTCTCCTTGTCGAAGATACTCATCGAAGGATGCGAACTCGTTGATATTATCTTTATTCATAGATGTAATGCTTGATATTTAACTTTGCAATTTAGACTCCCTTGCAAGCCGTTGTTCCCGCAAGCGCTTGAATTGAGCTAAGCACTCTTCCAGCGAAAGCGGATGCTCTCGCCAATAAGCCATGGAAGCCATCTTTTGGGCATTGACTTTCTTGTGATAATCGTTCAGTTGTATCTCCATCCATTTATGTATTATATTGTTAGAATATTACGTTTGCAAAGTTACGACTATTTCCCGAATTTTCCAAGGCTTCGCTTGATTTTCTTCATAATTTGCTTTTTTGCTGATAATAATCCTGGGGAAAGAACCTCTTGCTCCAGCATATCCAGAGCCATTCTTAACTCTTTGAGGAGTTCGGGATAGTACTTCATCTGCTCGTAGGCGAGCTTCATGCAGTAGCAGCGGATGGCGTAGGGCTGGGAACAGGCGGTAATCTTGGCGATGCAGAAATCGATGAAATCGGAGCGGAGTGATTCTTCCTCGAAAGGCTGACGGAGAAGAAGATGGAGCATCAGGCGGCGCTTGGTCTCATTCTTCTCTGCGAGAACCCGGTCTATCAGTTCATTGTGCTTCTGAAAGAGCCACGGGTTGTTGGCTTCATCGAAATGGGTTAAAGCCCAAAGTGCATTGAACGATACGCGGTCGTTTTCATCGAAGGTGAGTTGGTAAAGCTCTTCCTTCCGGTGGTCGTTCTCCTTACCTTGTGTCATGATGCATATCTTGTTGATATCGTTCATATTGATCTTGTCCTGTAGTATCTTTCTCATGCTCTTTTTCAGTTTTTGATGTATAAAATGAAAAGTCCAGTTGTACAATCAATGGGTCTCTAGTTGTACAACTAAAAGGTGTATTGTTGTACGACCAATGGGGGTATAGTTGTACAACTAAAAGGGTTATAGTCGTACAACTAAAAGGTTTATAGTTGTACGATTAAAGGGTGTTGTCACTAGGCTCGGCAGGTCTGCTGACTGCAGTGAACAGACTTGCTGACTAGGCTCAGCAGCTCTGCTGAGCCTAGTGGAAATCCTTTAAAAACGGTCTCCTTGCACTTAATATTTAATTTCTTGGACCTGATTAAACGAGAAGTCCGCGGACTTGCAGATTGTCCACGGACTTCTTGGAATATAGTCAATCAATGATTGGAATCTCTTACTTTCTAAAGTACTTTCCCACCACTGGCAGACTCTTTAATGGGAAATCCTTCTTCACGAGATAGGCGGCGAAGATGAGGATGAGCACCGTGTTGATGAGGCAGGCGATTCTACTGGAGAAGTATCTGTTAGCCTCGGTCATTCCTGCGAAGAGGATGAGGGCAAGAACCACATAAATCATAATCTCTTTCACCGGATAGTTGATAGGATACTTCTTCTGACCCACGAAGTAGGAGAGAAGCATCGCCGTTCCATATCCAGCGAAACCAGCCCAGGCACAGGCAATGTAACCATAGATAGGTACGAAGATAACGTTGATGGCAATCAATACCGCACAACCGATGCCCGAGAAGTAAGCACCCCAGATGGTCTTGTCGATGAGCTTGTACCAGAAACTGAGGTTGAAATATACTCCCATCATGATTTCGGCAGCCATTACGATAGGCACTACCTTCAAACCATCCCAGTAGTCGCGACCGATGATGTGGCGCAATATATCCAGATAACCTACTACCACCAGGAAGGCGAGCAGGGTGAAGATGACGAAATATTTCATCGCCGAAGCGTAAGTCTGTCGGTTGTCCTTATCCTTTGCCTTGCCGAATACGAACGGCTCATAAGCATAGCGGAAAGCCTGGGTAATCATCGCCATAATCATCGCAATCTTGCTGGCTGCTCCGTAGATTCCGAGCTGCGCATGCGCATCGCCCTTCTCATAGATGTAAGGGAAGAGAATCTTGTCGGCTGTCTGGTTCAGAATACCGGCAATACCGAGCACGAGGATTGGCCAACTGTAGCCCATCATCTTCCTGACGAGCACCTTACATTCGCTCCAGGAACATTTCTCGCCCATGAATCCTTCCTTCAGTTCCTTGTAGAAACAGAAGGTGATGGATGCGGTGCAAACCAGGTTAATGTAGAAAGCATAACCCACATCGTGACCATCCATGATGACGTAGTAAACCAGGTTGAGCGCAATGTTCAGACCGATGAAGAGCAACTTGAAGGCAGCAAACTTCAGCGGGCGCTTCTTGTATCTGAGGTAAGCGAACGGGATGCACTGGAAGGCATCAATAGCCACGGTTACGAACATGGTCCATACATAAGCCGGATGGTCGGCGTAGCCCATCGCATCGCTCAATGGCGTGATGAAGAGGAATACCAGGGCAATGAAGAGTAGGGAAGTGAATCCCACCATGCTCAATACCGTGTGATAAACCTTTTCTGAGTTTTCTCCCTCCTTGTTGACAAAACGGAAGAAGGTGGTCTCCATTCCGTAGGTCAGGATAACGAGGAGTAACGCCGTATAGGCGTACATGTTGGTGATGACACCATAACCACCACTGGCGGCGCTGATCTTAGCCGTATAGAGTGGTACAAGCAGATAGTTGAGGAATCTGCCGATGATACTGCTCAAACCATAGATGGCGGTATCCTTTGCGAGTGATTTTAAACTTGCCATTATCTTTCTTAATGTTGAATGTTAAGTGTTAAATGTTAAATTGGGCTTGCGCCGTCATTCAAAGATTATCTGTGTAAATCTGTGAAATCTGTGGGAGACTCTTATCCGAAGAATAAATATGCAATAGCGATTGCTGCGATGACTCCTGCCAAATCGGCGAGCAGGCCGCAAGCTACGGCGTGACGGGTATTCCTGATACTTACGCTTCCGAAATATACAGCCAATATATAGAAGGTGGTGTCGGTGGAACCCTGGAAGATGCAGCTCAATCTGCCCACAAACGAATCAGGACCATAGTTCTTCATCGCCTCCAGCATCATGCCTCGTGCACCACTTCCCGATAGCGGTTTCATGATGGCGGTAGGCAGGGCGCCTACGAAATCGGCATTCAAGCCGCATTGTTCTACCGACCACGAAATGCCTTGAATCACCATATCCATCGCTCCCGAAGCACGGAACACGCCGATGCCCACGAGGATAGCTACGAGATAAGGGATAATCTTCACCGCAGTAGTAAAACCTTCCTTCGCTCCCTCGATAAATGCATCATAAACATTCACTTTCTTCCAGAAACCAGCCAGGATGAAGCAGAGGATGATGCCCAGGAGAATCATGTTAGAAGCCAAGGTGGTAACCGTGTTCATCGTATCCTTGTCCATCTGTCCGAATCCCCAGATGATAATACCTACGAAGGCGCACATTCCCAACAGAGTAGCGAGCAATACCGGCTGCAGGATGTTGATGCGCTGCCAGAGCGAAGTGATGATGATTCCGGCAAGCGTAGCCACGAGCGTAGCCATCAGAATAGGGATGAAGACATCCGTAGGCTGGGCTGCACCATAGGAGGCACGGAAGGCAAGGATGGTGGTAGGGATGATGGTGAGTCCTGAGGTGTTCAGAACCAGGAACATAATCATCGGGTTCGTTGCCGTATCCTTCTTCGTATTGAGTTCCTGCATCTGCTGCATCGCCTTCAATCCGGTAGGCGTCGCCGCATTATCGAGTCCCAGCATATTCGAAGCGATATTCATGAAGATGCTTCCCATCACCGGATGGTTCTTCGGAATGTCAGGGAAGAGACGGGTGAAGACCGGGCTGAGTGCTCTGGCCAACACATTCACTACTCCCGCCTTCTCTCCAATCTTCATGATGCCAAGCCAGAGGGCGAGCACGCCCGTCAGTCCGAGAGAAATCTCGAAGGCATTCTTGGATGAGTCGAAGGTGGAATCTACAATCTTCTGGAAGATAGTTGTATCTCCCATTGCCAATCCGATGAGTGCGAAGATGAACGCAATCACGAAAAATGCTATCCAAATGTAATTTAAAACCATAATTGTTTCATCTTGCGGTTTTTTCAACCGCTTTTATTGTGATAATGTTCTTGTCACAGAATAATATAATACCTGATAATCGGGTGCAAAAGTACAACTTTATCACAAAATTCCAAAGGAATTCGGACTGAAAATCACAAAATTCCTATTGTTTTAAGGCGTTTTATCACAAAATTCCATGCTTTTCTCTCGTCGCTATCACATTATTCCCTATTCGTTATACTTTTTTAATCTCTCTTTTTATCCGATTTCAGAAAAAAGATGTACTTTTGCCGCTCAATTCATGAAAGGAAGGAATTTGGTTATACAAAAACATTATTGAGGAAGCAAAGGACTTCTGTAATATTTTATAGTATGGACAAGAATGAGAGAATAAATAGCGAGCAAGAGATGCCCGCTGAAGCGAATAAGGATCATTCCGCTGATGCGGATAGAGTAAAGGAAGTATATAAGGTGACGATAGCGGGAAGCATCATCAATGTGGTGCTGCTCGTGCTGAAGTTTGCTGCTGGTATCCTCGGACATTCAGCAGCCATGATAGCGGATGCCATCCATTCGCTTACCGATTTCGCCACAGATGTGGTGGTATTGGTATTCGTAAAACTGGGCAATAAGCCGAAGGATAAGGACCATGATTATGGGCATGGCAAATACGAGACGCTTGCCACAGCCATCATCGGCATTTCGCTTTTTGTGGTGGGTGTGATGATCTGTTATTCTGGCGTTACCAAGACTTATCGTGCCATCTGCGGTGAGACACTCCAGCAGCCGGGCGTTGTAGCCTTGATTGCAGCCATTGTAAGTATCGTGATGAAGGAGTGGGCTTATCAGTTTACGGTTAAAGCCGGAAAAAAATATCATTCCGAGGCTGTAGTGGCAAATGCCTGGCATCATCGCAGCGATGCTTTATCGAGTATCGGAACGATGTTCGGTATTGGTGGTGCCATCATCCTGGGAGAAAAATGGGCGGTGCTCGATCCGCTGGCTGCCATCATCGTGAGTGCCTTCATCATCAAGGCTGCCTGGGGACTGGTGATGCAGTCTGTGAAAGAACTGACGGATGCCAGTCTTTCAGAAACTGAGGAAGATGAAATCCTGAAGATTGCAAATGAAGAGCAGGGAGTAGGAGAGATTCATAACCTGCGTACCCGTCGCATCGGAAACAAGATTGCGATAGAGATGCACGTCCGCATGCCGGGCTCTCTTTCGCTTTATGAGGCTCATGAGCATGCTACTCATATCGAAACAAAACTGAAGCAGCACTTTGGCGCAGATACCCATGTGGGAATCCATCTCGAACCGATTAAAGTGAATGGAAAATATCAGAAACCGGAATAAACGGAAAAAGTCTTCAAGCCAAAATGGCTTGAAGACTTTTTTGTTTTATATTACCAGCCGAGATTTACGCTGGCTCCTGCCATAATCCACAAACCAGGCTGCTTAACGGCAGTGAGGTCGTAATAGCGGTGGCAAGTGATGTTGTCGGCTTTCACGAAGATATTGTATTTCTTCTCGTCCCACATCAACTTGCAATCTACCTTGGTGTATGGATGATAGCCATTCATTCTCTGCTGCCATCTTACGCTCCACGAAGCAGAAAGCTTGCTCCAGATCTGATGATCCAGTCCGAATACAGCCTTGTGCTTGAGATATTCCAATGCATAGAGTGATTTCAGAATGTTGGTCTCGGTCTTATGATCCTGATAGATGTAAGCATAACCCAACTTGATGCGGGTGATGAAACTGTTTGGCACCAATTCTCTCATGTAGATAGTTGCATCTACGTTGTAGCCCATGTTGTTGAGCTTTCCGATGTTCATTACGTGATACTTGCTGTCGTTCTGTTCGGTCACGGAAGTCTGAACCCAGTCAATCATGTTGGTGCCGTGTGCGTAGAATCCGCTTACGGTTGCGGCAAAACCAGTCTGGCGATACTGGGTTCCCACCTTGAAGGTTGAGTTCTTCTCCGGGTTTAGGTTGATGTCGCCCTGCTGCACCACATTACTTATATATAAGTCGGTGTAGGTAGGCATTCTCAGAGCCTTGTTCCAGGAAGCGTAGAACTTCCAGTTGTCGTTAAGCCGATAACTCATATCCACACCCGGATAGAAGCGGAAGTCGTTGTCCAAACCGGTGTTCTTGTTGGCCAAGACACCAGCCGACAAGGTGAAGCCGCCGAAGATGAAGTTGTGCTCCAGCATGATGTTGGTATTGGTGCGCTCGCCCTTTCGGGTATATTGACGATCAGAACCCGAGATATCCTTATAGTCTTTCTCTGCGAGTTCCTCGCCCAATGCAGTAGAGTAGATGCACTCCTTACTGATGTCGAAACCCACTGCGGTCTTACCCAAAGCCCAAGCCACGTTGGCATTCAGACCACCACCATAAACATCGAGGTCGTGATAGTTCTCGCCTGCAGCAGCTCCAGCCTTTCCACGAATCAACTGATAGTGATCCTTGAATTTGTTATAATAGAATTGAGGCGCAATCTCCCAGGTCTTCTCCTGGTTGTGCAGACTCAGGTTGAGAGAAGCCATACCGTGGTCTGTCTTCTCATATTGGTTGTTGTATTTGGCGCTGTAGAAAGTGTTGGCACCGTAGCTCTGGGTAGAGATTCCCACCTGAGCATTGATGTCGAAACACTGGTCGTAGCTCAGGTTAACCTGTCCGAAACCTTGTCCTTTCTCGAAGTCGCTGTTGTCTGTTCCTCCGTCCGAACGCTTGTAGCCTCCGCTGGCAGAGTAGGCGTGTGTCCACTTGCCTTTGGCATAAGCCGTCTGCACACGTCCCTGTGCTCCGAAACTTCCAAAGCTTCCGCCTTCTACACTTGCAGATACTCCATCATTCTTTGCCTTCTTGGTCACGATATTGATGGCACCATTGAAGGCTGAGGTTCCGAATACGCGCGATGCTGCCCCCTCGAGCACTTCGATGTGGTCGATGTCGGCAAGAGCTACAGGAAAATCAGAAGCATTGTGACCAGTCTGTGGATTGGAAATGTTGACGCCATTCAAGAGAATGGTAATCTGGTCGAAGGTTCCACCATTGATGGAGATATCCGTCTGAACACCAAAGCCACCACGCTGACGGACATCCACGCCGGTAGCTAATTTCAATACATCGTTGATAGTCTGCGCAGCCGCACGATGAATATCGTCGCGGGTAATGACAGACACAATCTTAGGTGACTGCTCTACAGTCATTGGCGCACGAGATCCGGTAACGCTCACCGCATCTAGCTCGTAAGCCTTTCCGCCCTTGTAGAGGGTAGAATCAACCTTGGCTCCCTCTGTGCTTACGCCTGCAGCCTTAGCATGGCTCAGGGTAGCAACGCTGAGTGCACCAACAAGTACCTCTCTTCCCAAAACTGCGAAGAGTGAGTAATTCTTATTAGAGAATCGGTTGAACTTCAAGCTGTTGCGCTTGTTGAAAATTGTTTTGTACATTAAATAAAATGTTTATAAATGATTAATAATTCGAAGCCGCAAGCCTGCACGGTTTTCGGCATTCGGGGTGCAAAGGTAATGTCTTTCCTCGAAATGACAAAGCAAAATGTGATTTATTTTATTTCCATCGTAAAGTTTTAATTTAAATCAAGCGAATTTGTATTTTACTCTTCACTCTTCACCTCTCTTCACCACTCTTCACCTTTTTTTGAAGTTTTCGTCCTTTTGGGATTAATTGTTTTAGGGCTTTTTGTCCGTTCCTGCACTAAATGCGAGGATTCTCTTACTAGAATAAAATAATCGTCCCGTAGTATAATTTTTTCTGTCACGACGTTTCGATTTGTGCCTGGTCGGGGCAAAATATTGCCCTTGGCGTGGCAATATTTTGCTCTCCTGAGATAAAAAACTGAACGTCAGGACGCTGTTCAGGTGAAGGGTTGTGAAGAGTTGTGAAGAGTGAAGGACCACTCTTCACCTCCCGTAATGCCGATAAACACAGGGGTTCCCGGCGATTTGGTGAAGAGTGAAGAGTAAAATCGAGAGTGGCTTTTATGCCAATTGTTTTGAGCAGGATGCAATCTATTCTTATCTATTTTGCGATTTTCTTGGAGAATCATTTGCTTTTTCAGATTATTCTTGTATCTTTGCAACTGATATGAGCAGCCTTCAGTAATGACTTGGCATGGCTTTTGCTGAATGCTGTATGATTTCATCATTAAAATATTAGTAAATAAAAAGAAAGGAACAGATAAAATGGAAAAGATCAACGTAAAAGAACTGAATGATAATATCTTCGACACGATAGGTAAGGAGTGGATGCTGGTTTGTGCCGGCAATAAGGAGAAATTCAATATGATGACCGCCTCTTGGGGTTGCCTGGGATGGCTTTGGAACAAGCCGGTGGCAGTAGTTTTTATCCGTCCGGAGCGCTTTACTCACGGCATCATCGAGGAGAATGAATTCATGACCCTCTCTTTCCTCGGAAATAGCGAGGAGGCTCGAAAGATATATAACTTCTGCGGATCCAAGAGCGGACGTGATTTCGATAAGGCAAAGGAAACAGGATTGACTCCTGTAGAGACCGATAACGGCAGCATTGCATTCGAACAGTCTCGACTCACCCTGGAATGCCGCAAACTCTATAAGGACAATATGACAGCAGAGAAGTTCCTCGATAAGGACCTTCTGCAGTGGTATGGTGCCAAGGGTGGATTCCACGATGTCTATGTCGTGGAGATTACCAATGCTTATACAAAGTAATAATTCAAATATGGCTCAAGAACAGACAGCAATTCGTGAACGCCAGAAAACCAGGCTCAAGGAGCCGGGGCGTTACGTGGTAATGATGTTCAACGACGACTTTACACCGATGGACTTCGTGGTAGACATCCTCGAAACCATCTTCTTCAAGTCGCAGGCTGAGGCTGAAGCAATCATGCTCAAGGTTCATCACGAAGAGAAAGCCGTGGTGGGCACCTACAGCTATGACATCGCCAAGAGCAAAGTGGAGAAAGCGATGGAGAAAGCCCGTACGCAGAAGTATCCCCTGAAGCTCACTTATATGCCAGAATAATAAATGGGAATTTAGAGGGAAGTGAAGGCAAGTTTGAGTGATTTTTGGAGACGATAGCTCCTAGAATGATATTTACTTCTTTCGCTTTCCCCATAAAAAAGAAGGGAAAAGAATAGATGGATAGTATGGGATTAACCCGATATATGAGTGTCTTGATGGATGACGCAATGAAGCAGGCTCGGTTCTTCGATCATGAGTTTGTAATGCCGGAGCACATGCTCCTGTCTTTGCTCAGGCAGTACGCCTTCTGTCAGGCATTGCAGGAGGAAGGCGTAGATAGTCTCAAGATGCATGAGGACTTGGTGGGATGGCTCGCCAAGCAGGAGCGTGTGCCTGAAAATATCAAATATCTGCCTGAGCCTTCATCGCTCTTCAAGACGATGTTTGGTACGGCTTGCGCCTTGGCTGCTGCCGCTGATCGAAAACTCGTGAACGTGCCTCATTTCGTACAGGCAATGTTTGGCTTGCAGAACTCTGAAGCAGCATTCCTGTTGTGCAAGAATGTGGGCGACCGGCAGGGCGAGTTCCTGGCGAGTGTGGATAGCTATTATCCGCTGGAAAACGAGGCTGCGGAGGCTAATATGGGCATAGGCGCCGACTATGATGACGACGATTATGATAATGACTATGATGACGACGAGGATGGCAGAAGCCGACAACCTCAGGATTGGCATCAGCTGGTTACCTGTATCTCTGATAAGGTGGAGGAGCATAATCCGCTCATCGGCAGAGAGCAGGAGCTGGATAGAACCATCCAGGTGCTCTGTCGTGCCGAGAAGAACAATCCGCTTCATATCGGTGAACCGGGTGTAGGTAAGACCGCCCTGGTTTATGGTCTCGCCAAACTCATCAACGAGAATCAGGTACCCGAACGTCTCAAGGGAGCACGCATCTACGGTATGGATATGGGACAGATGCTTGCCGGTGCCCAATATCGTGGCGACTTCGAAAAGCGCATCAAGATGGTGATGGAGGGAGCCGCCAAGGAAGGCAACACCATCATCTATATTGATGAGATTCATAATATGATAGGTGCCGGTCGTGGCTCTGATGGCGGACCGGATGCTTCCAATATGCTGAAGCAGTATCTGGAGGCTGGCGACATCCGATTCATTGGTTCTACCACCTACGAGGAGTTCAACCGCTACATGGCTCAGAGCAAGGGCATCGTGCGCCGATTCCAGCAGATAGATATCAAGGAACCTACCGAGGAGGAGGCTATCAAGATACTGGAGGGCTTGCAGTATAAATACAATAAGTTCCACAACGTTACTTATCGCAAGGATGCCCTGGAGTATGCCGTCCGTGCCAGTGCTAAATACATCAGCAACCGCTGTCTGCCAGACAAGGCCATCGACCTGATGGATGAGGCGGGTGCTTATCTGGAGGTACATCCGGTGGAATATCGCCAGCGTTCTTATGTTACCAAGGCGATTATCCAGCAGATTCTCACCAAGGTCTGCAAGATAGATGCGGCTGCCATCAAGGATGAAAACAATGATTCTCTGGCTACGCTCCGCCAGCGCATACTCGACAAGATCTACGGTCAGGACAAGGCTGTGGATAAGGTGGTTGAGGCTGTGATGATGGCGAAGGCAGGACTGGTGGATGATGACAAACCGATGGCGTCGCTGCTCTTCGTGGGGCCTACGGGAGTGGGTAAAACCGAGGTGGTCCGTGTGCTGGCTAAGGAGCTCGGCATCGAGCTGGTGCGTTTCGATATGAGTGAATACACCGAGAAGCATACCGTGGCTAAACTCATTGGCTCGCCAGCCGGATACGTGGGTTATGAGGATGGAGGACTTCTGACCGATGCCATCCGCAAGACACCAAACTGCGTGCTCTTGCTCGATGAGATTGAGAAGGCGCATAGCGACATCTACAACATCCTGCTCCAGGTGATGGACTATGCCCGATTGACCGATAACAAGGGTCAGAAGGCAGATTTCAGAAACGTGATCCTCGTGATGACATCGAATGCCGGAGCGCAGTATGCTTCGCAGGCAAATGTAGGTTTCGGTGGTAATGTAACTCGTGGCGAGGCGATGTTGGCTCAGGTAAAGAAGACCTTCAAGCCAGAGTTCATCAACCGACTTTCCGACACTGTGGTGTTCAACGATATGGATAAGCACATGGCAGAACTGATTCTTGCCAAGAAGCTTCGTCAGCTCGATGCGAAGCTGGCAGCCAAGGGTGTTTCCATTACGCTTACCGATGCAGCACGCGAGAAGATTCTGGAGTGGGGCTTCACCAAGGAATATGGAGCCCGCGAGATGGATCGTGTTATCGGCAACCGCCTGAAGCCAATCTTGATGAAGGCGCTGCTCTTCGGCAAGCTCAAGAAAGCAGGTAAGGGCTGCGTAGATTTCGATGGTAAGGAATTGGTGATTAATTGTTAGAAAGCGATGATATTACAGATAGATGAAAATGCGGAAGAGATTTATTTTCCCGATCCGCATTATGGTGATGAAGACGGTTGCTTTGCAATAGGTGGCGACTTGAGTATCGACCGCCTGCTGCTGGCTTACAGCAACGGCATCTTTCCCTGGTATAGCTTTCGCGACCAGCCGGAGATACTCTGGTTCTGTCCGATGAAGCGCTTCGTCATCTTCCCGGACGAAATCCACATCAGTCATTCCATGCGTACCTTGCTGAGGAAGAACAGGTACAGCGTGGGCATCAACGAAGATTTCGATGCTGTGATTCGTGCTTGCAGTAGGGTTGACGGGCGTTATGAGGCAGAGGGTGCTTGGTTGGGTGAAAATATCATCCAGGCATTCACCGCCCTTCATGAGCAGGGCTTTGCGGCAAGCGTGGAAGTATGGGATAATGAGACCGATGAGCTGGTGGGCGGACTTTATGGTGTCACCATCGGTAAGGTCTTCATTGGCGAGAGCATGTTCTCCAGGGTTCCGTCGGGTTCAAAGATAGCCCTCATCTTCCTGGCTCGTTATCTGCAGGAGCATGGAGGCAAGATGATAGATTGCCAGTTGGAAACTCCGCATCTCAAGTCGATGGGTGGCAGATATATTTCCTACGAGGAATATATGGAAATCATGAATGATGATTAGGGAAATCATGCATGGAAGAATACAATCTGCATGAAGAATAAAAGAGTTTCTTTTTTGTGGAGAAAATAAATAATAAAGGCTAGGTTCCCGATTCTGGGAAACCTAGCCTTTGTTTTGTTTAGAATATTGGTGTGCCGATGCAACCGTTAGGTGCCTGAATATGCAGCATCGCACAGACGGTAGCGGCAATATCCGTCATATAGTGAGGCTGGGCACTCTCGCCGTGCTGGATGCCCCAACCCATAAACAGGCAAGGAATATGGATGTCGTATGGATTCCATGCTCCGTGGGTAGTTCCCTTGCTGCTGTAATAATCGTAGTGACCTGGTTTCAGTACAATCTGAACACCTCCGCTGCGCTCGCGGTTATAACCGTTAATGGCGCGGAACTTCAGTTCTTCAGGGATGCTCTCGATAGAGGTCTTCTCCATGTCGAAGGCATAGTGCACGTCCTTGTCTTTCTTCAGTCTGTCTACTACCACCTGCTTGATGGCTGCGTAATCCAGACCGAGTTCCTCGATGATGTCTGTATTGAAGAATACCTGATAGTTCATAATGGTCTTTACTAGGTCCTTGTCGGTGTTGAACTTTGTCTTCAGACTCTTGTTCAATTCATCTACCAGTCCCTTCTTGTTCCAGATGCCGGCAGGGATTCGCTGATCCTGCAGGAAGGTAGCGTTGTTTACGCCTCCATGGTCGGCGGTGAGGAAGGTGAGATAATTTCCCTTGCCCACGGTCTGGTCGAGATAAGCGAAGAAATCTGCCAAAGCCTTATCTAATCTAAGATAGCAATCCTCTGTTTCGATAGCGTTTACGCCCACCTGATGACCGATGTAATCGGTGCTTGAGCAGCTGATGGTCAGCAAATCAGTATCTGTGTTTCTACCCAGATTTTCTCCCTCAATGGCAGCCTTGGCAATATCGAAAGTCAGGTTGCAGCCGAATGGGGTACTGCGGAGAATCTTGTAACCATGCTTTTTATATAAGGTAGGCAGATCGAGTGGCAATACTGCCTTTTCGCCTTCAACAATTCCATTCTCGTAGTTGTTGTCATCGCTGGTGCTTTCCTTATAGGAATCGATAGGGTAGAGCGTCTCCCATTTCTTGGAAAGATACTTGTTTGGGAGTTTCTGCTTGTTGAACTTGTTCACCCACTCTGGCAACTTATCCATATAGAAAGTACTGGTGATGAACTTGCCCGACTTGTCATCAAACCAGAAAGTGCCATTGGCGTGATGGCCCGCAGGGAGGATGGATGCTCTGTCTTTCAAGGCTACACCAATCACCTTAGAGCGGTTGTTGGTAGCCAGACGGAGTTCATCACCGATGGTGGTTACCCACAGGTTGCGAGGCGACATCTTGCCAGCCTTGCTGTCTGAACCTACCGGGTTGACGGTATCGTCGGCAGTACAATACACTACTTTTCCATCTTTCACGAAGTTATTTCCTGCAATTCCGTGGATGGAAGGAACGGAACCGGTCCAGATAGAAGTGTGTCCGATGGCTGTAACCGAAGGGATGTAAGGAATCTTGCAGTTTTCTACGCTGAATCCTTCTCCGAGTATTCTCTTGAATCCGCCTTCGCCGTAGCGGGCGTAGTAGCGATAGAGATAATCCCATCGCATCTGGTCGATAACGATGCCTACAACGAGCTTAGGGCGTTGAGGCTGAGCCTGTGCAATGCCGCAGAAGCAGCAGAGCACGAAGATGAGTTTGATAATCTTATTCATAGTCAAAATGTCTTTTTTATACATAACCATTCAGTATTGTATATTAGAATTCGGTTGCAAAGATACAACTTATTTTGGTATTTAACGATAAAAAAGACGTTTTTTACCCAAACTTCTCATGGCGTTCAATACAGCCAGTACCGTAACACCTACATCGGCAAAGACTGCCATCCACATGGTGCCGAGACCAATGGTGGCGAGAATCAGTACGGCAACCTTTACTCCGATGGCAAATATCACGTTCTCGTGAGCGATATGAATGGTTCTTCTGGCTATCTTTACGGCAAGGGCAATCTTTCTAGGGTCATCATCCATCAGTACCACATCGGCAGCTTCGATGGCAGCATCGCTACCCAGTCCACCCATGGCAATGCCCACATCGGCACGCTTCAATACAGGGGCATCGTTGATGCCATCGCCTACATAAGCGAGCGTCTTGCCTGCCGGTTTTGTCTTCAGCAGTTGTTCTACATGCGAAACCTTGTCGGTTGGCAGCAGTTCTGCGCGGCACTCGTCCAGTCCCAGTTTGTGGGCTACATCTTCTCCCACTTCTCTGCGGTCGCCCGTCAGCATTACCGTTTTCTCCACTCCCAGTTCTTTCAGCTCTCTGATGGCATGGGCGCTTCCTTCCTTAAGGGTGTCGTTGATCACAATATGTCCTGCGTACTTGCCATCAATGGCGACGTGGATGATGGTTCCCACCTGGTTGCAGTCGTGCCATTTTGTGCCGATGTTTTCCATCATCTTCTTGTTGCCCACGCAAACCACCTTTCCGTTCACTTGGGCACGGATACCTTGTCCTGCAATTTCCTCTACATCGGTCACCTCACAGCCATCCGTTGCTTCTTGCGGGAAGGCAGTACGCAGGGCTGCTCCGATAGGATGAGTGGTGAAATGCTCGGCATGAGCTGCCAGATGAAGCAGGATTTTCTCCTTGTCAGAATATTCGCCAATATGTACATTATCTGCATCGTGGGATGAATGGTCTGGGCAGGAATCATCAGCATGAACAGCTGCCACGGCAAACTCTCCGTGGGTCAAGGTACCCGTCTTGTCGAACACTACGGTTCCCACCTTGGCTAAAGCATCCATATAGTTGCTGCCCTTGATGAGAATACCGTTCCGGGATGCTCCGCCGATGCCGCCAAAGAAGGTGAGGGGCACGCTGATGACCAGGGCGCAAGGACAGGAAACTACCAGGAATATCAAGGCGCGGTTGAGCCATAATGGGAAGTTCTCGCCAAAGGTTCCTTCACCTACGATTCCTGTTGTTGCCAGGAATGGAGGAATAACCGCCAGGGCAATGGCTGCGAAAACAACGATAGGAGTATAGACTCGGGCGAAACGGGTGATGAAAGCCTCGCTCTTCGACTTGTTCTTGTCTGCACTCTCTACCAGAGAGATAATCTTGGATACGGTACTTTCGCCGAAACTCTTGGTGGTGCGTACACGAACCACTCCCGACAGGTTGATGCAACCAGACATGATAGTATCGCCTTCATTCAAATCCCGTGGCATACTCTCACCTGTCAGGGCAATGGTATTCAAGGCTGAGCTTCCCTCAACAACAATACCATCCAATGGAACTTTCTCTCCCGGACGGATTACGATAGTTTCTCCTATCTTGACGTCTTCCGGCGAAACCGACTCTACTTTTCCGTTTCTTTCAACATTCGCTACATCCGGTCGGATATTCATCAGATGCGAAATACTGTCGCGGCTCTTTCCTTCCGCATATCCTTCGAAGAGTTCGCCCACCTGAAAGAAGAGCATCACAAAGACTGCCTCCGGGAATTCTGTATCTGATCCTGGGAAGAATCCGATGCAAAGGGCTCCGATGGTAGCGATAGCCATCAGGAAGTTTTCGTTAAACATATCGCCCTTGGTAATACCTTCTGCAGCTTCGCCCAGCGTCTCGTGTCCTATTAATAAATAAGGAATGAGATAGACGAGGAGCAACTGCCAGGTAGCCAGGTCGTAATTCTTTTCGATGAAAACAGCGATAATCAGGAGGATGATGGTAGTTCCTATCAGAAAGAGTTTGGATTTCAAACCGCCTTCTTCATGATGATGATTGTGGTGGCAACCGCACCCCTGGTGCTCATGTTCTTCAGTGGAGCATGAGCAGTCATGATGATGTTCGTGAGAAAGTTTCATTTCTTCCATAATTTTGCAATACTTTTAGTTCTATATAACCAGGAACATTCAGTTCCTTTTTCTATTTCGGTTGCAAAATTACGAAAAGGTTTCTGCAACTTGGTTGCAAAAGCTCCAGTTGCCCTCTTTTTCCTGTCGGATACGTTTTGTGTAAAAAGAAAAACTGCGGCTTACGATTGCTCGTAAGTCGCAGTAATAGAAGCGTGGACCAGCTAGGGCTTGAACCTAGGACCTCCAGATTATGAGTCTGTTGCTCTAACCAACTGAGCTACAAGTCCATTGAATTTTTATCAAATTCGAGTGCAAAGATACTAGATTTTGGGCAAATAACCAAATAAAATCTTAAAAATTTTCCTTGAATCAGAAAAATAGCGTATCTTTGCACCAAATTATGTGCGCACACGTGCGTATGTACTTATTAATCGTACAAAAGAAAAGTATTTCTATTCAGAAATGGACATAGACAAAAACAAAAGAATCGGTCTTACCGACGAACAAGTAAAACTGAGTAGGGAACAGCATGGCAAGAACGTGCTCACTCCTCCTCAACGTACTTCATTATGGAAACTGTATTTGGATAAGTATCGCGATCCGATTATCCAGATACTTCTTGTGGCGGCTTTCGTATCCCTCATCCTCGCTTTTATCGAAAAGAATTTCATGGAGACCATCGGTATCTTCGTGGCTGTTTTCCTTGCTACTACCGTAGGTTTCTATTTTGAGCGCGATGCGGCTAAGAAGTTTAATCTGCTCACGGCACTCAGCGAAGAGCAGCCTGTAAAGGTGCGCCGCAATGGTAAGGTGATGGAGATTCCCCGCCACGATGTGGTGGTGGGAGATGTGGTACTCGTGGAAGTGGGCGACGAGGTGCCTGCCGATGGCGAACTCATCGTCTGCAACGACCTGCAAATTAATGAATCTGCCCTTACGGGCGAACCGGTTGCCGAGAAATCTCTGGAGGGCGGTGGCGATGGAGCCTATCCTCGCAACGTCATCCTCCGTTCTACCATGGTGATGAATGGTAGGGGCGAGTTTGTGGTTACTGCCGTGGGCGATGCTACCGAGATTGGTAAGGTGGCGAAGAAATCTACCGAGCAGACTTCGGTGGAGACACCGCTTCACATGCAGCTCGACAAGTTGGCTAAGATGATTTCCAAGGTAGGCTCTGTAGTATCTGTGGCAGCCTTCTTCATCTTCCTGATTCACGATATCCTCACCAATCCGGCATGGGGCGGCAAGGATTATTTCTATATGGCAGAAATCGTGCTGAAATACTTCATGATGGCTGTTACCCTGATTGTGATGGCGGTGCCGGAGGGATTGCCGATGGCGATTACCCTTTCTCTGGCGCTCAACATGCGAAGGATGCTGAAGTCGAACAATCTGGTGCGCAAGCTCCATGCCTGCGAAACCATGGGCGCCGTTACCGTAATCTGTACCGATAAAACCGGTACGCTTACCCAGAACAAGATGCAGGTGAGTGCCCTGGAACTCAAGCAGGGCGATGAGGCGCTGCTTGATACTGCCATCGCCCTCAACTCTACTGCCGAGTTGAATGACGGCAAACCTATCGGAAATCCTACCGAGTCGGCTCTCCTGCTCTGGCTCGATGCCCAGGGCAAGGATTATGAAGAACTCCGCAAGCAGGTGAATGTGCTCAAGCAGTTGCCTTTCTCTACCGAGAGAAAGATGATGGCAACCTTGGCAGAAGTAGATGACGAGACCTATCTCTTCGTGAAGGGTGCGCCTGAAATCGTGATGAAGAAATGCATCATCGAAGATAGAATGCAGAGACAGTCAGCCGAAGAACTCGATGAGTGGCAGCATAAGGCTATGAGAACCCTGGCGTTCGCCTATAAGAAGGTTGAACCTTCTATCATGAGAACTTCCAGAACCTCTACTGCCGAAGTGGTAGCACTTCTCGATGCCAACGACCTTCAGCTGCAAGCCATTGCAGCCATTGCCGATCCTATCCGTCCGGATGTTCCTGCTGCCGTGCAGGAGTGCCGCCATGCGGGTATCGAGGTGAAGGTGGTTACGGGTGATACGGCTGCCACCGCCTTGGAGATAGGCAAGCAGATAGGTGTCTTCGAAGATGAACCTGAGAATATCGGAGCTGATGGCTCTCTGACCTCGCTCGACCAGCAGATGATTACGGGTGAACAGTGGGAGGCTCTTTCTGACGAAGAGGCTTACGAACGGGCGAAGGATATCCGTGTGATGAGCCGTGCCCGTCCTACCGATAAGCAGCGACTGGTGGCCATGCTCCAGAAGCGTGGCGAGGTGGTTGCCGTAACAGGCGACGGTACCAACGATGCTCCAGCGCTTCACTATGCCCACGTGGGCTTGTCGCTGGGTTCGGGAACTTCCGTGGCTAAGGAGGCTTCGGATATGACCCTGCTCGATGATTCCTTCAAGTCTATCGCCAACGCCGTGATGTGGGGACGTTCGCTCTATCGCAACCTGCAGCGCTTCCTCTTCTTCCAGTTGGTAGTAAACGTGGCAGCCCTCCTGCTGGTGCTTGGTGGCTCTGTTATCGGAACTGAAATGCCGTTGACTGTAACCCAGATTCTTTGGGTGAACCTTATCATGGATACCTTCGCAGCCTTGGCACTTGCCTCATTGCCTCCATCTCACGAGGTGATGAAGGATAAGCCACGCAAGGCATCCGATTTCATCATCAACAAGAGCATTGGTTTCGGCATTCTGTTCTGCGGTATCGTCTTCTTCCTCGTGATGTTTGCCCTGCTGGTTTACTGCGAGCGTAGAGGCAAGGGTGGAGTAGATGTGCATGAGCTGACCATGTTCTTCACCACCTTCGTGATGATCCAGTTCTGGAACCTCTTCAATGCCAAGGCGCTGATGAGTCATCACACCGCTTTCCGCCATTTCCTGAAGGATAAAGGAATGATTCTGGTGCTTGTACTGGTATTGGTGGGTCAGTGGATTATCGTCACCTTTGGTGGCGAAATGTTCCGCACCACACCATTGTCGCTCCACGAGTGGCTGCTCATCATCGGTTCCACCTCTGTTGTGCTCTGGGTGGGCGAGCTATGGAGAGCTTTTAAGAGAATGATAGCAAAGAGAAGATAACCCACAGGGGATTCTTCTGATATGAACGATAAAGATAGAATGAATACAATACATTATAACGATACGGTGCAGTTGCCGCCATGTGTGGCAACCATCGGTTTCTTCGACGGGGTGCATCGTGGACATCAGTTCCTGATTCATCATCTCGTAGAGACAGCACGAAAGGATGGCTTGCAATCCACCGTCATCACCTTCGATGCGCATCCCCGCAAGGTGTTGCAGGCGGATTATCAGCCAGAGATGTTGAGCACGCTCGATTCCAAACTGCTGCTGCTTTCGAAGACGGAAGTGGATAATGCCGTGGTGCTGCATTTCGACAAGACGATGGCTGCGATGTCGGCAAGAGAGTTTATGCAGCAGGTGCTCCACGACCATCTCAACGTAAGGAAACTCTTCATCGGCTACGACCATCGCTTCGGTCACAACCGCGAGGAGACTTTCGAAGATTACGTGCGCTATGGCAAGGAGATGGGCATTGAGGTAATCCGGAACGAAGCCTTCCAGATAGACGGCATCAACATCTCTTCTTCCGTAATCCGCTCATTCCTGAAAGAGGGAGAAGTGGAGATGGCAGCCCAGTGCCTCGGTTTCCCTTACACCCTCATCGGAAAGGTGGTGAATGGATTCCATGAAGGCAGAAAGCTCGGCTTCCCTACAGCCAATCTCGATATCTCACACTTCGGACAGTTGATTCCAGCTCCTGGGGTCTATGCTGTAAAGGTAAGACTGGAGAATTCGGTGGTATGGAAGCGGGGAATGATGAATGTGGGCAATCGCCCAACCTTCAATGGCAAGCAGATAACCCTTGAGGCTCATATCTTCAATTTCGATGGCGACATCTACGACCAGCTCCTGCTTGTAGGCTTCATGAAGCGGATACGGGGCGAGCAGAAGTTTGATTCGCCTGAGGAACTGGCAGAGCAGTTGAAGGAGGATGAAAAGACGGTTATGGAATTTTTTAATAAGGAGATAGAAAATGGCAAAGATTAATTTAAAGAGAGGTTTGACGGATGTGGTCCTCTACCTTATTATATTTATAGTAGTACAGATTATCATGATGTATGCCGGTGCAGGAATCTGGGCAGGCATCAAGGGCGAAGGTTATCAGGCAACGCTTCTGGCTGCAAATACGGGCGGTAACGCCATTCTTACGGCACTTGTTTCGGTGTTCAGCAGTGTCATCACCCTCATCATCTTCCTGAAGACGAAGTGGACGCCGCTTACCCGCAGTTATCTGCTTTCCAAGCCTTGGGGCACGCTTCTCTGGGTGGCATTGTTCTCCCTGGGAACCATCATTCCCCTGTCGTTCCTCTATGAACAGCTGGGCATCGAGATGGATGAGAATACCCAGCAGATATTCTCCTCGTTGATGAAGGAGCCTTGGGGCTATGTGGCTGTCGGCATCCTGGCGCCTCTTGCCGAAGAGGTAGTGTTCCGTGGAGCCATCCTCCGCACCCTGCTGGGCATCATGAGCAAGAAGAACCATTGGGTAGCCATTATGATTTCGGCAGCCATCTTCGGAGCGGTTCATTGCAACCAGGCGCAGTTTATCAATGCCCTTCTGATGGGCTTGCTCCTGGGTTGGATGTATTATCGCACCGGGAGTCTTGTTCCGGGCATCCTGCTCCACTGGGTGAACAATACGATGGCGTATGTCCTATCCAATATCATGCCTCAGAGCGATGGCAAACTCATCGACCTCTTCCATGGCGATGAGAAGACCATGTATTATGCCGTAGGCTTCTCACTCTGCATCATGATTCCAAGTTTTATACAGATGATTATCAGATTAAAGAAAGCAAAGGCTTAAGAGATAAATAAACGAGTAAAAAGGTTACCTGAATGGGTAGCCTTTTTTCAGATATATAATCAGATAGATCAGTAGATTTTATGAAGATAATAGAAAGCAGCATTATAGGAAAGAAGAGCCCTGAGGCTTGTGAGGATGGAATGGTAGTTACCGATGATTTCATCGCTGTGATTGATGGCAGTACGAGCAAGACTCCGAAGCATCTCAATCCTGATATGAAGAACGGAAGATACGCCATGATGCTTATCTCGGAGTATATTCGTGAGGAGTTGAAAGCGGATGCCTCGGTAGATGATTTCTGCCAGGGTGTGACAGCCTATGTATATAATAAGGTGTATGAAAAGCTAGGGGTGGAAGAGCGGTTGAAGGAACATCCCGAAGAGCGACTCACCGCCTCGGCTATCCTTTATAGTCGGACAAGGAATGAAGTCTGGATGGTGGGCGATTGCCAGGCAATCATCGATGGAAAGCTTTATGAGAACGGCAAGCCTTATGAGCAGGAGATTGCCAGAAAGAGGGTAGAACTGATAGAGCAGGGCCTTTCGCCTGCTGAGGCTAGAAAGCAGATAGAGCCATTATTGATCGAAGCGATGCTTTCCGGGCAGAACCAGACCTATACGGTTATCGATGGATTTCCGATTTATCAGGAGGGAGTGAAGGTTGTAGCGTTGAAAATGAAGTCTGCTTCAAGTAGCATTGAAGTATACTTTCAAGAGCAAACGAAGCCTATTTCATCTCCCAATGAAGTAGTCTTGGCTAGCGATGGCTATCCTTTCCTGAAACCAACCTTGGCAGCGAGTGAGGCGGCATTGGCAGAGCAGATTGCCAACGACCCTCAGAACATCCATTCCTTTATCGCCACCAAGGGCATTGTAGAGGGCAATAAGAGCTTTGATGATAGAACCTATATCCGGTTTTCGGTTGAATAAAAAATAATAGGCTATTCTTCCATCCACATTCTGAATCCTTCACCACGAAGGGTATCCAGGTGGATGGAGGCATCCTTGGCGAAATATTTCCTGAGGTTATAAACCACGTTGTTGAGGTTTTCATCCGAACAGATGAGTCCTTGCCATACTGAATCCTTGAGGTCCTGACGGGTAACTACTTCTCCTTTGTTGATCCATAGAGCCTTGATGGTAGCATATTCCGTGTTACTCAGCGTTTTCTCGGTGTTCCCATAAATGCTGAGAATATGGGTTTCCGTATCAAGGGTGTAGGCTCCTATATTGATTTTTCGGGAGTTGCTGAAGTCGCTATGCTTGGCGTAACGTTTCACCCACAATAACAGTTTCTCTTTGCTGAACGGCTTCTCCAGATAAACCACTGCGCCATTTGTTACAGCCCGTTCCTCTGTTTCCACCCCGCTGTCAGAAGATACGAAGATGATAGGAATGTCTTCGGCGGCGAGTCGGATATCGTTGATTCTCTCTAGACTGTTTTCTTCTCCCACCATCACATCCAGGATAATGATGTTGGGGTTCAGTTTCATGATGAGACTCTCTATGCCAAACAGAGAGTTCTGAAAATAGACCTCATAATCTGCAGCCTTCAGGATCTTGGTTGCGATGTTGCCAAACAACAGGTCATCATCTACCAGCAATACTTTTATCTTTTCCATTGCCTTGTTGTTTTTTCTGTTCTTATTTTCTATTTTCTACTTCTTGTTCAGGGGAAGAGTAAAGGTAAAGGTGCTGCCCTTGCCCGGTTCACTTTCTACCCTGATGGTTCCTCCATGTGCCCTGACGGCATATTTCACCAGAGCAAGTCCGATGCCATATCCGTTCTTATGCTGGGTTCCCGGTATGCGATAGAATTGCTCGAAAATCTTCTTCTGATATTTTCTGTCGATTCCGATACCGTTGTCTTTTACGCTGACGATGGCGTTTTTTTCATCCGAACGGATACTTACTTCTATGTCAGCTTCCGCTTCAGAATACTTCACGGCGTTTTCAATCAGGTTGCTCAGAACATTCTCTATCAGATAGCGGTCTGCCGGAATCTCTTCCTTGTCGGTTCTTCTGTCATGGATATGTATGCTGTGTGGCTTGTCTGCATAGTTGCTGTCTACCTGTTCCTGTGCCAGCTTTGCCAATTCCATGAGATTTACCGGTTCTTTGTTTAGAGCAAGCTTGTTTTCTCCAGCTTTGGCAGTAATGAGAATCGTCTTGATGGTATTGGCAAGATTCTGAATCTTCTTCTCCGAAGAATGTAGCAACTCCTGGAGCTGCATGTCTTCTATGCTGTCCTTGATGAATCCCAACGTGAGGAGCACGCTTGCCAATGGAGCCTTCAGGTCGTGGATGGTGCCATGAATGCTGACCTCTCGATTTCTCAACAGTTTTTCCTTATTTCTGATGGCAGTCATCTGGTATCCTACGCAGAAGACGATGATGAGAGCTAGCAAAATGGTGGCCACAAGTGTTTCTATAGAATTTTTGATGAAGGAAGATGATGAGATATCCACCTTTGCTTGAACGAAACGAATAGGTTTGAGCCCGATGCCGATAGGTTTACTAGCCTGCCAAGTCTCAATGTCCTTTGTTTGTCCATAACTCTTGATGACCTTTTTGTTCTCATCTAATATCAATAAGGTATAAGAGAAATCCTCATTTAGATTCTTCTTGAATATTTGAGAGAGTTTGGCAAGGTTGATTGGATTACCTTTTGCAGTAAGTCTGTCTTTTGTTAATAACCCCAAGGCATCAGATTCTGTTTCGACAATACTTCTTTCTCTAAGATTTTGTATGTTGATTTCTGTAAGATCGATAATATCTTCTTTCTTCGGTTTTGCCTTAAGAAAATCTTCTTCCGTCATTTCTTTATAATAAACTCGTTGCTTCCCATCTTTGTGAGGGTTGTAATTCTTTTGTGCTCGAATTGCATATTCCTCATCGATGGCAACTTTAAAAACCGAGTTTATTTTTTCGATTTTATAGTGCAGATAGTCTTTGTATTGCAGGGAAATGTTATATCCTTGCAACAATGTGATGACTATGATTGCCAAAATCGTTATACTATAATACCTTTTCATACCTATGCGTTTTGTTGTCTGATACTATAAACTGCAAAAGTACTAATTTATTTTTAAACTCACGCACTTTTCTACATCATTTTTACATAATAATCTAGGGAGCAAATATTATGTGAGAAATGATGTAAAAGGTTTGTCGGTTTGAGCAATTTGCCGTAATTTTGCACCGAGATAATTTTAATGAATATAAAGAGTAAATAGTATGAATGTATTGATAAAAACAATAGTTGGCATGGCATTTTTTATATTTGTCATGCAGAATGTATCTGCACAAACAGGTGCTGATAGTCTCTCAATATATAAGAGTATTAACTTAAATGAAGTGTCGGTAAAAGGTAATCGTCCTATAATAAAGGATGAAGGGAGCCTACGAACAGTACAGGTAAAGGGAACTATGCTTGCCGAGATGGGTAGCTTGAAAGATGTACTGCAAGCTACCCCTGGGTTAATCATGAAAGGTGAAAAACAGTTTGAGGTAATAGGAAGAGGTATTCCCAAGTATTATATAGATGGTAAAGAGGTAACCAAACAGGATGTGTTGTCTACAATAAGGTCTAATAATATCGCAAAGATAGAAATCGAGAGCGAGCCTTCTGCGAAATATCCTGTTGGGACTGAAGCCGTGATTAATGTCGTTACTATTAAACCAATAAAAGACATGATTTCCTTAAACCTAGGGGAGTCAATGAGTTTTAAGCGTAAATATTCCAATAATCCTTCACTTAGCTTCTTGATGAAAAAAGGATTTTGGACAACTAGTATCGACTATGACTATTCTATAAGTAGAAATCTTAATAAGGAAACTTATTTTAAGGAAATATATCATCCAGAAACAACTTTCCGAACAGATGAGGCAAACCATTTGCTTATGAAAGATGATACCCATTCGTTTACTTGGGGTAATGATTTCCAGTTGACGGATAAACATAGAATAAGTTTTGAATATTATTTTGAACATGAGAAAGAAAAGGATACCAACGACGAGATGATGTCGTTTAAAAATGGAACGGAACTAACTTATAGGGACATCTATAGGGTGGAAAAGGAACAAAGAAACTTACATAACTTTTCTCTTGCCTATAGTGGTGAACTTGGAGATAATTCTTCATTGGATGTGTCTGCTGATTACTCAAAACTTCATGGTAACAAATATACATCTAGTTATGAACAGAATCGAAAGGAAATGAGTTCTACAGATGTTTTGACTTCCAAAAAGAGCAAGTATGACATTTGGACTCTTAATGCGTCTTATAGCACGACATTGTTTGATGTTTTGGATACTGAATTAGGTGCAAGGTACTATAAAACTCATCAAGTAACAGACTATCATACTAATAATTCATCTGCTGTTGGGGAAAATGCGCAAAATCAGCAAGAGTTGTCGGACGAGGTTACTGCTGCATATATTTCACTCACAAGGAAATGGAAGAAAGTCTCTTTAACATTGGGAGGACGTTATGAATATGCCAATACGGATATAACAGCCAATGCTGTTGGGAATAAATATTCTGATGGAAACTATTCTTCTGTATTCTTGCCTTCTGCCAGATTGTTGTATAAACCAATAAAAGGTCTTACAATTCAAGGTGTTTATCGTAGAAGTGTTGAAAGGCAAGGATATATGGGCTTAAATCCTTATCAAGTCTATGAAGACTCCTTGAGTTATAGTATGGGAAACCGAGATTTGCGCCCTGGAGTTACCGATCGATATGCTCTTTACTTCTATTGGAAGTATTTCAGATTATATGGAGGGTATTCTCATACGAAGGATGAAATCGTCGAAGTGGATTATTGTCAAAACTTAGAAACAAACCAAATAGCAAGTATGCCTGTTAATTTCAAACGTACAGAAAGTTATTTTGTAGGGATTGGGTATTCTCAGACAATGGGTAAATTGCGCCTGAGTGCAACTGGAGTTGTAAGATTCCCTAAATGTTCATATCTCTATCAAGGAAATATAGAGGAAGCAAATAAACCTCTGACGGAGATGGCTCTGAACATATATTATACAATAAATCCTACATTCAAGGCTGTCTCTGTTTTTACTTATCAAAGTGCGCATGATCAATTGAACTATTATCAGAAAATGGCTAATAATTGGTGTGTCGGTTTACAAAAAAGTTTGTGGAATGACAGGCTGGTCTTGAACTTGAATGTTACAGACATATTGCACAAGGCTCATTATAATAATATTACGAGATATTATATAAATGCTAAGACAGGAACATTTGGAACAAATGATATGAGAGGAATCTCTTTGTCTGCTTCTTTCAAGTTGTTTAATAAAGAAATTAGCGTGGAGGCATCTAGAAATAGTGATGATGTGCTAAATAGAACTTATTGATGAATGTAAGTATGTGCATAAATCCCTCAATGAGGGATAAAAATGCCTAAATTCATCCCTCAATGAGGGAACTTTTCAGAAGAAATCACCGAGGAAGATGGCGTAACCATAGAAGTCATTCCTATCAGGAAGTGGTTGATTTCGGCTGAAAAATAAAACACGGACAAATTGAATTTGTCCGGCTCTTTTGTTCGGATGCTTGTAACTATCCAATAATCAGTGGTTTATAGGTCGTCGGATAATTTGCCCGGACAAATTGAATTTGTCCGTGTTATTTTTTTAACATGAAATCATTAAAAAAAACAAGGATTTTGATTCGGTAAGCGATGAGTTGCCAAGAAGAAAACGATGACTTCTGTACCGAGAAACGGTGAGGTCTGGAGGAGAAAACTATGAGTTAAAACATTTAACATAAAGCTCTAAAGCAGCCAAAGGAGAATAAGAGAGGTTGGAACGTAAACAGTTGGGAATGAGTAGATTTGCACAAAGTTGCCAAATCGGCATAAAGCAAGCGAGTGAGGAATATTGAAGTAGTTCAGTTACTAAATCGTGAGCCACAGTTACCTATGCAAAGCAGGTAACAATGCGGAAAGGCAACTTTGTGCATCAACGGATTTTATTGCACTGATTCTCAATGTTTTGCGTATCAAGGAACGCTTACAAAATGATTATATTTGCACACTCAAAATGTAAGCGTTATGAAAATCGAAAAATTCAAGGTGTTGCTCTACCTAAAAAAGAGCGGAATGGACAAGAATGGAAAAGCTCCCATCATGGGACGCATCACGGTGAACAGGACTATGGCGCAGTTCTCCTGCAAGTTGTCTTGCACTCCATCGCTTTGGAATCCTCGTGCCAGCCGATTGGAGGGCAAGAGCAAGGAAGCCGTGGAAACCAACAAGGACATCGAGCAGTTGTTGCTTTCCATCCAAAAGGCTTTCGATGTGCTTGTGGAAAAGAGAACG
>NZ_VZCB01000089.1 GCF_009494395.1 Segatella copri | reverse complement strand
AAGGTACGAACAAAAGAGAAGACTACAATGGTATAAACGCGGAGCCGCTTACGATGCAAGAGGATAAACGCTGAGCCGCTTACTTATCACGAAGCTCGGTCATCATTGATGACCAGCGCTGGTCTTCAATGATGGCTGAAGCAGGGAGCATGGAATGATCTCGGAGCCTCAAAAAATACAGGGTGAAGAGAGGTGAAGAGTGGTGAAGAGTGCATAGCCACTCTTCACCCGTGCAAACCTCTTATATACAGCTGGTTATGTCGTATTTGTGAAGAGTGAAGAGTATTTTTGAAAGTAGCTCTCTATTCATCAAACAACAACTACGAGGTAAGCAACCACTTCCATACTGGTATCACTTCAATCTTCAAGTCATCCAGTTCTATCGTCTCCTCTTCATCCATCGTAATAACAAAAAGTTTACTTCCTGGATACCTCTTCTGATAAGCATTCAAAGCCCCCAATTCCCGCTCACGAGTAGCAGCATCCTTGATACTATACGACACCTGGAAAGCACATTGATGCTCAAAGAGACAAAAGTCTACCTCCACATTATCATGATAATAGAAGAGATCTTCCCCATACTTCTCATGCAGGTGAATGGCTACCAGATTCTCCAAGAGAGATGTTTCTGGATCAAAGAGGAATAGACTCAGAAAACCATTATCTATAAAGTAATACTTCTGGTTCGACATTCTATCTTGTAATTTTGCGCAAATGTTTTCTATGGAGAAGACCAAGCAAGTGTCCTTGATATATCTCAGATAGTCCACTATCGTCTCTTGCTTTACCTTTCCAGCCACAGTAGAAACCAGATTAGCCAGTCTGTTATAAGACTGTGGCTGCTTTACGCTCTCAGAAAGTTTACGTATCAAAGTCTTCATCGCCAGAGGGTTACGGATGCCGTATCTGGTAATTAAATCTCCAAAGTAAATCTTGTTGTATAGATTGCCCAACCACTCTCGCTTAAACTGATTATCAACAATCACCAATTCTGGCAAACCGCCAATATGAAAATACTCCAGAAAAGCCCTCTTGAGGTCAGAATTTTGCAGATACTCCCACTGCGCAGGCAAGGAGATATGCTGGGCTGTCAAGTATTCCTGGAAGGAGAAAGGAAAAACGGGTTGCACCATATATCTGCCGCCAAGCGTAGTAGAAATCTCGCTACTCAGCATCTTGGCGTTGCTACCAGTGATATACACTCTATATTTCTGGTCAGCAAGTCTGCGTGCAAATTTCTCCCACCCATCAATGATTTGTATCTCGTCGAGCATGAAGATAGGCTGATGCCCATACATCTCCTCGTAAGCCTGCTTGATGGCATCCAGGTCGGAAAGCTGGAGATTTTCCAATCGGTCGTCCTCAAAATTGAAGTAAAGGATTTCCTCTGGCAGATGTCCCTGAGCTATCATCTCTTGGGCACGCTGATATAGCAAGTAAGACTTACCGGCTCTTCTTAGTCCTACCAGCACATAGTTAGAATGAGATTCGAAGCTGATGTTTCTTTTCACCATCTCCACATTCTGAATCATCCTTTGGTTCTCCGCTATCAGCAGTTTTGCTATTCTCTTGTCCATATCTTCCGTTTTATGTTAATCTGGGTGCAAAGATACAACATTTTCCTTTATAAAGGAAGAAAAGTTGTAAGATATTTCCTTTATAGAGGAAACTTTTCCAGAAAAACTTTCCTCTATAAAGGAAACTTTCTTTAAACTCCTTCGAAAAATGAAGTTTCCAAGATACTGGATATTCCTCTCTATATGCTCTTTGTTCTCGGAAAGGAGCTGGAGGTGGAAAACTAGAATCTGGAACGGGCGATGGTTTTTATATGAACTGTCGCCCATTTCTTTACATTTCATAAGAAAAAGTGCATAAAAATCGGATATTTATAACAAAATGTAGCATTAAGTGCAACTTTTTCTGAAAAAAGTTTGGCGGTTTCCTAAATAATGCTTAATTTTGCACCCGATTTAAAATATTTTTTAAAATTAAGTAAGTTTTAGACTTACAGGCTCTTATATAATATAAAGGTATAAAGAGCGATTCCCCCTCTACCTCGGGGCAAGAGGAGGGGGCAAAATGATGGGTCAAAGTCCTTTTGGGGACGACCGGTCATTTAATTCATTAAAATGTAGAGAGAAAGAAAGAAATAACAAACATTATATATTCATTTAAACGAGGGAGATTTATGGAAAAAAGACTCATGACAGTAGTTGCAGGTCTTGCTCTTAGCACGAGCATGGCTTTTGCACAAAGTCAAATCTCTGGTAAAGTTACTGCTTCTGAGGATGGAAGCCCTGTTATCGGTGCTTCTATCAAGGTTGTAGGAACTAACACAGGTACAGTTACCGACATTGACGGTAACTTCACATTAAGCGCTCCAGCTGGTGCCAAGCTGGAGATTACATACATTGGTATGCAGAGCAAGTCAGTAAAGGCTGGCAAGAACATGAAGATTGTTCTGGATGCAGACAATCATTCTTTGGACGAGGTGATGGTTGTTGCTTACGGTACTGCAAAGAAGAGCTCTTTTACAGGTTCTGCTGCAGTTCTTAAAAGCGATGAAATTGCTAAGATTTCAAACTCTAATGCCGTTTCAGCCTTGACAGGTAAGGTCTCTGGTGTGCAGATTAATGCAGCTACAGGTCAGCCTGGTCAGGAAAGCTTTAATATCCGCGTTCGTGGTATTAGCTCTATCAATGCTGGTAATGCTCCTTTGATCGTTGTTGATGGTTCACCTTACGATGGTGATATGAACTCTATCAACCCAGGCGATATTGCTTCTATGACCGTATTGAAGGATGCTGCTTCTGCTGCTCTTTATGGTGCTCGTGGTGCCAACGGTGTTGTTATCATCACTACAAAGAGTGGTCGTGATGGCTCTACTTCATTTACTTTTGATGCTAAGTGGGGTTCTAACTCTAAGGCTCTTCCTGATTATAATATTGTAAAGAGCCCAGCTAAGTACTATGAGACTTGGTATGCTGCTTTGAACAATTATGCTCAGAATAAGTTGGGTTACAGTGCTAACGAGGCTTATGCTTGGGCAAACAAGAATATGATCAACTCTGCTGATTATGGTTTGAACTATAACGTTTATTCTGTACCTACTGGTGAAAACCTTATTGGTGTAAATGGTAAACTTAATCCTAATGCTACATTGGGTAATGTTATCAATTACAAGGGTCAGGAGTATATGTTGATGCCTGATGATTGGAGAGATGCCAGCTATCAGAACGGTTTGCGTCAGGAATATACCCTTACTGCTACTGCTAACAGTACACAGGGTTCATTCTATGGTTCTGCCAACTATTTGAAGAATGAAGGTATCACCATGGGATCAGATTATACTCGTTTCACTGGTCGTATGAAGGCTGACTATCAGATTAAGTCTTGGTTGAAAGTTTCTGGTAACATGAACTATACTCATAGTGATTCTAACTATTTGGGTAAAGATGGTGATAGCGCCGATTCTGGCAATATGTTTGCTGTAAACAGCGTTGCTCCTATCTATCCTTTGTACATCCGTGATGGTAAGGGTAATATCATACTCAACCAGACTACCAAGATGAACTCTTATGATTATGGTGATGGTGCCGTGATTGGTTTGATGCGTCCTATTTTCCAGCAGTCTAACCCTATCAGTGATATTCAGTTGGAAACCAACAATGTAGAGGGTAATGCATTCAATGCAGTAGGTTCTGCAGAGATTCGTTTCTTGAAGGACTTTAAGTTTACTTCTACCAATAGTACTATGATGGATGAGTCTCGTCAGTCTAATTTGAGCCAGCCTTTCTTTGGTCAGCCTGCTAAGTCAAATGGTTATGTATCAAAGGCACATACTCGCAGATGGTCTTACAACTTCCAGCAGTTGCTCAACTGGCACCACCAGTTTGGCGAGCATGATGTTGAGGCAATGGTAGGACATGAGTACTATCGTACACGTTACTATGTATTGGCAGGTAGCAAGAGTAATATCTTCTCTATCTTCAATAGTGAATTGGATGCTGCTATTGTTGATGGTAGCATTAGCTCATATACAACCGATTATAATACAGAAGGTTTCTTTGGCCGTGCACAGTATAACTATTCACAGAAGTACTTCGGTTCATTCTCTTATCGTCGTGATGCTTCTTCTCGCTTCGATCCAGATAATCGTTGGGGTAACTTCTGGTCATTCGGTGGAGCGTGGATCCTCTCTAAGGAGAAGTGGTTTGAGTCTTCATGGATTGACGAGTTGAAGTTGAAGGCTTCTTATGGTGAGCAGGGTAATGACAACATTGGTGACTATTTGTACACCGACCGTTATTCTATCGGTAATTCAAACGGTAGTATCTCTTTGAAGCCTTCTTCAACAAAGGGTAACCGTAAGATTAGCTGGGAGAAGGGTGGTAACTTGAATGTTGGTACCGAGTTCTCTCTCTGGAAGGGTCGTTTGACAGGTAGTGTAGAATACTTCTATCGTAAGACAACCGATATGTTGGCATTCTTCTCATTGCCTGTATCTTATGGATACTCTGGTTATTATGACAATGTTGGTGATATGCGTAACTCTGGTGTCGAGTTGGAGTTGAATGGCGATATTATCCGTACCAAGGACTTTACATGGAGTGCAAATTTCAACTTTACAGCATATAAGAACAAGATTACTTCTATGCCAGAAGAGAAGAAGGCTATTACCGTTGATGGTGTAAGAGGTTATGCTGGTGGTGGTTACTTCTATGGTGAAGGTCAGCCTATCTATACATGGTATATGGCAAAATATGCTGGTGTAGATAAGGAGACTGGTGAGGCTCTTTACTATAAGGATACTGACAAGGGTGAGACTACAACTACTAATGCCAGCGAGGCAACTATGCACCTTTGCGGTACAGCCTTGCCAGATGCATACGGTGGTTTCGGTACAAGCGTGTCATATAAGGGATTTGATTTCTCTATGGACTTCACTTATCAGTTGGGTGGTAAGATCTACGATTCTTCTTATGCATCATTGATGAGCATTTCTAGAGGTTATTCTTTCCATGCAGACTTGCTTGATGCTTGGACTCCATCTAACACTTCATCTGATATTCCACGCATTCAGTATGGTGACTCTTATGCAGCATATACATCCGACCGATTCCTCGTATCTGGTTCGTACTTGAGCTTGCAGGATGTAACTTTGGGCTATACACTCCCACGTGCGTTGTGCTCTAAGATTGGTATCAACAAGGTTCGCGTTTACGCTACAGGTTCTAATTTGTGGCTTTGGTCAAAGCGTCAGGGTCTTGACCCACGTCAGAGCATCACCGGTGCAACATCAAACGCATACTATTCACCAATTCGTACAATATCTGGTGGTATTACAGTAACATTCTAATTTTTATAAAGAAAGAATTATATGAAAAAGAGTTTAATATATGGCCTTTCTGCTTTGACTCTTGTTGCATCAACGATGTCATTGACTAGTTGTATCGAAGAGACAGAGCCTACAAGTTCAGCAACAACATCACAGGTACAGCAGTCATCTTCTGCAACAGAAGCACTTTTGATGGCTATTCCTGCATATTCAACAGCTAAATATTTCAGCGGTCGTTATGATTGGGCTTTTGGTTATGGTGCAATTATGCATATTCGTGACATCCAGTCTAGTGATCTCTGTGCAACAGACGATGCTGGTTATTATCAGTTCAGCTATTTTGCAGAGAATAAGTATGCAGGACGTGATTATGTCTTTGCACAGTATCTGTACAACTATCAGACAAAGTTTGTTAATACAACAAACAATGTAATTAAAGCAGTAAATCCTGATAATGCAACAGATATCCAGAAGGGTTATCTTGGCGCGGCATACGCATATCGTGCATTGCTTTATCTGGATATGGCACGTGAGTATGAGTATCTTCCTACTGATGGTACAGAGCCAAAGAGTCCTTTTGGCAATGATGTTGCAGGCCTCACAATCCCTATTGTAACAGAACAGACTACAGAGGCTGAGGCTCGTGACAACAAGCGTGCTACACGTGAGGAAATGAAGGAATTTATTAAGAGTGACCTTGATAAGGCTGCTGAATACATTCCTATGTTGGATAAGACAACTAAGACTTTGCCTCACTTGGATTGTGTATATGGTCTCTATGCTCGCTTGTATATGTGGGTTGAGGACTATGCTAACGCAGAGAAATATGCTCGCATGGCTATCAACGAATATAAGGGCAAGCCAATGACTCAGGAGGAGAGCTTGAACACCACAACTGGTTTCAACGATCTTTCTAAGTGGATGTGGGGTGCACAGGATACTAAGGAGTCTTTGTGGAACAACTTGGCAAACTGGGCTTCTATGGTATCTAATGAGACTAGCTATGGTTATGCTGGTGGCGGTGGCTGTAACAACATGCTCGACCGCAGATTGTATGAGCGTCTGAGTAACACAGACTGGCGTAAGTTGGAATGGAAAGCTCCTGCTGGTTCTGCTCTCGATGGTCAGAATATGTATGTTGACGATGCTCTTGGTAAGAGCTTGGCAGACTATTCTGGCTTGAAGTTCCGTCCAAACGGAGGTGTAGCTGCTCCTTTTACTGTTGCAAGTGCTACTGCATTCCCAATGATGCGTGTAGAGGAGATGTATCTGATCGAGGCTGAAGCTGCAGCTCATCAGGATCCTGCTCGTGGTAAGCAGCTTCTTGAATCATTCGTGAAGACTTATCGTGATGCAAGTTATACTTGCAAGGTTTCTGACAAGGATGCTGTCGTAGAGGAAATCGTATTCCACAAGCGTATTGAGTTGTGGGGTGAAGGCCAGTCTTTCTTCGACCTCAAGCGTTTGAACTATAGCTGTACACGTGGTTATGAAGGAACTAACCATCTCGATCAGCAGAGATTCAACTCTAATGGTCGTCCTGCTTGGATGAACTGGGTAATTTCTGCCAATGAGGAAGAGGGTAATGTACAGGTTAAGGAAAACAACAACCCTGACCCATCAGACAAATATACTCCTTGGACAGGTAAGTAAAACTTATAAATAGAATAAAGACATGAAAAAGTTATTGAAATATAGTCTTTCTTTACTGTGTGCTATCATGGTAATCGGATTGACATCATGTACAGATAGTTATGATTATGATCCTGCTGCACCAGAAGATAAGGGAGCATTCTTGATTGCTAACACAACAAGTTTTATGTTTACACCTGGTCAGGCTCAGGAGTTCGAGATTACAGTGCAGCGTCGTGATACTGTAGAAGCTGGTACAGTTACTTTGACATCTGATAACAGTAAGTTCAATGTTCCTTCTCAGGTAAGCTTCGGTGCTAATGAGAAGACAAAGACAGTTACTGTTACTTCTAATTTGGAAAGCGGTTCTGATGAGAATGTAAATATCAGCGTAGCAGAAGGTCAGGCTTATCACTATGGTGCTAACACCATTACGATTAATGTAAAGACTCCAAAGAAGTACATTGGTACATTCAGTTCTGCATTTGCTAAAGATTCTTGGGAACAGACAGTATATGAGCTTGGTAATGGCAAGTATATGTTGCCAGATCTCTATGATCAGGGACGTAATATTACTTTTGTCATTGATTGGAATACTAAGAAAATTACTGTTGCAGGTCAGGCTGCATGGACTCATCCGTCTTATGGTGTAATTGGTGTTCAAGGTAGTGGAGTCTATGACGCAAAGAATAAGGTTGCTAAGATGACTTTGACCCACTTTGTTCCTAATGTAGGTTCATTTGGTGACTTTGCAGAAGATTTCTATTTCCCAGAAGATTTTGAACCATCAAAATAATAAATATTAAGAGAGACCGACCGAATCAAACGGTCGATCTCTCTTTTTTTTGAATATAACGCTTATGAAAAGACTTGTACTCATTCTGATCTTGACTTTAAGTCTTGGTTCATCATTCGCTAAAGAAAGAACAAGCGAAGAAAAGCTAGCCATTGCTAGAAGTTATTTAATCAAAAATCACAGTTTCTCAAGAGTTAAAAGCCAGAATAAGATTCTTGAGTTGAAAACTCTTGATGCCTTGTCTGTGTTGGGATATAGTAATGGAGGTTTTGTTATTGTAAGTAACGATGATACGAATGCGCCCGTTCTTGGATATTCTGACAAGAAAACAAATTTGGAATCTCCAGACTTGATGTGGTATCTAAATGCTGCCAATCAGGCTCTCCAGTCACGTACCGCTTCTTCAACAGCATTGGAAAGTAAAGAACCAATAGATCCTCTGCTTAAAACTCGATGGGGACAGGATACTCCATACAATAACTTGTGTCCTACAGAAAGGGAGAATGAAAAGGCTATATATCCAACGGGATGTGTGGCAACAGCGATGGCACAGGTAATGTATTACCATCAATATCCTGAAAAGGGAACTGGAAACATTACCTATTCTTTCCAAGACAGAATTTTGAGTGCAGATTTTAATAATACCTATTATCAATGGAATCTTATGACACCTACATATAAAAAGGGTGAATACTCTGATGAGTCTGCTTTGGCTGTAGCAACCTTGATGTATCAGTGTGGTGTTTCTATCAAGATGCAGTATAATACAGGTGGAAGTGGAGCGTATTCATATAATGCTGCTACTGCTTTGCGAAAGAACTTTGGGTATCATAAGAATTTGCAGATTCATTATAGAGACTATTATACCACTAAAGAATGGATAAACAAAGTATATGATGAATTAAAGACTGGTCGCCCTATCATCTATACGGGTGTGGATGAAAGTAATGGTGGACATTGTTTTGTATTGGATGGATTCGATCAAAATAACTTTGTTCATGTCAATTGGGGATGGGATGGCGTGAATGATGGCTATTATGATATTGCTTTGCTTAATCCTACAGGAAATAAATTTTCTACTGGACAGACTATGTTATCGGGTGTGGATAAACCAAGTGCAGACATCAAACACCATTCTGAAATTGTCTCAGAAGACAACTTCAAGGTAACCAAATTGGGCTCTACGAGATTACTGATAAATGACGGAAAGTATGCAAATCTGTCAGATCAGGATTTCACGGGTTTATTAGGTGTCGTTCTTGAAGGAAACGGTAAGCAATATGTATTGTTATCACAAGAAAACAAGAATGTGCCGAATATGTATTATTTGACAAAAGCATCATCTAATATGTGTTTGTTGCCTAGTGATTTGGCAGATGGTTCATACCGTATATATCCGGCTTCAAAAGATGATACAGATGATTATTGGGAGCCAGTTCATATTTCGGAAGGAAATAACAATAGTTATATTCTAGTAAAAAGCGATAATTCTATAGCTTTAACTGCAGTGACGGATGCAGATTGGCATGGAACAACTGGTATAAATTCTTTGTTTTATAATGCTGGCGAAACTTCTCCATATACCTATGTATATAATGCCGAAGGCCAGCTGGTATGCAAGATGAAGACCTCTGAGTTCCAGAAGAACAATATCCCTGGCAATGGCTTGTTTATCCTGAAGTGTGGAAACAAGACCATGAAGATTGTAAAGTAAGCAATCGGACATATATCTCTCATATATATAATTAAGGTGTATCCTTCTTGCCTCATACATCGGGCAAGCGGGATACACCTTTTTTTTTTATCTTCCTCACCCTCAAACATTTTCCAATAATTCCTTGCTTCTTTCAGAAGAAAAGCGTATCTTTGCAAAAGAAAAGCTGCACTGGGCAATTTGTAAGCAAGCTTTCATTGCGCTCGCTGGCATAATCTTTACAGAAGAAGCGATACTCTTCAATCATGAAGATATGACTTTTTTAGATATGGCTTTACCAATCCATAATTTTACGTATATCCAAACTTACAGAGCTAAATCTGTCAAACTGAGACAACCAAGTTGGTACCTCCTTATTCATCCATCCCATAACATTCATCATTTCGTCGTGTATCATCTCAACTTCATCGAGATTCCAACAAATTGCTTCATTATGATCTATCCTATTGCGCAAGCGACGGAATTTGTTTAAGAAGCTAGCAACTACCTTTCTTTGCCGATTAGCTTTCTTCACAAAGGGGAAAGCTCTCCTTAAATCTTTCCAAAGGATACGTTCGTAGTTTCTATTAAAAAGGGATGTCCAAAAGCCCCAGGTCAATTCTGCTGTAATCTTTGCTGTGGTTATATCTTCTCCTCGTGCAGCAATTTGTTTCTTAGCTGTGCTTATATATTTATTCAGTTCCATCAGGCCTGGAGTTGTAGAGAAAACGACATACCAATCTTCTCTTTTGGCAAATGCCACAAGTTCCCGAACTACGGAATTACGGAGTTCTACCTCAAAGACAGAAAGACATGGGTACATAGCTTCGGAAAGCATTATGTTACATTGATAATGCTTAATTGCCTTTACTTCATCCTCAGGATAGAGCAAGAAATATTTCTTCATTCTATCTGTCGAGAAAACTTTTTCGAAAAAAACTTTGGTATATTCCATTTTTATTCTTATCTTTGCAGCGCAGTCCCGGTAAGGCCCTCTCCCAGATTATTCGATGCTGGTGATGACCCCGGGTTTTTTGTTTTTGCAAAAGTACATAAATATTTTGATAGTGACAACAAAAAAGCCTTTTTTCTTTGCTTTTTTTGTTATCTCCCTCACCCTCAAACATTTTCCCCAAAATCATTGCATCTTTCAGAAGAAAAGAGTATCTTCTCGGGTTGGAGAAAGTATCTTCTCGAGTTGGAGAAAGTATCATTCAGGGTGCTAGAAAGTAACTTCTCTATTGTTGTCACTAGGCTAGGCAGCTCTGCTGAGCCTAGTCAGCAGGTCTGCAGACTGCAGTCAGCACCTCTGCCGAGCCTAGTGGGAATACCTTGTTGTCGTACAACTATAACCCTTTTAGTCGTACAACTATAACCTGTTTAGTCGTACGACTATACACTCTATAGTTGTACAATCGTAGCTTTATAGTCGTACAAAATGCGATAAAGCTTCCTAAGGACAGCTCGAATAGATGCCTCTACTTAAAATTTCTGGCACATGTGCCACTTTTTTTAAGTGCAAAGATATGCGAAAGTAGAGTTCTAACCAAAAATTTTTAGATTTATTATACTAAAAAGGTGTGCCTACCAGCCGCTCTATCCTTAGACTATAGAGCGTTCTTGCTATTGGACAGGTAACAAACCTGCCCTCCCAGTTATCCCTTGCTAAAACTTTTCTCCCCATTTCCTTTCAACATTTCTAAGAAAAGCGTATCTTTGCAAGCGATAAGTATTAATCCTTTAATATTGGAGGTACATATGGAATTATTTGATAGTAAAAGACAAGCGATGACCCTCTGTTCGACAAAGAGGCATTGAGAGTAGTTAAGCTGATGCCTCGCTTTGTTCCTGATGGGGAAGGCAAGGTGGTTGCCAGCTCCGTAGAAATTCCCGTCATGTTTCGATTGAAATAATATCTAATAAGGTGTATCCTCCTTGCCCATACATCGGGCAAGCGAGGATACACCTTATTTTAAATATATATACGATATACTCCAGCTAGAATGTCTTGGAATACCCACTTTCTGTTAATGCCGTGTCGGAAACAGTAAACGAAGAGGTGCTGCTATTATTGAAAAAATTACCCTCGTAACGGGTTAACTTACCCTTTACCAGATGCACATTGTCAAAATTGCACTCCTTGATGACCTTGCCATTCTTGTCCTTTGCCTGCGACTTTACATGAAGATTCTCTACATCATCAGCCTTCAAAAGCGTATAGACCGTGAAGAATAAATGATTGTACTGGTACTTCTTGGCATCAAATACTCTTTCGTAATGGATAGGAGCCTCTGTCTTGCATGTGCCGGTAGCAGGATTGAATACCACACCGCAACCTCCGGAAATCTCTATGGATTCGCCGGCTACATTTAATGGAGTTTCAATAGAGCTCCTTAGTTTGAAGGCACTCACGCCCCGTGATAATGTGGCATCAAAATTCTGGTTGCTTACTTGAGGACTGACCGTAATATCCTTATAGGCATAAACCATATCGGTGACCTGATCATTCGGAAATCTGACTTCGGTAGCCGACTTGATGGTAATACGATTATCCAAAGGCATAGGGGTGACTGCGGCTACAGCAACCATGTGGTAAGTGCCTTCAGGAACATCGAAGGTTACCTTGCCGAAATCATCGCCCAGACTGTCTTGTCTTACGACATAGCCTGAATCATTCTCGGATTTAATAGGTATCAATGCAACCTCCAGTTCTGAAAACCAATGACTGGCAGCCAAGGTCGTTTTGTTATCAGCACGGGTGGAATGCATACGTGCCGATGAGACATCTGAGGCAGAAGAGATATCTTCTATCGTTTTCTCGAAGAAGCTGATGCTTACCTCATGGTTCGTTACCTGTGATGATTCATTCATCACGTTTTCCTTGGAACAACTACCTAAAAGTAGCAAAATTGAGACCAGCAGCCCCATGCTTTTAATTCTGTTCATCCTTCCCTGAGTTATTAGGTATTGGACGCCGGAAATATTCCGGTATTATCGGCTAGTACGCATTTGAATCATGCAGACAAACGCTTTTAGTACTAACGTTGGTTCAAAAATAATAAAAATATAAATACGTTATACTTTTTAATGCTTTTTTCTTCATTTACTTAACATTATATAACGGGAAGATGGTAAAATGCAGGAAATTCAAAGGGGTAAGAGGTTTTCTAGATAAAGTAATTAAATAAGATGTATCCTCACTTGCCCCCATACATCGGGCAAGCAGGATATACCTTCTTCTTTTTATCTTCCTCAGCCTCAAATATTTTCCAATAATTCCTTGCTTCTTTCAGAAGAAAAGCGTATCTTTGCAGAAAGAAAGTTAAATCATAAAAATAAGGAGGCAAATATGAACAATGCAAATTTTTCATCAGAAGCGTTGCTCTCTAACAACGGAGATATGACTTCTTTTCGATATGGCAATAGTAACATCCGATTTCGTACTCCTAAACGCCTTAAACGATATACAGAGGTTAAGGAATGGGATAATGGATATATTGTTGTTATGGCAGATTATGAAGGCTTGGGCGAAACGGAAGAGTATATTGACCTTTTGCCCATATTAAAGAATCTGTATATCAATCCTGAGACTTTTCTTAAACCAATCAAGTCAGTAAAAATAGATTATCATGAAGGAAGAAGAAATTAAATCTGTAGCAGAAAATGCTATGATGATTGTTTGCGGATATGCATTTTCGAAAACCGAAGAAGGCTTTATACGTGTTGTATATCTACACCCACCATACCATGCTCTTGTAATGACTAGCGAGGGGGAAGTTACAGAAACCAATATGGATGATATAGAAATCAGCATCGTTCAAAAGTATTGGAACCGAAACAAAAAATTAATGGAGCAAGCTTATGCCTAAATATTACGACTTTATGATATGTGGGTATTACCTCTATTTTACTTCCCATTGCATAGTGGAAGCTATGCATGTACATGCTAGTGACAAACGTTTAACAGAATCTGGCTCTGCCAAGCTTTTTGTAATGGGAAATGGTGATACCATCGTAAAAGAACAGGGTATTCTGACTAATAAAGAATTGAGAATCATTCGTGAATTCATAAAAGACAACTATCAGGAAATGTTCTTAAAATGGTCAGAAATGAGCAATAATGGCTTTTATCGTGGAGAATAACTATAAATAAGGTGTATCCCCCCTAGCCTTTCATCATCAAAGGCTACAGAGGATACTCCTTATTTTATAATCTCAGCTGATAAGAAACGATACTATGAACGGATTTTGTGGCCGTGAATGCTGTAATACAAAATGTAGAGGAAGCAAGGGAGACAGAGCCAATATGCCTGCTGAGCACCTACTGCATCCTTCAGACTGCCATAGAGCGTAGGAAGAACGGCTCCACCAAACATCGCCATGATGAGCAACGAAGAACCAGACTTGGTAAACTTACCCAAATCTGCCATTGCCAATGGCCAGAGGGCAGGCCACATCAGAGAACAACCCAATGCCATCAATGAGATGAAATAAATGGAAATCTCGGCTGGGGTAAGAACCACCAGCAAAGATCCGGCAATTGCCAGGAACGAACAGAGTTTCAAGGCTACTGCCTGACTGATGTACTTAGGAATCAGAATGATACCGCAGATATAACCGATAACAATACCGATAGGAGCTATCCAGGCATAGTTAGCTGCACCTGGCAAACCCAGGGAATTGGCATAATCTACCAATGTTCCGAGAGAAACCGTCTCAACACCTACATACAGGAACAGCGCCAGACAACCCAAAAGCAAGTGAGTGAACTGGAAGACAGAGGTCTTGGTTGCAGCATAAGTGCAGGCAGCAGACTCCTCTTCCTCAGAATCATCCTCTCCGGCAGCCTTCACCTCTGGTAATGGAGCCAGGAAAGCCAGAACACCCAAAGCCAGGAAAGCTACGATGATGATCCAGAAAGGCTTAGCCAAATCCTCGATTTCGATGAGATGCACATCCTTGCCCAACAGCCATACGATGAACATAGATGGGATTGGCCACGCCAGCTTGTTGCAGATACCCATCATACTGATGCGCTTGGCAGCACTATCCAATGGACCCAGGATGGTAATGTAAGGGTTGACAGATGCCTGAAGATAGGCATTGGCAGCACCACTTACAAAAGATGCAAGCAGGAACAGAGGAAAACTCTTCTCATCGGCAGAAAGGATGAAGAGATAGAATGCTGCTGCGAAGATGACAAACGACAGCGACATCGTCTTCTTATAACCGATAGCCTTGATGGTGAGTCCGGCAGGATAACCGAAAATAAGGAACGGAATGAAGGTGGCTGCGATGATGAGATAAGAGGCAGCATTGGAAATACCCAGCGAACCCTGCAATACAGGCACCAGCAAGGAATTAATACCCAGGGCAAAGCCCAAAGAGAAAAACATGATTCCAATGAACGACAATGGAATCGCAAAACTTTTTGTTGGTTGCATAGACTATTATTTTAGTTAGAAATTTAGGCAAAGATACAACTTTTCTCAACATTCTCCAAAGTTTTATGAAAAAAGTTTTTAAATTTCTTGCTTTTGTTGGTTTTTGTGGCTAACTTTGCATCTATGATGAAAAGATTATTGGTTTTATTAATGGTATTCTGTGCCATATCAACTGTTTCTTCCGCACAGAACTGGGTAGGCACCTGGGCCACAGCTCCGCAAACTGTAGTCAGATCATTTATGCCCTATAACAATTGCATGACTAACCGTTCGGTACGCCAGGTGGTAAAGGTTAGCATAGGAGGCGACGTGATTCGCCTCAAGTTGAGCAACATCTATTCGATGCAACCCGTGGAAATCCGCTCCATCTACATCGCCCATGCCAAGGATTCCTTCGCCATCGATGCCAAGACGGCACAATACTTCAAGTTCGGCAACAGTTACAAGACCGTCATCCCTGCCGGCAAGCAGATTGTGAGCGATGCCCTGAAGTTCAATCTCAGGAACCTGGAACGGGTAGCCATCACCATCAACTATACCTCGGCTCCCAAAGTGCCGACCGTACACATGGGGTCGCGCACCACCTCCTACATCATGAAGGGAGTAACCAATGCCCACTCCAACTTTGAGAAGGCTTTCAGAGAGAACCATTGGTACAACATCAGCGGCATCGATGTCTATACGATGAGCAACAATATGAGTGCCATCGCCATCATCGGCAACTCCATCACCGACGGCAAATGCTCTACCGACAATGCCCAGAACCGATGGCCCGACGTGATGTCGGAGATGCTGCAGCTGAAGCATAAGATAACCAATCAGGGCGTACTGAACCTGGGCATCGGCAACAACCGTGTAACCGTTCCGGGTGGCTTCGGTGCCCTCGCCAAGGAGCGCTTCGACCGGGATATCCTGATGCAGAACGGCGTGAAGAAGGTGATTATCTTTGAAGGCGTCAACGACATCGGTGCAGCCAGAAGCGGAAGCAGCGAAACGGTGGCACGCCAGATTATTGAGAGCATACAGGGAATGGTGAAGAAGGCGAAAGCCCGGAAGATGAAAGTTTATCTCGGCACCATCACCCCATTCAAGGGCGCAGGATATTATACCCACTTCCACGAGGCTGCCCGACTCTATGTAAACGACTGGATTCGCAGTCAGGCAAGGAACGTAGACGGCATTCTCGACTTTGCCAAGCTCCTGCAAGACCCGAATGATGACAGAAGGATGAAGCGGGAATACGCCAGCAACGACTGGCTCCACCCTAACCCAACAGGCTATAAGGCGATGGGAATCTATGCAGCAGACATCGTAAAATAAAGACATCATCGTGAAAAAGAAACATCATAGAAGAACATCGTAAAAAAGAAAAAAGAGGAATCGTGAATAATCATTATCACGATTCCTCTTTTTTTATGGATAAGTATCCTGCTTACCAAAGCGGGAAGCAAGATACCGAAATCTACATTACTTAGCGACAAACTTCACTGCTGAGGTCTTGCCATCTACATTAGCTACAAGGTGATATACACCCGCAGCAACCTTACCCAAAGCTACGCTAGCCTTATCGCCAGCATGAACATTCTGCAAGGTCTTCTGAGCCATCAGCTGACCGGCATTGCTATAAACAGAGAGAACAACCTTGTCAGCATCAGCACCGATAGTAACATTCAAATTACCGTTCTCTGCATCTCCATTTACAGTAACATCGCCCTTAGAGGCACCAGCCACAACATTGCTGATACCTGTTGCAGCATCAACAGTCAAGGCTATGACACCAGTAGTAGAAGCACCATTGGCATCAGTAGCCACAACATTGATGTTGGTTGAACCGGAAACCTGCTTAGCAGCAATGATGATACCATTCTCCGACTGATAGAGAGCAGCCAATGAAGGATCGGCAATCTGAGCAGAGAAGGTCATGGCATCGCCATCAGCATCCTCGAAGAAATCAGCAAAGTAGTACTGGGCTGATGTCTCACCACCCTTAAGGGCCAAGTCGGCAGGACCCACATACTTAGGTGCACGGTTGGTATGTTCAACGTTGTAGTTGACAACAACTGAGCTTGCATTGCCTGACTCGTCCTTGGCATTTACGGTGAAGGTATGCTTGCCAGCAGTACCATAATCCGGAACAAGAGCCACATTGAGCTTCAAGCTGCCGCCAGCCTCAACAGTATAAGTACCATTGCTTTCAGAAATACCTTCCTGAGTACCGTCCTCATTCGCATAACTCTCAACAGATGCGATACCGTCAGCATCGTTCAAGCTTACGGTGAAAGCCTCACCCTCGGCATCAGCAACAGTTACAGGAACCATCGCCTTGGAAGCCTCAGGAACAGTAGTCTCACCTTCAGGAGCGGTGATGACAGGAGCAGCATTCTTATCGAGATAGATGTGATAGTTGTAGAGCTTGTTGTATGGATCATTGCTCTTCACTACGAGAGTAGCCTTATTGTTCTTGGCAAAATAAGCACTCTTGGCATTCACCTCAAACTGTACAGGAATAGCCTCGCCTGGAGCAATCTCGCCTTCCTTCTTCTCGTTGAGCAACTTAATCCATGGCTCACCCTTCTCCTTCTCGATACAAGTCATGAAGTAACCGAAGGCACCATAACTGTAAGCATTGTCGTAGAGAGCCTCGATGTCAACCCAACCACCCAATGACTTCAAGTGTGCCATATAGCGATTGGTCTCCATATCTCCATCCTTGGTAGCCATCATGGCTGATGACTTGTAGCCGGCAGGATACTTCAATACGACATAGAAGGTATCGGCAGGATTAATGTAGATAGGGTTGTCAAACTTCAACACACGTGGAACACCCTGGTAGCTGCCATTATCAAGAGGTTCTTCCTTGGCAATATGAATCTTGCCATGGCCGATGGTCTTCTCGGTAGCTGTCACATCATTGCCTAGAATAACAGAAGCCTCGATGTCCACATTCTCCAAGTCGCCTACAGTACCGACGAAGTAGAGATGGGTAAGATTGAAACCTTCAGCAGGAGCCTCATAGCGAGTTGCTGCATAGAAGTTCTCATCCAGAGCAGTAGCACCCGTACCCATCAGGGCTGCCTGAGCATTGGCTACAGGGTTGAGCACTGGATAATAGAGCGCATTGCCCTCATAGCCTGTAGGCAAGTCGTAGATGAACTTCTGATCGTCCTTCACCTTCTTCAAGCCAAGAGCCTTCACCATGCCCTTCTTGCCGGAAATCTTCTCTACACAGGTAGCCACGAAATTCTTGGCAACATCCTCAGAAGGATAAGAGATGACATTATAGGCAGGAGCAGGATCGTTGCTGCCATCATCTACATTACCAGCATCACGACCAGATGGATCGAGACTCAATGAGTAAGTAAGCTTATACTCGCCATCGTTCTTCAGATTGACGGTACGAGTGCCCTTATAGTCAGAAGCCACATTTTCAATATGCAACTCCTCTGGATCGAAGGCCATGACAGGAGCCTCTGTGATATTCAGCTTGATAGTAGAGGTGTGTGTCTCCTCATTCAAGCCCTCTACTGTAAATACGAGAGGGAAATCCTTCTTATGTACCTCATAAACATTATAAGGAGCGATTCTGAACTTCACGGTGTCGGTACCTACTACGATAGGTGCCATCATGCCGCTCTTGTATGGTACCCAAGCCTTGGCAGCATCAGCAGCAAGTGCCATTGGACCTGGATCGATGCCGTCATCGCCGCCATTGTTGCTTTGTGCAGTATAGACCTCAAGTTCACCTTCTGGAGCAGAAGGCTCAACATCAGGGTCATCAGACTCCGAGCCAGTAAACATCTCAGAAGCAACGTCTGTGATAGTGAATGCCTTGGTTCCCTTGTTGACTACATAGAATTCATAGTATGAAGGATCTATTGCGTTCTCATCTACAGGCTGCTCAACATTGATTATCTCAGGGAACTTAGCCTGAGCCTCACCAGTGATATTCAGCGTAACAGGAATCTTAACGCTTGCACGAGAAGGATCGTTGGTGGTAACGTTCAACTCATAATCATAAGTATCAGCCAGCTGGTTAGCCTTCAGCTCAACCGGCATTTCAACCTGCTCACCTGGAGCCACTACATAGTTCTTATATGGAGAGAACTCAACGGCATTGCCGTCGGTGATATACATATCAGCAGGAGTAATACCACGAGTACCGGTATGATCCATGATACCACAGAGACCGAATACGCCCAACTGGAATCCATCAGGATCTACATTGTACTGGAACTTGAAGGAACCGTCCTTGCGGAGAATCACCTCAAAGTTCATACCCTGCATCATCGTATTGCCATAATTCTTATAGCTTACAATGACCTCATCATCCTTTGCCTTGTAATATACACCATCAGAAGATGGAGTATTCATTGAGTGGTTACCCCAGAATGGGCAGATGATGTTGGTATAGAAGGTTTCTGTTGTTGGCAGACTTGCTGGTGGCTCAGGGAACTGCTTGTAATCCTCTACCGGTGCATCGAAAGATACGAAACCAGTATTGTAGATATACATGCTCTTATACTTCTTGCCATAGAATGGGAACTCGAATGGAAGCTCCACCTTCTTGAAGTCTGTCTTGTCAATATAGTATGCATAAGGCATGTGCTCAGTATAGTCGTTGGTGATGTCTACCCAGTTATAAGGTATATCGAAGCCATCGAGCTTAGACTTGAACACATAATCAACAGAAGACTTTCCTGCAGCCTCCAAATCAGAAGCACTGAACCAAGAAGCAGGCTCAGCAGAGAACGTAAGGTCCTCATCGCCCTCGTTGGTTACCTGGATTGTCTTTTCTACGTTGGTACCATAAGGAGTTTCAACCTTCAGGCTCTCTGGATTACTCTTCCAGGTAGGATTACCAATGACCTCAGCCTTCAATGGGATTTCCTTGGTTGTACCATCCTGATAGGTGATAACGAGAACATCTTCGACAGTACCCTTCTCGGCAGTAGGCAATGTTACTACGATATCCTTGCCCTGACCTGCAGGAACAGAGAATGCAGCTTTCATTTCTTCTGCGAGAGTAAACTTGCCGTTCTTGACAGATACGCCAGCTACCTGGAGAGCATCCTTACCATTGTTGCTCAACAATACTGTGCGCTGCTGGGCAGAAGTACGGAATACCTTACCGAAATCTACGCTGGTAGAATCGAGAGCAGCCTCAGCCTTCAGGTTGTCGCCAACGATGTTGGCAGTCAACTTGACAGATGCACTTGGGTTGATTGGGTCGTTGGTGATAACGGTGAGATAGTTAGTCAGAGGTCCTGCCACCAATTCATCGTTGGCTGCCAATGTTACCTTGATTTCCTTGCTTTCACCATTGCCTACATAGCCATCAGTGCTTGACAGGCTCTTGATCATAGACTTGGCAGGAGCCACAATCTTGATGGCGCTGCCTGTAACGATATCATAATAAGGAGCATCCAGACCATCGTTATCCTCCTGTACCTTGTTGGCATCAACAAATATACAAGGGTCGGAAGCAGCAATATCGCTGACACCTACGAAGTTGTGACCACCAGAACCGAATACGCCTGCTGGATTATAATCATCGTAGTAAACCTCTACACTTCCGTCAGGGCAAAGAGCCATGTGGAAACTGATAGTAGTTGTTTCGCCACCACCATTGGTTGCAGGAGTTACAACATTCTTGAACTTGACATAGAGCTTACCATTCTTATGACCATAGGTAATCTTACTGTTGGCACCCATGTCCATCCAGCCTGAGTTGGTATAAGCAGAAATATAGCCCAATCCCTGTACACAATCGCCAGTAGGAACCATACAAGAGATACGACCATCCATCTGCTGCATAGAGACACCACCATAAGAAGATACGTAAATTTCATCATAATCCTTACCATAGAACGGGAACTTGAAGCCCACCTTGATAGGACCAGACTGCCAATTATCATTGGTAAACTGCGAAGTGATATCCTTCTCATCAGCCAACTCTGGAGCTGGCTCATACTCGAATGATTCATCACCGGCAACATTAGAGATGGTAGTATAACCAAACTTATGTACTTTGGCAGTAGAACCTACTATCTTCTCGGAAGAGAACTTAGGGAAGACATACTGCAAAGGATAGTTACCCGTGTTCTTGATAGTGATGGTAGCAGTTTTGTCCTCACCGCCTACCTTCAAGTCGCCTGCTTCATAAACATCAGGAGTTACACTCTGCTTGGCAGGAACTGAAGCGACACCGCGAACCAGGAATGAATGCTGATTACCATTCTTATCGGTCAGAGTAATGGTACTGCTGAAGTTGCCTTCCTTGGTAGGAGCAAACGTCACAGGCAACGTACCGGTAGAGCGGGCTGCAATATTATTGGCACCCTTTGGCACATTGAACTGATCGGATGAAGACTTCACGTTCTTTGGAGCCTGGAGCATACCATATTTACCACCGAATACACCATAACCGCTATTGGTCAACTCTACATCAATGGTCTTGGTCTGACCAACCAGCAAGTCACCGAAGTCAACCAGCTGCTGGCTGTGCAGTTCAGGCTTATAGCCCTTCACGGTCATAGCTAAAGCAACCTGCTGCTTAGAATCAACAGCCTCATTGCTCTTGACATGGATATTGAACTCATAAGTACCATTAACCAGTTTCTGACCATCATTCTTCAGAGTAACCTTCTGGCTTTCGTTAGGACGAACCTCACCGCTGATAGGCTCAGGGTTGAGAACCTGACTCCAGTCTGGATTCTTGCTGACAGCCTGTACAGCCCAAGTAAGCTGACTGGCTACAGACTCGAAGCTAGTACCCTTGAGAACCTCACTCAACTGAGTCCAGGTAGTACCGTTATCAGAGCTATAGAAGCTGTACTGAGCAATATCGGTTCTTTCTGTCTTACCGGTAGCCAAAGGATTCTTGGCACCGGCAGGGAACTTAGCAACAACCCAAAAGCTTGAACCAGGAGCAAAATAGATCTGCTCTTTCAATGTAATAGGATAATTGTATGCCCAGAAGTCATAATTAATCTTCTGGATCAAACTTGCCCTAGAGATAGAACGTGAACCGTCATAAATCTCAATCTCAGGATTCTGACCGTTCTGTCCCTGAATAAGAAGATCGGTTAAGTTGAAACCATTAGGATAAGTTGCCTTATCTACATAGAAATACTGAGCCAAAGCATTTGGCAGCTTGGTATCAGTTTCACCGATATAGCTATATACATAATTAGAATAAGTCAAAGTGTCTGGCCAATTTTCCGCCTTGTAGTCAGAAGAAGCTACAGCATTACGCTTAGCCAATGTTGGACTGACAGTACCGCTGAAAGGAAGAACCTGACCAGGATTTGGCTTGAGGTTACGAGCACTGGTAGACATAGTTGCTCGGGTTGTAGCAGTAGTAAGCTGATACTTCAACACGCCCTCACCGGCATTCTTTACATTGAAAGAAGCCTCAGCTGTGGAAGCCTTGGTTGCATCTACTGTCATAGAAAGGTTCTTCTGGTCTACCTGAACCTTAGGGCCTGCATTTGTAGTAGCCTCCTTGATTGGAGATACGGCAGAAGCCTTACCCCAACGGTTGTAAGCCACAATTGCAAAATAATACTTAGTAGAAGCCTTCAAACCTTCTACCTCGTAAGACATCTTGTCGCCAGAATACTTGAACTTGGTATCTACAGTAGCAGAGCTCAACTTATTCAAGTCGTCTGTAGCAGAGAAAGCCTCTGTGCTATAATAAATTACATGATGATCAATGCTCTTCTCTTCGGTTTCAGGAATCGTCCATTCGATGAGAGCATTGTCGTGAGATGCAGTAACAGTGAAGTCGGCAACAGCCTCAGGCACGCTACCCTCCTTGCCCTGCAAAGCCTTGTAAGCATCGATATAACCGGAACCCATCAAGCCCTCGTACTCAGGATTCTGAGTATAAAGGTCGTTTACAGAAGTGGTAAGCAATGTTCGGAGAGTCTCATTAGAGAACTGCTTGTTACCATACTTGGAAAGAATCAATGCTGCAATACCAGATACATGAGGACATGCCATGGAAGTTCCCTCATTATAACCATAGGTACTGTTAGGCAAAGTACTCAATACGCCATACTGCTGGCCATTGTCTTCCAAACCACCAGGGGCTGTCACATCAACCCACTTGCCACGGTTGGAATAATAAGCCACGCTTCCGTCTGGAGCCATGGAACCAACAGCCACAACCTTGTCAAGACAACCAGGATAATAGTCACCTTCCTCGCCATTGTTACCGGCAGCAAAGATACAGAGACCACCGTTCATCTTGTCACCACCACCATTCTTGGTGAAGTAATTAACAGCTTCGGTAACCGACTTATCCTCATCACCTGCAACACTGGCACCCCAAGAACACTGGGCAATGCTGGCACCGCGATCGGCTGCATAAACAATGGCTGCACCGAAATCTGCTACAGCAGAACTGCTGGCACGGCTGTCAAATACCTGACAAACCATCATCTTGACACCGCCCTTACCGTCGCTACCACCAGCAACACCGCAGACACCGATACCATTATTATTGGTTGCACCTACAGTACCTGCTACGTGAGTACCATGAGAGTGAGCGTTGATATCACTTGAATTGATAACAAAGTTATAGCCGTAGATATCATCTACATAGCCATCACCATCATCATCAACACCAGGCTTACCGTTCAACTCGGCTGTGTTGATCCACACATTGTCCTTCAGGTCTGGGTGATCTACCTGGAAGCCACCATCAATGATAGCAACCACAACATCCTTAGAACCGGTAACACCAGTTTCCCAAGCCTTGAATACATTGGCATCTGCACCCACCTTGGTTCCTGCGATATGACCATCGTTGTTGTAATGCCACTGATCGTTGAGCAATGGATCATTGAAAGGCATGGTAGATGCTGCCTTGGCAGCCTTGGCTACAGCAGCTGGAGAAACCTCCAGGAAACGCTCACCGCCAATAGGCTTGTAAAGAGGAATTCGCTGTGCGTAAGATACACCTTCAGCAGAACGGAACAGGTTTCTTGCCTGTGCCAATTTCATTCCTAATGCCTCATAATGGACATCATACCAAAGATCCAGTCCGAAAGCCTTGTGCTTTGCTTCATTCTTACCAGCATAAGGAAAGACACGGGTCATGGAGACTGCCTTTACTTTCTGATTGACCCTGTCGAGCGGGGTCACGCCAGTCTGAACATACTTCTTGCTGGTGCCTTTTACCGACAACGGAAGCTTAGCCGCAATCATACGGTCAGCTATCTCACGCTGAAGTTTGACACGCACAACGCCCTCTACAAAGTTAGACTCTGCAGATTGTGTAGTAGAAGATGTAGACTGCGCACTAATACGAACGTTGCTGCCTAAACACAGCACCGCACATACAAGTAATAGTAATCTTCTTGTCATGTTTGTTTTGTTATTAAAATAAAAATATAAAAATAAAATTTCTCTCTCGTTTATATAAACCGAGTGCAAAATTAAATATTTTTATTGAAATACCAAAACAATCCCATCATTTTTACATAAAAAATCGAAAGAAAAGTGTAATAGTACAAAATACCTCTACACTTTTCTTACGCTTTATAACCATACCAGGTTCTACCCTAATAAATCATGACTTTCCTTACCCGCCCATCTTTCTGTCGAATAATGTTCACACCATGCTGAGGCTTTGAGAGCCTGATTCCATCCAGGGTATAATAGCCTTCAATGTCAGACTGTTGAGGCATAGTCACCTCTGCTATGCCATCCACCGTATTGTCTGTTACCTTTACTTCATCCAGAAAGAAACGGCCCTTATCAGCTGTGAAGCTAACCTTCACCTCGCCCGTTGCGTAAACAGAAGCCCCCAACTGAGTCCATTCTCCCTTCTTGAGAGGTACTGAATACTTAGACAGTTCAGACTTGCGGATAACCGCCATCTGCCTTGCGCCATTATTCACATCAGTTATCTCCAGATACAACTTGGTGGCATCACTTTTCCCATCCCATGCCGCAGCCTTGAATGAAAGTATCGCAGAACCTTTCACCGAAAAAGTTGGCGTGGTGATATTTCCGGCAATTCCCGATTTTCCGAGTCTTACGCAGCCGTTGGCTTCGTAAACAGTTCCTGTACTGGTCCATCCACCATTATCCAAGTCCTCATCCAACACTTGAGTTCCAGCAATACTACCTTTCCACAGGTTATCGTTTCCACCTGTACCATGACACTTGTCAAACGATTCATATAATAAAGTAGAGCCTGAAGGCTGTACCGGTGTATCAGGCTTCTGATCGTCAGAGCGCTCAGCCTTACTCACCGTAAACGATGCCGAACCATCACTTGCAATGGCGATATTCTTGATGTCAAGATGCATATACTTAGTACCGTCAGCATTCTTATTATATAAGGTGGAAGCCGGTTGGGATGTAGCCGTAAGACTACTATTAGACTGATAAGGATAGAGATCACTTGCCGAACCATCCAAATAGGTCGACTTGCCTGCTCTGAAGATGGTAAGACGAGGATGGTCATTCACAAATTTCTGATTGGCTTCGTCATAATATTCACTATTCGAGTTCAGTACATTATAATACCAGACATCAGCATCATAATCTACATGAGTAATCATGACTCCCGCTCCTGGAAGTTCAGTATCCCATCCTGACTTCTGTCGGTTTTCAATGATGTAACACTCGTCTTCATGTGCCTTGTTTCTGATGATATAAGCATCTCCTCCTAGACTCATCGCCATGACATCAGCCACCTTTGTCTCCTCTTCTATATCCGTCAAGTCATGAAGAGTAATCCAACCACAGCTTGCTTTCTCATAAGCCGAATACCCAGCAGGCCATTTTCCGTCTCCATTGTAACTGCCACTATCCATCAGGTCAAATTCACCCAATCCAAACCATCCGGTATAACTGGTGTCATAAAGATCGGGCAAATCCAGACAGTGAGAGAATTCATGGCAGAAAGTACCGATTCCATCGAGTTTGTTCAGACCATTCAATTCACTGCTGCAGGCGTAAGTATCCACCTTAACCCCATCAAACTGCAACACTTTACCATAATCTGACAATGACAAAGCATACATGTGAGGCCAAATGGTAGAAGCTGCACCACCATTGGCCTCGCCTTTACCGGCATAGAGAACAAAGACCTGTTCCACTTCACCATCATTATCCCAATCATACTTGGAGAAGTCAACTCCCTGCTGCTTCGCCCAGAGGCAAGCCTCAGCAATCATTGCACCCGCACGCAAATCTTCACCGTCTGTACTATTTGCGCCATAATAAGCAGTGGCATTCTGCAGAGGACAGATACCAACCACGTCGAAATCCAGTTCGAACTGTCCCATACTTTGGGTACGAAAATAATCCTTCACACTGCCACGGAAGCCATTTTCCTTGTAATTATCGCCATTGACTATCTGCTTATACAATGTCAGATCATGCCCACTTTGGAACTTACGATCGGAGAATTCGGCTAAAATGACAAGTCCCTTCCTAGTTCCTCGGAAACTATTCTGTTTTGCTTTCGCCTTTTGAAGATGAAGTTTCTGTCGAGATTGAACCTTTGCACGACGGGCTGCCGCTTTCTTCACGCGAGACAAGGAAGCAGTAGAATCCAATCGATTTCCCTGTCCTGTTGTTGCATCCATGACATACTTGGTTCCGTCTTCCGAAACATAATAATGCATGAATTCATCGCCCACTAACTGTACACGAACCTCAGTTCCATCAGTCAAAGTCATCAAACGCCAAACGCCTCGCTTTGCAGGCACTGCCATAGAAGACAATGCCATACAAAGCAAGGCGTTCAATAAACAAAATCTTATCTTCATATCAGAATGAATATCATAGGATAAAAAACGATGCTTGATTTCAGCCGATTCTCTTACTTCAAGACAATCTTGCAATCATCCAGGCTCTCTACAGTAGCGAGAGCCTCATAACGGATTCCCTCCTTGCGCAGGAAGTCACCACCATGCTGGAAAGCCTTCTCGATGATGAAACCCATCGCCTCGATCTTGGCGCCAGCCTTCTCGCAAAGGTCCATCACACCCTTGGAAGCGTTACCGTTGGCGAGGAAGTCGTCGATGAAGATAACATGATCGTCTGGAGTCAGGTAGCTGTTGCTCACGCAAACCGTATAGTCACGGTCCTTAGTAAAAGAGTGAACCACTGAGGTAATCATTCCTTCCATGGTCTTAGGCTGCTTTTTCTTGACGAAGACAACAGGAAGATTGGTCAGATACCCCACCATGATGGCAGGAGCGATGCCCGAAGCCTCGATAGTAATAATCTTGTTGTACTTGATGTCCTTGAAAAGGCGCACGAATTCCTTAGCCAGGTCCATCATCAGGATAGGGTCCATCTGATGGTTTACAAAGCTGTCTACTTTTAAGATTCCACCAGGAAAGCATCTGCCCTCCTGCATAATTCTTTCTTTCAGTAAATCCATTATGACTTGAACTTTAATATGGTTATTGGGTGCAAAATTACTACTTTTTTCGCAAACAAGGAAGTTTATCGCCCAATAATTTTGTTTTGTCTGCAATTTAGCGTAATTTTGCAGCAGAAATGAATAAGATGTTCAGGGAGCATGATATGATGCCCCCTATAAAACTATAAGAATATGAATCCATATATCAAACAATTCCCCGACCTCATGGCGGGCAAGAAAATCATGTATGTTCACGGTTTCCTCTCTTCTGCACAGAGCGGCACCGTAAAGATGTTGCAGGAACTGATGCCGAATGCCACCCTCGTGGCTGAAGACATCCCGGTACATCCTGAAGAGGGCATAGAGATGCTGCAGAAGATGGCGGAGACTGAGAAGCCTGACCTCATCATCGGTACCTCGATGGGAGGCATGTATACCGAACTGCTGAAAGGATTCGACCGCATCCTCGTAAACCCAGCCTTCAAGATGGGCGATACGATGAGCAGCATGACCGGCAAGCAGGAATTCCAGAACCCGAGAAAGGACGGAGTGAACGAACTGATGGTTAACAAAGGCCTCATCAAGGAATACCGTGACTTTACCGAGCGTTGCTTCCAGGACATTACTCCCGAGGAGCAGCAACGTGTTTACGGTCTCTTCGGCGATGCTGATCCGCTGGTCCATACCTTCGACCTCTTCCACGAGCACTATCCACTCGCCATCCCATTCCATGGCGAGCACCGACTTATCGACAAGGTAGCATTCCACTATCTCTGTCCGGTTATCCGCTGGATTGACGACAAGCAGAACGGCAAGGAGCGCCCTATCGTATACATCGACTTCGATGCCCTGCACGACAGTTACATGAAGGCAACCAGCTCGATGCACAAGGCTTACGAGATGCTGATAGAGCATTACAACGTATATATCGTAGCCCCAGCGCCAACCAACGACCATGAATACATGGCGAAGGTACAGACCTGGGTGGAGGAATATCTCTCTACCCCAGCCTACAACCACATCATCTTCTGCAACCAGAAGAACCTGCTCTACGGCGATTACTTCATCGACCCTAGCCCATGCGATGGTTTCATGGGTACGACGATAGAATACGGTAGCGATGAATTCAAGACCTTCGAAGAAATCATCACCTTCTTCGAAAGACTGGGAGGACAGTGATTTAGTTAATAGTTTATAGTTAACAGTTTATAGCAAAAAAGGTGCAACTCACTTTCTTACTTGTGAGTTGCACCTTTTTATCTATAAATATCTTTGATTCTTATGCCTTATCCAGATTCTTCGGCAACACGAGGTTCAGGATAACGGCGAGCAGGAAGACTACTGCCACACAGTTATCAGCAAAAACGGTGCGCACAATCTCTGGGAAGATGTTGAACATACCTGTTGCAGATGTGAATCCGAGACCTACGCTGAGCGAAAGACTCACGATGACCATGTTGCGCTGAGAGAAGCCGGTACGCGCCATCATGCCGAAACCGGCAAAGAGGATGCTACCGAACATCATGATGGTACAGCCGCCCAATACAGCCTGAGGAATCGTAGTCAATACATAACCGATAGCTGGGAAGATACCACCGATAATCATGATGATGGCACCCATGGCAATAGTAAAGCGGTTCACTACTCCCGACATCGCTGCCAAACCCACATTCTGGCTGAAAGAAGTGATAGGAGTACAACCGAAAAGACCGGAAACCGAACTTACGAAACCATCGCAGCAGACTGCCGCACCCATCTCCTTAGTCTTAGGATCACGCTTCAACGCACTGTTGCAGAGAGCCGAAGTATCACCAATGGTCTCTGTGGCAGAAACCAGATATACTGCTACCACCGAGAGAATAGCACCGATATTAAACTCAGGTGTAAATGGAAGAAGCTTTGGCAAAGCTACGATAGAGAGACCAGAAAGTCCACTGAAATCTATCATTCCCATAAACAGCGCCAGGATGTAACCTACCAGCAGTCCTACCAATACAGAGAGTGAACGCAAGAAACCCTTGGCGAAAATCTGACAAAGCAGACAAGCGAGCAAGGTTACTGAACCCACGACCCAATTGTTCATGCTACCGAAGTCGGCAGCGCCCTGACCACCGGCAAAAGAGTTGGCACCAACAGGAAGGAGCGAGAAACCGATGGCTGTTACCACGGTAGCGGCTACTACAGGCGGAATGAGCTTGATCCAATACTTGGCGAAAAGTCCGAGTGTTCCTTCTACCAGACCACCAATGATGACAGCGCCTATCAAAGTACCCATACCATGAGCACCGGCAATGGCGATGGCGAGCGAAAGGAAGGTGAAGGAGATACCCATCACGATAGGAAGGCGAGAACCGATACGCCATACCGGATAAAGCTGCACCAAGGTACCGATACCGGCGATGACCATACAGTTCTGGATAAGCACGGCGCTCATCGAACTGTCCAGACCTATCGCACCAGCGAGAATCATGATTGGCGCAATATTGCTGACGAACATCGCCAGCACATGCTGAAGGCCAAATGGGAGTGCTTTACCAACGGGCACTCTGCCGTCTAATTTGTAGAGATTTTCTATTGACTGTTCCATTATCTTTATAATAATTAGAGAATTTCCATCATCAAGAATTCAGGGTCTTTCTGAATTTGGCGACAAAATTACAAAGAAAATCTGAGAAATCGTTCCTTTTCTCCATTTTTCTCTATCCCGCATGATAGAATACAAGAAGAATCTACGAAAAAAGAAAGGCTGCAGTTCATATTCCGTGCAACCTTCCCTTTTTATCTTATCTCATTAATACTCCGTCTTTTCCGCATTTTCCTCCCACATGCGGAAGGCACCGAGCGCCTCATCTCTCATCAGCGCAATCATCGGCTTGTGGCGGTCTTCTATCTTGCGGTCTATCTCCTCGTAGATAAACTCATCATCGAAACCTATCTTTGCCGCATCCTTCCGGTCGTTGGCATAATAGATACGGTCGAGATGTGCCCAGTAGATAGCACCCAGACACATCGGGCATGGCTCACAGGAGGTATAAATCTCGCAGCCCTCCAGATTGAAGGTCTTCAGCTTGAAACAAGCCTGGCGCACACAGTTCACCTCGGCATGTGCAGTAGGGTCGAGGTCGATGGTTACACTGTTGGAAGCCTCAGCGATGATGATACCGTCCTTGGCAACCACAGCACCAAAAGGTCCGCCACCCGTCTTCACGCTATTCTTTGAGAGCTCAATAGCTCTATGCATCAATTCTTCTTTTGTCATTCGTTTAATTTTTTAGATTAATAATATCCCATCTTTCATTTTGGGGCTACAAATATACAAAAAAGAATTGATACGGCAAGGCTTTCATACGAAAAAAATACTTAATGGAATACTTCTTTTTCCATCACCTCGTTAATTATCCATAATTATAAATACATTTATTATAAGAGTATTTATAATTTTTGTAACTTTGCGTCATCACTTATAAAAAATTGATTATGGATATACCCTTTATTTATGGAAGACTCGCTGAGAAAAAGAGTTTTATCGACAGAGTAGAAGACCGAAGGGAACTGAAGAATTTCCTTCGCCACGGCATCAACGTCATCTTGGTATCTCCAAGAAGATGGGGAAAATCTTCGCTTGTCAGAACCTCTATGGAAGAATTAATGCAGGAAGAATCCAAGACAAAGGTTTGCTTCATGGATGCCTCCAAGATTCATACGGAGGAAGAATTCTACAACAAATTTGCCTCCATCGTGATACAAGAAGTTTCTTCCACATTGGAACAGAAATTATCTGACTTGGTGAAATTTATCAATCGTTTTACCCCAAGCATCACGATAGCTTCCGACCCAATGAATAGCGTAGAGGTCAACCTAAAGGTGAATCCTGTAAAAGAAAGTCCTGAAAACATTCTGCAACTCCCCGAAAGGATAGCCGAGGCTAAAGGCATCAAGATTATCGTCTGCATCGATGAGTTTCAGCAACTCGCCAACCTGCCAAAATGGAAGAACCTTGAAGCTATGCTGAGGGCTGAATGGCAATTGCAGCACCATACCACCTATTGTCTCTACGGCAGCAAGATGCACATGATGAAAGATATTTTCAACAAGACGAACAGTCCTTTCTTTAAGTTCGGACAACTGATGAACCTGAAGAGAATAGCCAAGGAATATTGGATTCCATATATCATGAGCAATTTTAAGAAGACAGGAAAAACTATCTCTGAGAGCCAAGCAGAATGTCTATGCGAAAGAGTGAAGTATAACTCTTGGTACGTACAGCAATATTGCTTCTTCCTATGGTCACACACAGACAAAGAGGTAACGCAAGAACTCCTCGACAACCAGCTCCAACTGGTTTTGGACACCAACGAAGACTTGTTCTTGACAGAGATGGACGAGCTCACTCCCACCCAAATCGGCATGTTGAAAGCCATCGCTTCTGGCGAAAAGCACTTCAATGCCAAGGATGTCGTAGAGAAGTATGGTCTGGGGCAGCCACAGAGCATCACACGTAACAAGAAAGTATTAGTAGAGAAAGATCTCGTTGAGAAACATCTTCAAGATTTCTCATTCGTCGATCCTGTCTTCGAGCTTTGGCTGAAGAGAGAATACAACATTTTACCATAATGGGAACAAAAGCAGCCAATAATCGCATTTTCGAGGAAAGAGATGAGGCAAACATCTTTCAAGATTAAGCAATATTTCATGAATCAGAACAATATCAGCGCCGCAGAACTTTTCCAGCGGGTAAGGGAACTCCTGACACTCCCCGACCTGGAACCGAAGACACGCAATAAGATGATGCACGATACGCTCATCCTCTGTTGCCACGAAGGAGTGAAGGATACCAAACAGGCTTTCGGTAACCTTTTCTCCCAGGTGGATTATCTCTGTAAGGCCCGTGGCATCAAGGTGGCAGACAAGATTGCCATCCAGACCATGCGCCGACACAGCAATTCGCAGGAACCCCTTTCGGGCGAAGACCTGAAATATGATGCCCGTGCCCTCACCCTCTTCATCTCTGCCGTGTTTGAAGAGAGAATACCGCATGAAGTCAATGTACTCATCCCGCATATCAACCGTCCCTTCCAGAAGGGACTGGAAATCAACAACCGGCGCATCCGCTGCATCGTAAAGAACTGGGACAGCGACTTTATCCGTGTAGACATCGACCAGGATGCCGATGAGGAGGAGTATCTCGTACGGTTGAAAGATGAAGAAAATCATATCGATCATACCTACCTCTGGGACCTGCTGAAGGAAGGAATGCAGCTCAACCTGCTCGACTGTCAGGTGAAGCAGCCCATCATCACTCCCCGACTCATCGTGGTGGAACCCGATTATCTGGTAGATATCAGTAGCATTGCTACCTGTTTCACGGCTTTCGGTCATCATCCCCTGCTCTATCTATTAAACCTGATGAAACCCCGTGCCAACACCCAGGCAACCCTGCTCGGTAACTTTGCCGGTGCTGCGCTCGACGACATCATCAACTCACACGGTAAGTATCAGGTGAACGAAACTGTGAAGAGCAACTTCCGGGAGAAAGCCCTGGAGTTCTGCACCTGCCCCTGGTTTGATGCCAAGAAGTTTTATACAGATGCCAACCTGCAGGCATTCAATCTGCAGCAGGTAGTGGATATTCTCTTTCCGCGTACCGCATCGCAGGCAAAGATGTCAGCATTCCGAGGCGAAAGTCTTTACGACAGGAAGAAAGCCATCCTGGAGCCTTCGTTCGTATGCGAAGCTCTGGGCATACAGGGACGTGTAGACCTGATGACCACCGACTGCAAGCTGCTGGTGGAACAGAAATCGGGACGTAATATGAATATCGAAACCCATCAGGTAGATCCCGCTTATCACAGTTATCAGCTGGAGCCACACTATGTGCAGCTCCTGCTCTACTATGGCGTGTTACAGCACAACTTCAAGCTGAGCAACGACCGCGTGAATATCCGACTGCTCTACTCCAAATATCAGCCACAAGATGGATTGATGGTGGTAGCCTACTACCAGAAGCTCTTCAAGGAAGCCATAGAATACCGCAACCAGCTCGTTGCTGCCTCCTTCGAGATAGCCAAGGAGGGCTTCGAACATGCACTGAATGAATTTACCCCCGAAGTTTTGAATGTGTCAGGTATCCAGGATTTCTTCTACAACAAGTATCTGAAACCACAGATAGAAGCCATCACCAAGCCGCTCCACGATCTTTCTCCACTGGAGGAAGCCTACTTCTGCCGCATGATGACCTTTGTCTTGCGGGAGCAGATGATCAGCAAGGTGGGTGCACAGGAAGGAACTAACACATCGAGCAGCGACCTCTGGACCATGCCACTCACCGAGAAGAAGGATGCCGGCAATATCTATACCGACCTGCACATCATCCGAAAGGAACAGAGCAGCGCAGGAAGTGGATTTGATACCATCACCCTCAGTGTGCCCGACCAGGGAAAGGACTTCCTGCCCAACTTCCGCATCGGCGACATGGTGTATCTCTATACCTACAAGCTGAAGGAAGAACCCGACGTGAGAAAAGCTATATTATATAAAGGTGTATTGCAGGAGATTCACAGCCATGAGATTGTAGTGCATCTCACTGACGGACAGCAGAACGCCGATATCTTCGAAACGAACCTGCCATACGCCATCGAACACGGAGCGAGCGATGCATCGACCGGTGGAAGCATCCGTAACCTGCACCAGTTTATCTGTGCGCCAAAGGAGAAACGCGACCTGCTGTTGGGACAACGTGCTCCGCAAAGAGATACTTCGCTGGCATTGACCAGACATTACGACGATGTTTTGGACGATATCATCCTCCGTGCCAAACAGGCGCAGGATTACTTTCTGCTCGTAGGGCCTCCGGGAACAGGAAAAACCAGTCGTGCCCTGAAGTTTATGGTAGAAGAAGCATTGAACGACGGAACGGGAATGCCGACAGCTGAAAGCATCGCCGCCGGAGGAAAGACAGCTCAGCAGCCAGCCTCATCCATCCTCCTGATGAGTTATACCAACCGAGCCGTGGATGAAATCTGCGAGATGCTGGTAGATTCCGGCATCCCATTCCTGCGTCTGGGCAGCGAATACTCCTGCGATGAACGGTTCCGCCCTTATCTGATAGAGAAGGCTATCAGCGACTGTCCGAAGCTCGAAGCCATCAAACAATATATAATAGGTACGCGCGTAATCGTAGGAACTACTTCGATGATGACTTCCAAGCCGTTCATCTTCACCCTGAAGCACTTCAAGCTTGCCATCATCGACGAGTCGAGCCAGATATTGGAGCCTAATCTCATCGGACTCCTGTCTGCCGTGGATAAGTTTATCCTCATCGGCGACTATAAGCAGTTGCCTGCCGTTGTACAGCAGAGCGAAAAGGATTCGGCGATTCCTACCATCCATGACAGCCAGAAGAACGGAGTTGTCGACATGAGTCTCTTGCAGGACATCTGCCTCACCAACTGCCGCAATTCCCTCTTCGAGCGCCTGATTCATTGGGAAGACCACGAGGAACGCACCGACTTTATCGGCATACTTCGCCGTCAGGGAAGAATGCACCCGGAGATAGCCGAGTTCCCGAACCGGATGTTCTACCGCCGGGAGAAACTGGAACCCGTACCTTGTCCACACCAGTTGGAAGAGGAACTGTCCTACGCCCTCCCATCAGCAGATGCGCTCGATGACCTTCTGAAGGAACATCGCATGATTTTCCTCCCATCCCAGTTCTGCAAGGAACCGAATGTTTCAGACAAGATCAATGCCAACGAGGCGAAAATCGTAGTAGACATGCTCCGTCGCATCCACCGTTTCTATGGCGCACAGTTCGACCCGCAGAAGACCGTAGGCGTCATCGTGCCTTACCGCAACCAGATAGCCATGGTGCACAAGGGCATCGAAAAACTCGGCATCCCGGAACTGGAGAAGATAAGCATCGATACTGTGGAGCGATACCAGGGCAGTCAGCGCGACGTAATCATCTACAGTTTCACCATCCAGAACATCTGGCAGCTCGACTTCCTTGCCGGCAACAGCTTCGTAGAAGACGGTGCCATCATCGACCGCAAACTGAACGTAGCCATCACCCGAGCCAGGAAGCAGATGATTATGACTGGCAATCCGGAGATATTACGCAATAATCAGATTTTTAGCAAATTGATGAACTATGTGAAAGAAAAAGGAGGTTATTTTTAAAATTTCATCGAAAAAGTTTGGTGATACGGAAATAATGTTCTATCTTTGCAATCGAATTATAAACATAAGGATAAGAAAGAGACACATATAAGATATAGGATTCCGGTGCTCCACTGGCACTGGAATTCTTTATTTTTTATGCCTCTAAGAACATATTATTAATAACATTAAACAACAAGAAAAATTATGGCTTACATGTCACAAGAAGGCTACGACAATCTCGTAGCTGAGCTGAAACAGCTCGTATCTGTAGAGCGCCCTAAGGCATCAGCCGCAATTGCTGAAGCCCGCGATAAGGGTGATTTAAGTGAGAACTCTGAGTATGATGCCGCAAAAGAGGCTCAGGCTCATCTAGAAGATAAGATCAATCGCATCAAACTCACCATTGCCGAGGCTAAGATCATCGATACCAAGCAGCTCAGCACCGACAGCGTGCAGATTATGTCTAAGGTAGAAATGACCAACATGGCCAACAAGGCAAAGATGACCTATACCATCGTGAGCGAAAGCGAGGCAAACTTGAAGGAAGGCAAGATTTCCATCAAGACTCCTATTGCACAGGGATTGCTCAACAAGAAGATAGGTGAAGTAGCAGAGATCAAGATTCCTCGCGGCACCATCAAACTTCGCATCGACAAGATTTCATTTGAATAAAACGAAATAAAAGGAACTATCATATTGGCAGCGATGTCCGTATGACGGTTCCTTTTATGGTATATGTAAGCCCAGAAATAAAATATAAATTATTAATTATAAATTGATTAGAGATTATGGCAAGCATTTTTTCAAAGATTGCAGCAGGAGAGATTCCTAGCTACAAGTGTGCAGAAAGCGACAAGTTTTATGCTTTCCTCGACATTAGCCCTATCGGCAAAGGTCATACATTGGTAATTCCTCGCAAGGAAGTAGATTACATCTTCGATATGGAGGATGATGACTTGGCAGAGTTTGAGGTGTTCGCCAAGAAGGTTGCTAAGGCCATCAAGGCTGCTTTCCCTTGCAAGAAAGTGGCTCAGGTCGTATTGGGCCTTGAGGTTCCTCATGCTCATATCCACCTCATCCCTATGAACAGCGAAGCTGATGTCAATTTCCGCAAGGAGCACCTCAAGCTCTCTGAGGAAGAGTTCAAGGAAATCGCTGATAAGATTTATACTGAATTCCAGAAATTGTAGAATGTGTGTAAACCACACATCCGCTTATAAAGCAAAAAATGAGCTGCAGAGGGTTGCAGCTCATTTTTCATACATATTTATTTGACTAAATCGCCCATTAAATAAAGTCATCACCTCGCTTCATCTGCACCTCGTTCACATATTTGCGAACCAATGCGGAAGAATCCTCCTTCCTGCAGACGAGCAGCACATTGTCTTTCTCGGCAACGATAAAACCATCCAGCCCGTTCAATACGGCAAGCTTGCCCTTCGGCAACTTAATCACATTGTTGTGGCAGTTCTCCATCATCACATCGCTGTCTATCACCACGTTATCGTCATCGCTCTTCTGCATCGCCTCATAGATACTGTGCCATGTTCCCAAATCAGCCCATCCGAAATCACACTTCATCACGCATACATCCGAAGGCTTCTCCAGGATTCCAAAATCCACAGAGATATTAGGATAAGAAGAAAAACTCTCCTTCATATAGGCATTCTCCGTCTCGATGCTAAACTCCGGATACTGCTTGTCGTAATCACGGAGCACAGGAGGCAGAATCTTACAGAAACACTCTCTCAGATGCTTTACATTGCTCAGGAAAAGACCAGTATTCCAATAAAACTCCCCACTCTCAACGAATATCTTGGCAAAATCACGCTCCGGCTTCTCCGTAAAGGATTGAACCTGATACATATTGTCACAAAAGACATCGCCCATCTGAATATATCCATAACCCGGTTCAGGACGGGTTGGCTTCACGCCCATAGTAAGGAACCGGTCGTTCTCTGCTACAAAAGCCAAGCCTTTCAGCACATTTTCCCGGAAAGCTTCCTCGTTGAAGATGGCCTGGTCTGAAGGAGTGGCAATCACACAGGCATTGGGATTTATCATGGAAATGCGATGATTAGCCCATGCCATGCTCGGAGCCGTATTACGATGAATAGGCTCTGCCAAAATGTTATCCACAGAAACTTCTGGCAACTGCTCCTTAATCAAATGTACGAATTCCTCGTTCGTATTGATATATATATGATCAGCAGGAACAATCTTTGCCATTCGGTCGTAGATTTGCTGCAACTGAGTACGTCCTACTCCAAAGAAATCGATAAATTGCTTCGGATAGTTACTGCGGCTGCAAGGCCAAAGTCTACGTCCTTTTCCTCCTGCAAGTATCACACAATAGTAGTTATTTACGTTAACCGTCATATTTTGATTCATATGTTTGCAGTTTTTAAATTAAATTTCCAACTGTAAAATTAGAAAATATATTTGAATGCGCCAAAGTTTTTCTCTTAATTTAAGATTGGAGGGGGCAAATACAACAATATTTTAGCCTTTTGGCACGCAAAATGCACTTTTTTCGAAAAAAAGTTCTCAAAAAGTTTGCCAGTTCAAAAATTATTAGTACCTTTGCAACCGCAAATAAGCCAAGTGCTATTTGCCCAGATGGCGGAATCGGTAGACGCGCTGGTCTCAAACACCAGTGGAGCAATCCATCCCGGTTCGATCCCGGGTCTGGGTACAACAAGAAGGTTGATAGTCTTTTGATTATCAACCTTCTTTCGTTATATACATTATCCATCCCCTGCTTTCATGAAAAAGTATATGCGAAAGCTGGAAAAAACACAAAAAGTTAGGATTAATTCATTCCGACAGATTTCCCAACAATCTCAAAAATACCCTTCACCCTTCACCAACATAACGTAAAGCACTATATATAAGGAACTTATAGCGGTGAAGGGTTTCATCAACCCTTCACCACCCTTCACCAACCCTTCACCTTTCTGCGTAAGCGGCTCCGCGTTTATACCATTGTAGTCTTCTCTTTTGTTCGTACCTTTG
>NZ_VZCB01000022.1 GCF_009494395.1 Segatella copri | reverse complement strand
CGTATCTTTGTCCCCGAATTAAGGCGTTCTTTGTATATTGCAAAATACAGAAACGAGCAGAAGTCCGCTCGTTTCCATATTGTTACCTATATAATATAGGCAAACGCCCAAGTTCTTGATATTCAATCAAAGTCCAATTTAGAGCGAGTTATATTTGTTAACATTACATTCCCCATTATTTCCCCATATATTTCTATGGAATTCCGTTTTTTTTTTTATACCTTTGCTGCCAAATTATTAACAATAAATTTTAAAACGTATGAATTCAAAATCAGCAGCAAAATTGGCTGCATGCGCCTCATTTGCGCTATTTCTGAGTGGAATTCCTTCACAGAAGGCCTGCGCGCAAGAGCAGGAGAAGAAGGTTGTGGTAGAAGATGCAGACAACGAGAAGCGCTATCTGCCAGCCAACAGCATCAGCGTAAGCAGCGGATATTCATGGCTCAGCAACGAAATTCTTACGGCCAACGGCGATAAACTGGGCAGAACGCCTACCGGCTTCGACGTGACCATGGAATACGCCCATCTGTGGAAACTGAAGAACACCCGCCGTCCTTTTTATATCGGCTTCTCCATTAATGGCATGGGCAGCAGAACCAAGGTGAAAATCCCTAGAAACGGCGGCAATGACGTCAACGATGTAATCATGAACTATTTCGTCGGTGCGGGTTACAAAATGGCCTACAAGACCAACAAGCGCTTCATCTGGAATCTGCTGCTGAGCCTTGGCTACGCCTGCACAGACGACGATTTCGCCACCGTAGATGGCTTTGGCGTCTATGCGGAAATGGGATGCGAATACATGCTCAGCAAGCACTGGTCGGCTGGCATGAATCTTGGCGGCATGTCCTCCGCTTACAAGCAGCCGGCAGGCTGGGACGGCAGCAAATATAAATACGGAATCGATCACAATGGCTTGCGCGCAAAGCTGGCCTACTACTTCTAATTACGGAACCAGGCTCATTGAATTATAAGAAAGCTGCGAGGCGATACTCTACCTTAATGATTTATAGGTAGAATATCGCCTCGTTGCCTTCATTGAAAAGGAGGTCCAGGATGCTCATATTCGGCTGGAAACCGTGCTTCTGCCCGTAGACCTGATAATAGCGCTTGGGAGCGAATTCAGCGTCAGGAAGCGGCTTCTTTGGGCGAATAGCATCGCGGAAATCCTTGATTTCATCCTCTTCTTTCAGTTCTTTACTCTGAATATAGGCTTCGGTGATTGAAATCTTGGGACGGATGTCGAGAAGCTCTATCATCTTCTCGGTAGTCTCCATGTTGAAATCGAAGAGAAACTCGTATTTCTTCTCGTAGAAGGGGCGGATGTCGTCCTGGTAATACTCGAAGAAGGGGCTCTCGCCGTAGGCGGAAAGGAGCGCATTCCAGTGGACGTGGCGCCAGTTGGCGTGGTCGGAGATGCGGATGTCCTTCATCGACAGGGAGATGTCGTGATTGGTGGGGATGGTGAGCGAGAGAGGACCGTTGGTGGTCGGGATGATCATACGGTTGCGATAGGTTTGCTTGATAAAGCTCTCGTGGCGCTCTATCAGGCATTCATCGTAGCGGTTCAGCTTCTGATACCACTGGATGGGACCGAAATATGTGGAGGAAAGAAGGGCTTTCAATTTACTTTGAACTTTGAGATTTGAACTTTCTTTACTTTGAACTTTGAACTTTGAACTTTATGATTACTCTTTACGTTTAGAACAGCTTGTAAGCCTTGCCTATCATCTGATGCTTATGCACCACCTGCTGCCCGGTTGGGGTCTTCAGGAGATAGAAGCGGCAATCCTTGCAGCCGCAGCGCTTACAGCAGACCGTAGGAATGATATACTTCACCGTATCGATGAGAATCGTATCACCCGGAAGCTTCTCTACCCTACCGATGAAATAAGCCTCTGAGACGAATTTCCGGGGGTTAGGCTGAACTTGATTTCCAGCCTGTCTCTGACCTTTGACCTTGGTTTGATTCTTAGCCGGAGCAAACACGGAATCGGTGAAGACAACCACATCGCCGCGATTGAAAAAATCGCAGTCAATCCTATTCACTATCACCCGAGTGCCTGCTTTCAGCTGCGGAGGAAGACCTCCGGCGGGCACCGTGAAGACAGTGAAGGCAAAGGTTCGCACCACCCACACCAGGAGCAGCGATAAACCTAAAGCTATTAGGAATTTAACTGCGATTTTCAAATCTATCTTTCTTACTTGATGTTATCTACGAAGTTGAACAGGCGGTTCCAGCGGATGCCTGAGAAGCCTGGATGATCAGGACTGTGGCTCCACCAGATGAAGATAGGCTTGCCCACGATGTGATCCTCAGGCACGAAGCCCCAGTAGCGGCTGTCGGCTGAGTTGTGGCGGTTGTCACCCATCATCCAGTAATAGTCGAGCTTGAAGGTGTAGCTCTTCGCCAACTTACCGTTGATGAAGATGTTGCCTTGGCTGTCTACCTTCAGGTCGTTGCCCTCGTAAACCTTGATGCAACGCTCGTAAACAGGCAGGTTCTTCAGCGTCAGAGCGATGCTCTTGCCCTTCTTCGGAATCCATACAGGACCGTAATTATCGCATGTCCAGCCGGTGTAGGCGTTGAGCGGATACAGGTCGCCGTATCTTGCATCGGTGTTGATGGAGATGCTCTCCACGAGGTTCTTGTTCGCCTTCAGGGCCAGATAAGCCTTCTTGGTGAGTGGAATCACGCCGCTCTGATTATACATCAGCAGGTCTTCGTTGGTGATTCCCAGCTCATCGGCAAGGTCGATAGGGAACTCGCCCTTGAGCTTCATCTTGTAGGTATATTGCACGTTATCAGGCTCCTTGTTTGCCTTGCCGTCAAGATAAACGATGCGGTTCTTGATCTGCAGGGTCTGACCAGGCAAACCCACGCAGCGCTTCACGTAGTTCTCGCGGCGGTCGGTAGGACGGCTGATGATGTCGCCATATTCGCCCGGCATGTTCAGGATGTAGTTTCTACCGGCAGCATACACTTTCTCGAAGTAGTGGCGCTGCTGCAATGGGTTCAGCACGCGGACATCCTGCTGCTGGCCGTTCTGCTCCAGTATCTGGTCGCCGATGGAGTAAACCATCTGATAGTAATCGTTCGCCTGATAGCGCTCCTCGTTGCAGAGGGTGTCGCCGGCAGGATAGTTGAACACAACGATGTCGTTGAGCTTCACGTTGCCCAATCCCTTCACGCGGCGGTAATCCCAGTGAGGCCACTCAATGTAGCTCTTCACGTTGACCAGCGGCATGGTGTGCTGGGTTAAAGGCATGGTGAGCGGAGTCTGAGGGATGCGAGGTCCGTAGCTTACCTTGCTCACGAAGAGATAATCGCCCGTGAGGAGACTCTTTTCGAGAGAGGAAGACGGAATGACGTAGTTCTGGAAGAAGAAGAGGTTGATGAAATAAACCGCTACGAGCGCGAACACGAGCGCATCTACCCAGCTCATGATGAAGCGCACAGGGCCTTCTTCATCCTTCCACCACTGCCAGTGAATCTTCTTGGTGATGTAGACATCGAAGATGAACGGAACCACGATGAGTCCCAGCCAGCTCTCTACCCAAACCAGGAAGAGAAGATAGAGGGCGAGAACTACTGCGAACTTCGCCCACTGCACCTTCATATTGAGTTTTTGTTTCTGCTTGTCAATCATATTTATTAGATTTATTAGAACTTAAACAAATCTGAGGTTGTGAGCAAGCCGGAATGGGTGGCTGTGAACTCAGCAGCGAGAACAGCTCCGAGAGCAAATCCCTTGCGTGAGTGGGCACTGTGCTCGATGGTAATCATATCAGCATCGCTGTCGTACATCACGGCATGGATTCCTGGAACCTCGCCATCGCGTACGCAGTTGATGACCAAATCCTCATCGGTGATGTTTGCATCGCCCTCATCGTGATGACCATCCTCTGTCCAATAAGTTACGCCACGCTTCCAATCTTTCTTTCTGTCGATGTTGTCGATAATTTCCTCGGCCAGTGTGATGGCTGTGCCTGATGGCGCATCAAGTTTGTGCACGTGGTGGGTTTCCTGCATGCATACGGAGTACTGTGGGAAACCGTTCATGATCTTAGCCAGATAGCGGTTTACGGCAGAGAAGATGGCTACACCGATGCTGAAGTTAGACGCCCAGAAAAGGGTCTGCTTACCGTCGGCGCAGAGTTTCTCCACGTCTTCCTTATGGTCTTTCATCCAACCTGTAGAACCTGAAACCACCTTCACGTTGTGGGAGAAAGCCTTCAGATAGTTGCCGTAAGCGGCAGTAGGGTTGGTAAACTCGATGGCAACATCGGCAGAGCAGAACTCCGGACTGTCGATATCCTCAGGGTTATTCACGTCAATCTTACATACGATTTCGTGGCCACGCTGCAGGGCGATCTCCTCGATCATGTGTCCCATCTTTCCGTAGCCGATCAAAGCAATTTTCATCTTTATCTAAATTTTATTTGTTTTACTCTAACTGATATTTCCGTATGGCAGGGAGAAGGAGAAAGCTTGCCATTGCGTTTTTGCATCGTCATTCTTTGCCTCCTCAAACCAAACGTTTCGGCAAAAATACAATTTTTTCTTTGAAAAACCTTGAAAAATCCTTGTTATTATAATAATAAATAGAAAATTTTGGTTATTTTTGCAGTGATTTAAGGCTTTTAGCCTCATTTAGTAACTAAAAAAGAGAAAATGATGAGCAAATACATATTCGAGACAAAGATGGAAGTGAGGGATTACGAGTGCGATATTGAGGGCATTGTGAACAACGCCAACTATCTGCACTACATGGAGCATACCCGCCATCTCTTCCTGAAGGAATGCGGCCTCAGCTTTGCCGAAATGCACAACAAGGGCGTGGATGCCGTGGTGGCGAGAATGAACCTGCAGTACAAGGTTCCGCTGCAATGCGATGATGAATTCCTCTCGCGTCTGTGGCTGGAGAAGCAGGGCGTAAGATATGTCTTCCATCAGGACATCTTCCGTGCCAGCGACGAGAAGCTCTGCCTCAAGGCAACCGTAGAACTCGTCTGCCTCATCAACGGAAAGCTGGGCAACAGCGAGGATTACGACAAGGCATTCGAGAAATACTTCTCTCCTCAGGGTTAACAGGTTAACAGTTAACAGCTGATTTTTCAATACTCCCCTTCCGCACACGAGCGAAGAACTTGCATCCATCAAGGTCAAGCAAAAGAACTTGCGTTCCGAAAGAGGCAATCCTATAAACCATAAAAGCCGAAACAATATGGAGCAACTACTTCACTACGTGTGGAAGCACAAACTCTTCCCACTCTCCCCTCTCACCACCACCGACCAGCGGCAGGTGGAAGTTATCGACCCCGGACTCCACAACCGCAATGCAGGGCCCGACTTCTTCAACGCCAAGCTGAAAATCAACGGAACCCTATGGGTGGGCAACGTGGAGATTCACGACAAGGCGAGCGACTGGTATCTTCATGCCCACGACAAGGATGAGAGATACGACAACGTGATACTGCACGTCTGCGGCATCATCGACCTCGATGCCAAAAACTCGAAGGGCGAACCCCTTGTGCAGATGCAGCTCAACATCCCCGAACACGTACTGAAACACTATCAGGAACTCTTAACCATCGACCAATATCCTCCTTGCTATCAAATCATTCCATCGCTCACCAGGCTCACCATCCACTCGTGGATGAGCGCCCTGCAAACCGAACGGCTCTCGCAGAAAACAGAGGCGATAGAAGAGCGCGTCCGACAATGCAACGGTGATTGGGAGAACGCCTATTTCGTGACCCTGGCGCGCAATTTCGGCTTCGGAATCAATGGCGAAGCCTTCGAACAGTGGGCTCTGAACCTGCCGCTCAGAGCCGTGGACCATCACCGGGACGACCTCTTCCAGATAGAAGCCATTTTCATGGGTCAGGCGGGACTGCTGGAGCTCAACACCATCCCCGAACGCTATCAGAAAGACGCCCTGAACGACGGCTATTTCGCAAGATTGAGGAATGAATATCTCTATCTCTCGCATAAGTTCTCGATGCAGCCGATGGATTACAAGCTGTGGCGATTCCTGAGACTTCGCCCTCAGAACTTCCCTCATATCCGCATCTCGCAGCTTGCCAATCTTTATTACAACCGCCGTGCCAGCCTCAGCCAGCTGCTGGAGGCCACCACGGTGAAGGAGGCGAAGAAGGTGCTTTCTACCAGCGTCACGGAGTATTGGGAAACCCATTACACCTTTGGCAGCACGAGTGTAAAGAACGAGAAGCACATCTCCCCCTTCTCGCTCAATCTGCTCATCATCAACACGGTAGTCCCCATCCTCTTCGCCTACGGCAGGCACCGCGGAGAAGAGAAATTCTGCGACCGCGCCTTCGACTTCCTGGAGGAACTGAAGGCCGAGAACAACCACATAGTAAGGATGTGGCAGCAATGCGGCCTGGTGGTGGAAAACGCCGGCGACAGCCAGGCCCTCATCCAGCTGAAGAAGGAATACTGCGACAAGAAGGAATGCCTCCGCTGCCGCATCGGTTACGAATACCTGAAGAGGTAAAGGGGAAAGAAAAAGAAGGACCGGGGGAAGACCAGGAAAGACCAGGGAAGACCAGGGAAGGACCGAGCGATGGAATCGCTCGGAACTGTGGTGCAGAAATAAAGGAGCAAGCGTAGCCCCCTCGCGCTCCCGTTCCGAGCGATTCCATCGCTCGGTCCCTCCTGCTCCCTCCTGCTTCCCCCTCCTTCCTCCCATCTATAACCCCATAAAAAGATAAAGCTTATGGCTGACCAACAGGAAATATTAAACACCATCCTCCTGACAAGGCTCAACTACTTCAGCCTTGCAGGGATACTGGAGCTATACAGAAGAACAGGCTCCGCCACGCTCATCATGGAGCATAGAAACGACATCCGAAGCCTTCTCCCAGATGCCTCGGATAAGCTCGTGAACGCCCTCAAGAACTGCGATGAGGCGCGCAAACGCGCAGAAGTAGAACTGGAATACGACATCCGATACGGCATAGAGCCGATAACGATGAACGACGACCGATATCCCCAGCGACTCAAGGATTGCGACGACGCCCCTCTGATGCTCTTCTATAAAGGCAACGCCAACCTCAACCAGCAGCGGGTCATCAACATCATCGGAACCCGCCACTGCACCCCGTACGGCGAAGACCTCATCCGCCGCTTTATCTCCGACCTGAAGCAGCTCTCCCCTCGTGTGCTCATCGTGAGCGGCCTGGCCTATGGCGTAGACATCATGGCACACCGACAGGCGCTCGCCTGCGGCTACGAAACCGTGGGCGTACTGGCTCATGGCCTCGATGACCTCTATCCCCGCCAACACAGGGATACGGCAGCGAGAATGATAGAGCAAGGCGGATTGCTCACCGAATTCCTTACCCAGACAAACGCCGATAAGATTAACTTCGTGCGCCGCAACCGCATCGTGGCGGGAATGTCGGATGCCTGCATCCTGATAGAGAGCGCCTCTCATGGCGGCGGTCTCATCACCTGCGGCATTTCGCAATCCTACGGCCGTGACGTCTTCGCCTTCCCGGGGAGGATAGGCGACCACTACAGCGAAGGCTGCAACAACCTGATAAGGGACAACGGCGCCACCCTCATCACCAGCGCCGAGGACTTTGTGAAGGACATGCGCTGGCAGGATGACGCAACCCTGATGAGAGCCAAGCAGCAGGGCATCGAGCGCTGCCTCTTCCCGGAACTATCGCCCGAGGAGGAGCTCATCGTCCAAATCCTCTCCAAGACCAACGACCTGCAAATCAACATCATCAGCGTGAAGTCGAATATCGACATCTCCCGCCTCACCTCCCTCCTCTTCCAGATGGAAATGAAGGGAATCATCCGCACCCTGGCAGGAGGAATGTATCATCTTTTGAAGTGAATCAAAGGAGGAGTTAAGGAGTTAAAGGGAGTTAAGGAGTTAAGACAACAGTTATGAGATACTCATGTTTTTTTGTATATCATGGCAATTTCTCATAAAAAAAGTGTAACTTTGCAGCCGAAATTTTGGAGAAGGAATATCAAGGATTATCATTTTCGAAGCATTTGTCTTAACTCCTTTAACTCCTTAACTCCTTTAACTCCTCATAAAACGATGAAAATAGGTAATATAGAATTTGGGCCTCAGCCCCTCTTCCTCGCTCCGATGGAAGACGTAACAGATATTGGCTTTCGCATGCTCTGCAAGCGATTCGGAGCTGCCATGGTTTATACTGAGTTCGTATCGGCGGAAGCCTTGGTGCGAAGCATCAAGAGTACTGTCAGCAAGCTTACGATAAGCGATGAGGAGCGCCCTGTGGGCATTCAGATTTACGGTCGCACCACCGAGGATATGGTGGAAGCTGCCAAGATCGTGGAACAGGCGAAGCCGGATGTGATTGATATTAACTTCGGTTGCCCGGTGAAGAAGGTTGCCGGAAAGGGTGCGGGAGCCGGAATGCTCCGCAATATTCCGCTGATGCTGGATATTACAAGAGAAGTGGTGAAGGCGGTGAATGTGCCCGTAACCGTGAAAACCCGACTGGGTTGGGATTGCGAGAACCTCATCATCACCGAGCTTGCCGAGCAGCTACAGGATTGCGGAATCCAGGCGCTCACCATCCACGGCAGAACCCGAAGCCAGATGTATACGGGCGAAGCTGACTGGAGCCTCATCGGTGAGGTGAAGAACAACCCCCGCATCCATATTCCTATCATCGGCAACGGCGACATTACGACCCCGGAAGAAGCCAAGCTTGCTTTTGATCGCTACGGCGTAGATGCGGTGATGATTGGCAGAGCCACCTTCGGAAGGCCATGGATTTTCAAGGAAATTCGTGATTATCTGGATAATACGGGTGCTGCCCCATTAACCGTAGATGAGAAGATTGACCTCCTGGAGGAGCAGCTCCGCATCAACGTAGAGCGCATCGATGAGTACAGAGGCATTCTCCACACCCGTCGCCACCTAGCCGCCTCCCCTATCTTCAAGGGCATTCCTGATTTCCGCCAGACGAGAATCGCCATGCTGAGAGCCACGACCGTGGAAGAACTAACTGGGATTCTGAAAGAATGTAGGGAGAGAATCAAAAGTTTAGAAAGCTAACATAATGACAAAGGGAGAATCCAACAGACACCTGTTAGTTTCTCCCTTTTACTTTTAAAAGATTGACTTTATATAATCCATCAAATTTTCATTCTTATAGCTTGGAGTTTGAAGTGATCTACCACCTTTAAAACCATGCTTAATCAATACACTTTCATTCAATTGGTCTCCAGAATATTCTGCAACCAACTTTAATCTAAAAGTAATATCCGTAGGAGCTTGCTCAAGCCAATATTCAGAATCCTCACGCTTACAATTATCGGCAACAACTTGAGTTTTAAATCTAACGTTTCTAGTATTTGACATAAACAAATATACTATATCTCCTACTTCAAAATTAGCTGTATTTACCCAACTAATAAATCCACTCTTTATCAAGCTCTTTGCGTGATTACATTTTTTCTCATTTGCAAAAGCAATCCACTCTTTATTCCCCATTGCTTAAAAATATTTAACAATATCATCTATTGTTGCCTTAAACAACCTACCATAATCAGAACTTCTTACTTCTTCAATATAGAAGCACCTTCGAGCAGGGCGAGTGCCTTGTTCTCGTTCTCCTCCATGATTTCACGCTCTCCCGGCCCCTTATCATTGATGCCGCAGAGGTGCAGGATGCCGTGGATGATGACGCGGTGAAGCTCATCATCGTAGGTCTTGCCAAACTGCTCGGCATTGGTGCGCACGGTATCGAGCGAAATCACGATGTCGCCGTTAATCACATCATCCTCATCATAATCGAAGGTGATGACATCGGTATAGTAATCATGACCCAGATACTCGTTGTTCACTTCGAGAATCTTCTCGTCATCTACAAACATATAGCCTATCTCTCCCACCTTGCGGCCATGAGAGGCAGCTACCTTGCGAATCCAGGCACTGGTGTCGCGCTTCTTGATCTTTGGCATTTTCACGCCATCTACATTGTATGTTATCATACGCTTCTTCCTCCTATTTTTATTTTATTTTTGGTAAAAATTCATCTACTTCTCTTCCAAAGAATCTCAGCTCCCTCACCAGCGTTGAGCTGATGCTGCTGTATCTTGGGTCGGAAAACAGCAGGATGGTTTCTACGCCGCCCAACTGCTTGTTGATGTCAGCCTGCTCTCGCTCGTACTCGAAATCCTTGGCAGAGCGGACGCCACGAACCAGGAACTTAGCTCCCAGGCGATGCGCCAGGTCGATGGTGAGGTCATCGTAAGCAACCACCTCCAGGCGGTAGCCCTTGGATGCATCCTTCGCATCTACCAGCTCTGCACATTCCTTCGGAAAAACGGCCTTGATATCCTCCACACGCTTCGAGATTTCCTCCTGCGCATGTTTCAGCTTGCTCATCGCCACTGCTATCACGAGCTTGTCGAACATGGGCAAGGCACGCTCGGCGATGTTCTGATGTCCTATCGTAAATGGGTCGAATGTACCCGTAAATATTCCTATCTTCATTACTTTGAACTTTATTCAAACAGGTCGCCCTGCATGATGTTGCTTGCATACGGATTCCTGCCCAGATGCTCATAGGCAAGCTTGGTGGCCATTCTGCCTCGAGGTGTACGCTTGATGAAGCCTTCCATGATGAGGAATGGCTCGTAAACCTCCTCTACGGTGCCGCCATCTTCACCGATAGCCGTGGCGATGGTGCTTACGCCCACCGGACCTCCACGGAACTTGTCGATGATGGTGGTGAGAATCTTGTTGTCAATCTCGTCCAAGCCATACTGGTCGATATTCAGCGCCTTGAGAGCCACCTGAGCAATCTCGAAGGTGATGGTTCCGTTGCCCTTCACCTGAGCGAAATCCCTGACTCTTCTGAGCAGCGAGTTGGCAATACGAGGGGTTCCACGCGAACGGCGGGAGATTTCCACTGCCGCCTCATCTTCTATAGGCACCTGCAGGAGCATGGCACTTCGCTTGATAATCTTCTGAAGCGTCTCAGGGTCGTAGTATTCCAGATGCAGATTGATTCCGAAACGGGCACGGAGAGGAGCCGTGAGAAGACCGCTGCGGGTAGTGGCTCCAACGAGGGTAAACGGATTCAGATCTATCTGAATGCTTCGTGCCGAAGGACCCTTGTCTATCATGATGTCGATGCGGTAATCCTCCATCGCCGAATAGAGATACTCCTCTACCACTGGCGAAAGGCGGTGGATTTCATCGATGAAGAGCACATCGTTAGGCTCCAGGGAGGTAAGGATACCTGCCAGGTCGCCCGGCTTATCGAGCACAGGGCCTGATGTAATCTTGAATCCTACGCCCAGTTCGTTGGCGATGATGTTGCTCAGCGTAGTCTTACCCAATCCGGGAGGACCGTGCAAGAGGGTATGGTCGAGCGGTTCGCCACGATACTTGGCTGCCTCAACAAAGACTTCGAGATTATCCACCACGCCATTCTGTCCGCTGAAGTCGGAGAACTTCAGTGGGCGCAGCGCCTTCTCGAATTCCTTTTCAGCAGGCGAAACCGTCTCTTGTCTTATATCAAAATCTTCGTTCATTCTATGACTATTATCGATAATATGGGTGCAAAGTTACACATTTGTTGCGGAATTAAAGAAGAAAAGCCGAATTATTTTGCCTCAGATATTGCACAATCCAAGATGATTCGTGCAGATTTGTAAGCTCAAACCAAGAAAAATGTTATAATTTGATATTTAATTATTAAATAATTTGTTTATTCAGTAGAAAAGACGTACTTTTGCACCCAATATTGAAAGAGAGGAAAGAAGGAGGATAGTAAGAGAGATTATATAATAAGAGAGAAATATCAGGATTTTAAAAGAAATAGAATTATGCTTAAGTTATTTCAAGGGCTCAGCAAGCTGCTGGCCAATTACACATCTATCTTCGTGATAGGTGTTGCAGTGTTCACATTCTTCTTCCCACATACCTTCGACTGGGTGCGCGGAACTACTCAAACCGTCATTCTCGGCATCATCATGCTCACCATGGGTCTGACCTTGACCACCAACGACTTCAAGATTCTGGCTCAGCGCCCGCTGGATGTCTTTATCGGTGCCTGCGCCCAGTTCATCATCATGCCGGGTGTGGCTTACACCCTGGTGCATGTGTGGCATCTTGACCCAGCCCTGGCACTCGGAATCCTGCTGGTAGGTTGCTGTCCGGGCGGCGTTTCGAGCAACATCATGAGTTATCTCTGCCATGGCGATGTGGCTTTTTCTGTGGGAATGACCTGCGCCTCTACAATTCTTGCACCAGTGATGACTCCGCTGCTGATGAAGATTACGGCTGGCGAGATTATCCATGTAGATGCTGTGGGAATGTTCATCAACATTCTGATAGTTACGATTATCCCTGTGGCCATCGGCTGCGCCTTGAATTATATCTATGGCAAGAAGGATTGCTTCCCTACCATTCAGAGTCTGATGCCGGGCATCAGCGTTACGTGTCTGGCAATCATCGTGGGAGGTGTGATTTCTACGGTTCACGATGACTTGGTGGCTCGTGGCTTATCACTTTTCCTCTGGACTTTTGCAGTGGTTTTCTGCCACAACACGCTGGGTTACTGTCTCGGTTGGCTCGCCGGAAAACTTGCCGGATTCAATACCGCCAAGAAGCGTACCATCAGTATTGAGGTGGGAATGCAGAATGCCGGTCTTGCTACAGTACTTGCCGGCAATTTCTTTGCCGCCCAGCCTCTTGCCGTATTGCCTTGCGCCATCAGCTGTGCCTGGCACAGTATTTCGGGCACCATCCTTGCCGGAATCTATCTGAAATGGGATCGCATGCATGAGAAGAAGTAAATGAATTCGGAAAGGATTCATGAACGCAAATCCGCCAGACGACCCGCCGGATTGAAACCGTTAGGCGACCCGGCGGATTTGAAATCCGGCGTTAAAAAATGTCCTAACCTATTGAGGCTCTGCGGATTTGAAATCCGCAGCAAAGGAGTATGCTTTTTCTTTTGTTGGGGGATTACAAATCCCCCGGGGTTAAGAGGTCGAACATTTTTTGACGGCGGATTGCAAATCCGCCGGGACGCCTAGCGGACTTGCGTTCTTGGAAGATAAATACACAAAAAAGGCCGTGAAATTCTATCAGAAACCTCACGACCTTTTCTTATATCATTACCTCACGGGTTAACAGGTTAACAGTTAACAGCCGTTTTTTCTATAGTTACTTTCCCGTGGTCAGCAGCTGCACGGCTCGCTGAACTATCTCATTGGTCTCGTTCCAAACCTGGAAGTATTGGCTCATATCCCAGATATCTCGCGCTACAAGGGCTTTCAGCTGCACAGCCAGGTATTTCTTCGTCTGAGCCAATTCAGCCTCATCCTTAGGTTCTATCTTCTCCTTCTTGCCCTCTGCGATAATGCCTTCAATGAGCGAAGAAGGAACCTCGTAGCTTGCCAGGAACTTGTTGAAATCCTTATACTGGCTCTTCAGCTCCTTGCGGTGAGCATCGATAAACTTCAGACTGTGGTTGATGACAATGCTCTTGGCTGCCAGCTGACGGTGCATCTTGGTGTACTTGGTAGTATCCAGCGGAACGAAATAATCAGGCATGATTCCGCCGCCACCATAAACCACACGATGCTTGCGCAAAGTATAATACTTCAAGCTATCTGAAAGATGGATGCTGTCCTGGTTGGTGAACTCGCCATGCTTGTAACGGTTGTCGAGATCCATCGCATAATCCAGTCTGTCTCCCTTCTTATACGGCTTCTGGATGCATCTGCCGCTAGGCGTATAATAATGGGCGATGGTGAGACGAATCTCGCTGCCATCATCGAAGGTGAGTGGACGCTGCACCAATCCCTTGCCGAAGGTTCTGCGACCTACCACTACTCCACGGTCCTGATCCTGGATGGCTCCGGAAACAATCTCTGCGGCAGAAGCTGTAAACTCATTGGTAAGCACTACCACCTTTCCCTTGCGCCATCTGCCGTTAGCCTGCGCCTTATACTCCTGACGGGGAGCTGCACGACCGCTGGTATAAACGATGAGATCGCCCTTCTGAAGGAATTCATTGGCTATCTGAGCCGCAGCCTGCAAGTAACCGCCACCATTATCCTCGAGGTCGAAGATAAGGTCTTTCATTCCCTTCTTTTTCAGCGAATCCATCGCTATCGTCACTTCCTTATGACTGGTAAGGCCGAAGCTTCCCAGACGGATGTATCCGATGCCCGGGCGAATCATATAAGCCGCATCCATCGTGGTTACAGGAATCTTGTCACGTTTCACCTTGAAGGTGAGCTTATCCTTGATGCCCCGGCGCACGATGGTAAGATTCACCGTTGTTCCCTTAGGACCGCGAAGGCGTTTCATGATTTCCTCCTTGCTCATCTTCACGCCCGAAATGGCAGTATCATTTACCGCCACGATACGGTCGCCAGCAATGATTCCAACCTTCTCGGAAGGCCCATTCACTACGGGCTGGATGACGAGCAAGGTATCATCTACCATGTTAAACTGCACGCCAATGCCATCAAAGCTTCCATTCAGCGGCTCGTTCATCGCCTTGGTTTCCTTGGCCGTGGCGTAAGAAGAATGAGGGTCCAGCTTCTCGAGCATGCCTCGGATGGCGTCCTCTACGAGCTTGTTCTCATCCACACTATCCACATAGAGGTTGGTAATGGCGATTTCCGCCCTACCCAACTTCTCTATCGGGCTGTTCTTGCCCATCTTGATGCGCAGCTGGGCATTGGCAGAAGTTACTGCCAGGAATGCCATGAGCGCAATAAATAGATATTTCTTCATTTCTTAAAACTAAAGTTTATGAAAGAGAGAAATCCTTCAAGAGTTAACAGGTTAACAGTTAACAGCGCTTTTTTCAATGGTTACCCCCCGAAAGCACTTGAATTCTTCACTCTTCGTTCTTCACTCTTCACTTCATTTAATCCAACGGTGCTGAGTCTTCCTCCGGAATATCCTCTTCAATCACCAGGTTGTCGATGATGAAGTTCTGACGTTCCATCGTATTCTTACCCATGTAATACTCCAAGAGTTTCTGCACCTGGTCGGTCTTGTGCAGCGTTACCTGCTCCAATCGCATATCCGGACCGATGAAATGGGCAAACTCTTCTGGCGAAATCTCTCCCAATCCCTTGAATCGGGTGATTTCCGGGTCAGGACCCAGCGCCTTGATGGCCTGCTGGCGCTCCTCATCGCTGTAGCAGTAATGCGTAATGAAGTCGCCTTTCTTCTCCTTAGGTCCCAGCTTGGCATCAGCATCCGCTACAGCCTGCTTGTTCTTGATTTTGGTTCGCTTGTTGCGCACTCGGAACAATGGGGTTTGGAGCACATACACGTGGCCCTTCTTGATGAGATCTGGGAAGAATTGCAGGAAGAAGGTGATGATGAGCAGGCGGATGTGCATTCCATCCACATCGGCATCGGTAGCCACAATCACCTTATTATATCTCAATCCGTCCAAACCGTCTTCTATATCCAGGGCAGCCTGCAGCAGGTTGAACTCCTCGTTCTCGTAAACCACCTTCTTGGTCAGACCATAGCAGTTTAATGGCTTTCCTCGCAGCGAGAATACCGCCTGGGTGTTCACGTCGCGGCTCTTGGTGATGCTTCCGCTGGCAGAATCACCCTCGGTGATGAAGATGGAACTTGCCTCCTTCAGCTCGTTCTTGGCATCGCTGAAGTGGATGCGGCAATCGCGCAGCTTGCGGTTGTGAAGGTTCGCCTTCTTGGCACGCTCACGCGCCAGTTTGGTAACGCCAGCCATCGCCTTGCGCTCACGCTCGCTCTCCTTGATCTTATTCTCCAGAATCTCAGCCACATCCTTGTGGATATGGAGATAGTTATCTACTTCCTTCTTCAGGAAATCGCCCACATACTTATTGATGGTTTCGCCTCCGTTCGGAGACATTGTGGTACTTCCGAGCTTAATCTTCGTCTGACTCTCGAACACCGGCTCCTCTACGTTCAGTGCAATGGCAGCCACCAGTCCGTTTCGGATGTCGCCATACTCATACTTGCCGTAGAATTCCTTGATGGTTCTGGCAATATGCTCCTTGAAGGCGCTCTGATGAGTACCGCCCTGGGTGGTGTGCTGACCATTCACGAAGGAATAGTACTCCTCGCCATACTGATTGGTATGGGTAAAGGCGATCTCGATGTCTTCGCCCTTCATGTGAACAATCTCATAGAGACCTTCATTGGTCATGTTGTCGGTCAGCAAATCCTTCAAACCATGACGGCTGAGGATGCGGCGACCATTGTGCATGATGGTGAGTCCGGTGTTCAGATAAGTATAGTTGCGGAGCATCGTCTCCACGAAATCATCGTGGAAAGAATAGTTCTTGAACAGGGTATTATCCGGTTCGAAGAAGATGAAGGTACCATTCTCGTCCTCCGTATCTTCGGTCTTGTCGCTTTTCAGAATACCTTTCTCAAACTTCAGATGGCGCACCTTGCCGTCACGGAATGACTTTACCTCGAAGTGAGAGCTGAGGGCATTCACCGCCTTCACACCCACACCGTTCAGTCCGACACTCTTCTTGAACGCCTTGCTGTCATACTTACCTCCGGTGTTCAGCACGCTTACTGCCTCTACGAGCTTTCCCTGAGGAATACCACGACCATAGTCGCGCACGCTGACCCGCAGATGGTCTTCGATATCAATCTCCAATCTGGCTCCAGCGCCCATCTTGAACTCGTCGATAGAGTTATCTACCACCTCCTTGAGGAGCACGTAGATTCCGTCTTCCGGCAGATTACCGTCACCCAGACGACCGATGTACATACCCGGACGGGTACGCACATGCTCCATATCGCTCAAGTGTCGGATGTTGTCGTCGGTATATTCTACCGGCTGCTGCTCCTGAGAGGCTTTGGCAAGCTCATCAGCGGCATTCAAATCGTTATTATTTAAGTTTTTATCTTCAGCCATGATTTCCTCCTTAGTTATTCTTATTTATTTTCTTATAACATAGCAAATGATGTTGCAATATTCTGTTTATCAGATAATTGTCAACACAACAATTACTATTTACTTGATACTCTTAATATAGCAGTTGCGGCGCTTGTGAAGGACTGGATCCAAGACGCCCCATTGTCCCTGTACGGCAGCATTATCTTCCATTTCCACCTGTGTTTCTCCCCACTCGATTCCATACTTCTGATAGATAGGAATCAGGTCGGCAAAGAGCAGCGCATTGGCACCCTTTGCACGGTATTCCGGCTGGATACCGATAAGCAGGAGGTCGACAATCTTGGTCTTATGGAACTTGATGGCACGCAACAGATGCCACCAGCCAAAAGGAAACAGCCTGCCCCTATGGCACTTCTGCAGGGCTCTGGAAAGGGAAGGCATCGTAATGCCGATACCTATCATCTTATGATCCTCGGTAGTCCAGTCTTCTATGGCTGTCACAAAGTTCAGATCGAGCAAGGACAGATACATCTTGATGTACTGGTCTATCTGCTTCTGTGAAAGTTCGGAATAACCATAGAGATGTTTGTATGTATCATTGATGAGGTCGAAAATCTTCTGTCCGAATCCGCCCTGATAAATATCCTTACGGGTAAGTTTGCGGACATGGAGATTGTATCTTTTCTCTATCATCGCCGCAATCTTGGCATATTTATCCGGGATGGTATCTGGCACCATCAGTTTATACTCTACATACTTATTATCAATGGTAAAACCCTCCAGGGCCTCTATGTGCTCCGGATAATATGAATAATTATAAATGGTAGGCATTGTGCCGAGCTGGTCAAAGCCCCAGGTAAGCATGCCTTCTGGATCCATATCGGTAAAACCCAGCGGACCTACAATATCTTCCATTCCCTTCTCCTTACCATATTTTTCTACTGCATTGAGAAGAGCCTTGGAAACCTCGCGGTCGTCAATGAAATCAATCCAGCCGAAACGGACCGATTTCCTACCCCATTTATTGTTTGCCTTATGATTGATAATGGCAGCGACGCGACCTGCCAACTTGCCGTCCTTATAGGCAAGATAATACTCAGCTTCGCAGAACTCGAACGCTGCGTTCTTGTCCTTGCTCAGAGTATTCATGTCGTCGCTGAAAAGATTAGGCACATCATATTCGTTGCCTTCGTAGAGGTCGTAATGAAAGTCAATGAACGTCTTCAAATCCTTCTTGCTTTCGACCTTTTTAATTTCTATTAATGACATGATTTCAAACTAGTTTGCAATATTATAGGATGCAAAAATAGCAATATTTCGCCAAATGACCAAATATTGCTATCTTTATTTTCAGTTTTTTAGGGGTTCAAGAATGATTACGAGCCACAAAGTGGCTTATATCACCCGATTAGTGGTGGTTTTGGCGGAATCATCACTTGATGAGAGCCTCTTTAAAAGATGCTTCTTGATAGGATGCGTCTTTACTTGATGAGATGCTTCTTAATCCACTCCATCTGCTTGCGATTGGTGTCGGTGGTTGTCCAATGCTCGTTGATTGGTGTAAGCAACGATTCCTTCTCGCATTTCAGGGTATTCCACACGGCGTAGCTGGTGGTTGGCGGACAGGTATTGTCGTTGTATCCCCAGGTAAGATAGGTTGGAACCGTTACCTTGCGGGCAAAGTTTACCACGTCATAATAAGCCATCGTATTGAAACAATCCTTGTTCTTCAATATCTCATGATATTTATTGAAGTGAGGATAACCGCCCGTTCTTCCCTTCTCGGCATAAGCAGCCATATCGCTGAGCGCAGGATGATTAGCCACGCACTGGGTAACGCGCTTGTCTAAACCAGCTGCGATAATAGCCAAGGCTCCACCCTGACTTCCGCCCTGCACAGCCACATTCTTACCATCCCACTCTGGCAGAGAGGTCAGGAAGTCGATGCAGCGCACCAATCCCTGATAAACATGCTTCATATAATAGCGGTTCTTATCTTCCAATCCATTGGCAAGATAACCGCCGTTTGCATCGTTGAATCCCTGGCTTATCTCCAGAAAAGTTTCGGCTGGGAGACGTGGATCGAGACCATGAATCTCTATCTCGAAGCGGATAAATCCATTCTCGGCATAATACTTATTGCGCATAGGTTCCTTGATGGTTTTGATGCCGGCTCCTGGAGGTGTGAGAACCACAGGATGGCTACCCTGCTTGGCATTCTTTGGATAGAAGAGATAGCCATACATCGCATGGCCTTTCTTATCTATCTGAAGCTTAACAAGATAACAGTCTATCTTATCTGTACAATATTCCTTGGCGAGTTCCTTGGTATAGCTCAAAGGAACGTTCTTCAGTTCGTCCTTTGCCTGCTGCCAGAATGCATCAAAATCCTTAGGCTCCTGGGTATAAGGTTGAATCTTATCTACCGAGAATCCTACTTTTATATGATGCTGGTAGGTTTTGCCATCGAGCTTATAGAATAATCTCAAATCTCGGAAGCCCGGAGTCTTTCGGGTTCCTATGTTCACTATGGCGCGCCCATTCTTCAACCTGAAGCTTCCCTGCTTGTCTGCCTTCAGCATGTCATCGCCAATTTCATAGTTCACCTCGCCGTCACGGGGAATTCCATACTTATAGAAACTTACTTCCACCTTAGCCTGCTCGCCCGTCTTATAGAGCCAGTCGGCATGATCGGGCACGGTAAGCCAAAGATAGTCACAGCGATACGGATAATTCTCCGCCTTCATACTTAACACACTCGCCATGTTCATCGCCAGGATAAACATGAACGACAGATAGATAGTTCTTAATTTGTTCATAACTTTATAGTTTGTTTAATTTATCACATTCTGCTATTTTTTATTCGTAATCACCAGCACATGGCTCTCATCGCTCAAAGTGGTGGCGAAAATATAGGTTTCGCCACCATCCTTCAGCTTCAGACGCTTGCGCAATTCTGCCACGGAAAGTGGGAAATTGCGGGTAGCGATGTTTGCCTTGGTGATTCCTGACAGATGACGCTTCAACTCCTTTTTATTAAAGGAGGATACGGCAATGATGCGGAAACTTCTGCCGGGGAAGGCGGTGATAGGTTCACGGCTCACGAAAAGATGACTGTTCTTGGAAAGCATCCTTGCATCATAGCGCCCGGAAAGAACACCGAAACAGCCGGCTTTCATCAACGACGCATTCGGCTCGTAAAGATACTGCATCTCTTCAAGCGTGGATGGGGCAATCTTGACGGAAGAAGACTCCATATCCGATTTTTCGCAGACGAAGGACTGGGCATCATTGAGACAATAAATGCGGAGATTGCCCATATTTCGCGCTGAGAGCACTAAAAGAAGCTCCTTGCACTCATTGTTCACGGAGATGATATGAACCTCTCTTACGTGGCTTAATTCGCTAATAGCACGGTGCCAGTCGAGCATCGGAGAGAGTTTGACGATGACGTAATCAGCCTTCAAAAGCATCTCTTCCTGCAAAACGGTGACATCGGGCGTGCAATCCTTCAAAGATACCACCTTGTTGCCCGCATCGTCTCTACGGGCAGGATCAATGAAGATTATCTTAAGACCAAGGTTGGTCTTAAGTAATGACAGAGGTTGGTCATAAGTGATGCCTAAAGAATCATCAGCTGATGCTACATCTTTTTTCTTTGGATGAAAAGAATGAAGAACCTCAATTCCATCCCCATTCTTCACGATGGCGTTCTTCAAGCCCAATCGCCCGAAGTTCTCTTTCGCTGCCTCGCAGAGATGTGCCTGACGCTCCACATACATCGACTTCACTCCCAACCGGGCTGCAATATAAGAGAAATCTACTCCAAAGCCACCAGTCAAATCTACAAACCCGATTTCTTCTGAAAAATCTGCTTTGCAGACATCTTCTTTTGTTTCGTTAACATCCTCACCTGGTTTTGTTAATATCTGTTGATTTTCAGAAGTGGCTCCATTTTTGGCGAATTCTGAATCAACCGCCCTATCGCCCGCAAATTCGCGAATTTTGGAAAAATGAGAATCGGAAGCTTTTGCAACCTCATTTTCATTTGCGCTCTCATTTTCTTTTTCTGCAGAAGATGAAGATACTGGCAAGCCGAGCAATCTCGCAGCCAGTTCTGCCTTGTAAAGCGCAGTAGATTCAGAGGAGCATTGCTCCATAGAAATATGAGGAGGATAGATGATGCCTTCGAGACTTGCCCAACGAGGCAACTTGACGCGAGCCATCTTTCGCCCGCGAATCTGATCGAGAGCGAAAGGCATATCTACTTCCGGATACTTGCTTCCGAGAAAAGCCAGCTGGCGGACATCATCGTCCTGATGCTGGCGAATAAAGTCTTGAGTCGCTTGGTTCATCATTTATGCTCTTTTTATATCTTTATAGAATAATACTTTATTTATTACTATTTACTGCATCTAACTATGATAGTTACTGTATTCTGCAGCTCTCTCACGACATAAGGATTATTGCCTAGCAATGGCAATAAATTGCCCTCCTAAAGGGCAAAAAGATGCCATAACTAGGCAATAATTGGAATGAGGCCTAAACCAAATCGGGATGTAGCCTTACTGCCGAGCAACGTACTCCTTAACCTTCAGGATGCAGCATTAGTTTTATCAGCTGTTACTGCTTTTTGAATGATGCAAGGTATAAATGCGGAGGCAGCTTACGTTTCCGTCGTAAAAAGCCTACTCTCGTTTTCACTCTTCACTCTTCACCATTTAGCCTGAAATCCCGATAAACACAGGGGATTTGTGAGGTGAAGAGTGGCGCTGACTCTTCACTACTCTTCACTACTCTTCACCTATAAATGTAAATCGCTGACTCACAATGGAATAGCTACAGAGCCAAAGAGCCCAAAAAGCTCCAGTCCTATAAAAAGGTGAAGGGTGGGTGAAGAGTCAATTCAACTCTTCACCCACCCAACTGCCTATCCTTCAATCGCTTACACTCAAAAGGTGAAGAGTGAAGGGTTTTTGAGAAAATTCTCTCGCATCCGTAAAGATGCAGAGAGAAAATTCCGGTGTCTTAAGAGATACGGTGGATTAGTCAGCCAACTTAGCCTTCAAGAACTCACGGTTCAAGCGGGCGATGTTAGCGATAGACTCGTTCTTAGGACAAACAGCCTCGCAAGCACGAGTGTTTGTACAGTTACCGAATCCGAGCTCATCCATACGTGCAATCATCTTCTTAGCACGGGCAGCAGCCTCTACACGACCCTGTGGGAGAAGTGCCAACTGACTAACCTTTGAGCTGACGAAGAGCATTGCAGAACCATTCTTACATGCAGCAACACAAGCACCGCAACCGATACATGTAGCGCAATCCATTGCCTCGTCTGCATTCTCCTTAGGAATCAGGATAGCGTTGGCATCCTGAGCCTGACCTGTACGGATGCTGGTGTAACCACCTGCCTGGATGATCTTGTCGAATGCTGAACGGTCTACCATACAGTCCTTGATGATAGGGAAACCTGCAGAACGCCAAGGCTCAACGGTGATAACGTCACCATCGTTGAAACGACGCATGTAGAGCTGACATGTTGTAGCACCACGCTCTGTCTTACCGTGTGGTGTACCATTAATATAGAGAGAGCACATACCGCAGATACCCTCGCGGCAGTCGTGGTCGAAGACGAAAGGCTCCTGACCTGACTCGATGAGCTCCTCGTTCAAGATGTCGAGCATCTCGAGGAATGAGGTATCATCTGGGATGTTCTTCATCTCGTGTGTATCGAAGTGACCCTGTGCTGTAGGGCCGTCCTGCTTCCAATACTTAACTGTGAAACTTATATTTCTTGCCATTGTCTTGTTCGCTTTTTAATTCTTGTAATTTCTTGTCTGTACCTTAATTGCCTCATACTCGAGAGGTTCCTTGTTGAGCACTGGAGCAGTTGTATCGTTGCCCTGATACTCCCAGCAACCTACGTAGAAGAAGTTTGCATCATCACGCTTAGCCTCGCCTTCCTCTGTCTGGTACTCCTCACGGAAGTGACCACCACAGCTCTCGTTACGGTGCAATGCGTCGTAAGCGATCAACTCGCCCATCAAGATGAAGTCACGCAAGTGGATAGCCTTATCCAACTCTACGTTCAAGCCTTCCTTCTTGCCAGGGATGAAGAGGTTCTTGTTGAATTCCTCGCGGAGAGCCTTCATCTTCTTCAAGCCTTCCTCAAGACCTTCCTTGGTACGACCCATACCTACGTGCTCCCAAAGGATGTGACCCAACTCCTTGTGGATAGAATCTACAGAGCGCTTGCCATGAATACCCATCAGACGGTCGATTTCCTTCTGAACACCTGCCTCTGCCTCTGCGAACTCTGGGAGATCGGTAGAGAGCTTTGGCCACAATGCCTGGTCGGCCAAGTAGTTCTGGATAGTGTATGGCAATACGAAGTAACCGTCAGCCAAACCCTGCATCAAAGCAGATGCACCAAGACGGTTAGCACCGTGGTCAGAGAAGTTACACTCACCAATAGCGAAGAGACCAGGGATAGTGGTCATCAACTCGTAGTCAACCCAGATACCACCCATTGTATAGTGGATAGCAGGGAAGATCATCATTGGGTTGTAGTACTTCACGCCGTTGATCTCGTTAGCCAACTCACCTGGGTTAACGTCGGTAATCTCCTCATACATATCGAAGAGGTTGCCATAACGCTGAAGGATAACGTCGATACCGAGACGGTTGATAGACTCAGAGAAGTCGAGGAATACGGCAAGACCTGTGTTGTTGACACCGAAGCCCTTGTCGCAACGCTCCTTAGCTGCACGAGAAGCCACGTCACGAGGAACCAGGTTACCGAATGCTGGGTAACGGCGCTCCAAGTAGTAGTCGCGGTCTTCCTCAGGAATATCAGAACCCTTCTTTGTACCAGCCTGCAATGCCTTGGCATCCTCAATCTTCTTAGGAACCCAGATACGACCATCGTTACGGAGTGACTCTGACATCAAAGTCAACTTACTCTGGTTTGTACCGTGAACAGGGATACATGTAGGGTGAATCTGAACGTAAGATGGGTTAGCGAAGTCAGCACCCTTGCGGTAGCACTGGATAGCTGCTGTACAGTTACAACCCATAGCGTTTGTAGAAAGGAAGTAAGCGTTACCATAACCACCGGTAGCGATAACTACGGCGTTGGCAGAGAAACGCTCCAACTTACCTGTGATCAAATTCTTAGCGATGATACCACGAGCGTGACCGTCAACGATCACAATATCCTCCATCTCGTAACGGGTGAAGAGCTTAACCTTACCTGCCTCAACCATGCGGCTCAAAGAAGAGTAAGCACCGAGGAGGAGCTGCTGACCTGTCTGACCCTTAGCATAGAATGTACGAGATACCTGAGCACCACCGAAAGAACGGTTAGCCAGCATACCACCGTACTCACGAGCGAAAGGAACGCCCTGAGCTACACACTGGTCGATGATGTCGTTGCTCACCTCAGCCAAACGGTAAACGTTAGCCTCACGAGCACGGTAGTCACCACCCTTTACAGTATCGTAGAACAGACGGTAAACAGAGTCACCATCATTCTGATAATTCTTAGCTGCATTGATACCACCCTGTGCTGCGATAGAGTGAGCACGACGTGGAGAGTCCTGGATGCAGAAGTTCAAAATATTGAAGCCCATCTCGCCGAGAGAAGCAGCAGCAGAAGCACCTGCCAAACCTGTACCTACAACGATAACGTCGAGCTTTAACTTATTCTTTGGGTTAACCAAACGCTGATGAGCCTTATAGTTGGTCCACTTCTCAGCAACTGGTCCTTCAGGTATTCTAGAATTTAATGTTTTTGCCATAATCTTTTTTAATACTTAAATGATTACACGAATTATGCGCAGCACAAAGATGGAGCGCAACCGAAAGCGAATGCCAATACAACTACGATGAAGAGGAGAAGCAGGATGGTAGAGTAAATCATACCAATCATCTTCCAACGGCAGAACCAAGTCTTACCGCTCCAACCGAGAGTCTGAATAGCACTCCAGAAACCGTGAGTGAGGTGGAACCAAAGAGCTACCAACCAGATGATGTAGAGAACTACGAATACTGGGTTAGCGAAGGTGTCCTGAATGAATGCGAAGCCGTCTGCTGGGCTGTGACCGAAGCTTGTACCCAAAAGCTCTGCAAACATCATGTTGTACCAGAAGTTAAAGAGGTGAAGCAACAAACCGAGAACGATGATGATACCGAGCACCAACATGTTCTGGCTAGCCCACTCTACTTTCTCTGGCTTTGCTGTTACCTCGTAACGCTGGTTACCGCGAGCACGACGGTTCTGTGCTGTCAGGATGAAAGCGTAAACGATGTGACAAACTGCCAAAGCTGCCAAACCCAAAGTTGCAACTACGGCGTACCAGTTAGCACCCAACAATTCGCAAATCATGTTGTAAGCATCTCCTGAGAAGAGAGCAACAACATTCATGCAACCGTGGAATGTCAAGAATAGAATAAGAGCGATACCAGTTACTGACATCACTACCTTTCTACCAATAGATGAATTGATTAACCACATAAATGATTGAATTTTAATTATTTAACTGTTTGAAACTAATTTATATTCCACATTTTTCGTCCCTGCAATACCTATTTTTAGGCATTCTGCAATCCTCATTTCTAGGTATATTTTCGCAAGTCTGCTGCAAAATTACTATATTTTAATGATTTATCAAAGTATTTTTGCTAAAATTTCGATTTTATTTCTTACTTTTGCCGAAAATTAGAAAAAATATAGATTATGAGATTCAATTATGACGTTCTCGTTATCGGTGGTGGCCACGCCGGATGCGAGGCTGCAGCTGCCTCCGCAAACATGGGAGCCAAGACCTGCTTGATAACGATGGACATGAACAAGATTGGTCAGATGAGTTGCAATCCTGCCATCGGAGGCATTGCAAAGGGACAGATTGTACGAGAGATTGACGCACTGGGCGGACAGATGGGTATTGTCACTGACAAGACCGCCATCCAGTTCAGAATGCTGAACATCGGCAAGGGACCAGCCGTATGGAGTCCTAGAGCACAATGCGACCGAGGTAAATTCATCTGGGAGTGGAGAACCATACTCGACCACACCGACAACCTCGACATCTGGCAAGACCAGGCCGACGAGTTGCTCGTTGCCGACGGAGAAGCCATCGGTGTGCGCACCATCTGGGGCGCTGAGTTCTACGGCAAGAGCATCATCATTACTGCCGGCACTTTCCTCAACGGACTGATGCACGTGGGAAGAAAGATGGTGGAAGGTGGAAGATGTGCAGAACCTGCCGTTCATCATTTCACCGAAAGCATCACCCGATGGGGAATCACCACTGCAAGAATGAAAACAGGAACACCGGTCCGCATCGACAAGCGCAGCGTTCACTTTGAAGATATGGAAGAGCAACCTGGCGACAGCGACTTCCATCAATTTTCATACATGTGCGATCATCGCATACTGAAGCAACTTCCTTGCTGGACATGTTACACCAACAAGAAGGTTCACGACATTCTGAAAAGCGGACTCGATGACTCTCCTTTATATAATGGTCAGATTCAAAGCACCGGTCCTCGCTATTGTCCAAGCATCGAGACCAAGCTCGTCACCTTCCCAGACAAGGAACAGCATCCGTTATTTCTGGAACCAGAAGGCGAAGACACGAATGAAATGTATCTGAACGGATTTTCATCAAGTATGCCGATGGACATCCAGCTGAAGGCACTCCATGAAATTCCAGCATTGAGAGACGCCAAGATTTACCGACCAGGTTACGCCATCGAGTACGATTACTTCGACCCTACCCAACTCAAGCATTCGCTGGAGTCGAAAATCATCAAGGGTCTCTTCTTTGCCGGACAGGTGAACGGAACCACCGGTTACGAGGAAGCTGGAGGCCAAGGCACCGTTGCTGGAATCAACGCAGCCCTACATTGTACTGGCGACAAGACTTTCGAAATGAAACGAGACGAAAGTTACATCGGCGTACTCATCGATGACCTCACAACAAAGGGAGTTGACGAGCCTTACAGAATGTTCACCTCAAGAGCCGAATATCGCATCCTACTCCGACAAGACGATGCCGACTCCCGACTCACCGAGAAAGCATACGAGCTGGGCATTGCCAAACGCGACCGCTACGACTGGTGGATGGAGAAGAAAAATGCCATCGAAAGAATCATTGACTTCTGCGCAAACTATCCTATCAAGAAAGACGAGATCAATCCAAAACTTGAGGCTCTAGGCACAACACCACTTCGAGCAGGCTGCAAACTTATCGACCTCGTTGCTCGTCCACACTTGAACCTTCAAAATCTATCGGAGATTATTCCCGACCTGAAGGCAGCGATGGATGCGCCAGCCAATCGAAAAGAAGAGATTGCAGAAGCGGCAGAAATCAAAATGAAGTACAAAGGATACATCGATCGAGAACGACTCATCGCAGACAAGATGCACCGACTGGAGAACATCAAAATCAAAGGACGCTTCAAGTATTCCGAGATACTGGAAATCTCCACAGAAGGCCGCCAAAAGCTTGAACGAATCGATCCGGAAACCTTAGCTCAGGCAAGTCGAATTCCAGGAGTTTCTCCAAGCGACATCAACGTACTGCTGGTACTGCTAGGAAGATAATCAGTCATACGGAGAAAGCTGCGCCAGACTCAATTGTTCCACGTGAAACGCAATATACATAAAATACTTGATATCTAGCCAATTAAACATGGTTACATCAAGTATTTTATAGTTAAAGTAAAACTTTATGTTTCATAAAACAAAAGAGGATAAAACCGAAGAAAAGGAATAAGAACAGTACGTATTAACGGGCAAAATGGAGGTACAAGACCAAGAAGCCACAACCCGTTTCATACGATAGGAAACAAGATAAAAAAGAAAGAGAATAAGTATTAATAAATAAACAAAAAAGTAATGAATAATCAGCTATTATTAGACAATCTGCGTTGCATTCCAGATTGGCCAATCAAGGGTGTAAACTTCCGCGATGTCAGCACCCTTTTCAAGAATCCAGATTCTCTCAAAGAGATTTGTGACGAGATGTACGAGATCTACAAAGATAAGGGAATTACCAAAATCGTAGGTATCGAATCACGCGGTTTCGTAATGTCTTCTGCCCTAGCTATCCGACTCGGTGCAGGCGTAGTTTTATGCCGCAAGCCAGGTAAACTTCCTTGCAAAACCGTACAGGAAAGTTACGCAAAGGAATACGGTATGGACACTATCGAAATCCACGAAGATGCCATCAATGAGAACGATGTAATCCTCCTCCACGACGACCTTCTCGCTACCGGCGGAACCATGAAGGCTGCATGCAATCTGGTGAAGAAATTCCACCCGAAAAAAGTATATGCAAACTTCATTATCGAGCTTGTAAACGAGAATTTCGAAGGCAGAAAAATCTTCGATGACGACGTAGAAGTATCTACTCTATTACAGTTGTAAAAGCATTTAACATGCTGTTTAAGGCAGCAAAAATGTACTTTAACAACACACGAGCGTTGCAGTTTCACGTGGAACAGCAACGCTCTTTTACCCTTAAAAACTCCTTAGAGATATGACGAAACAAGAAAATGAGGAAAGATTAGCAAGGCTAAAAAGTATAGTTTTAAGCATGCCGGAGAAGCCAGGAAGCTATCAATATTACGACGAAAACCATACGATTATATACGTGGGAAAGGCGAAAAATCTGAAGAGAAGAGTGTCATCCTACTTCCATAAAGAGGTAGATAGATACAAGACAAAGGTACTTGTTTCTAAGATTTTCGACATCTCATACACCGTCGTCAATACCGAAGAAGATGCACTTTTGCTGGAAAACAGCCTTATTAAAAAGTATAATCCAAGGTATAATGTTTTGCTGAAAGACGGCAAAACCTACCCCTCTATATGCGTTACAAACGAGTATTTTCCTCGCATTTTCAAGACTCGCCATATCAATAAAAAGGTGGGAACATTCTTCGGTCCTTACCCTCATATAGGCAGCATGTATGCAGTTTTAGAGGTCATCAAAAAGCTCTACAAACCACGCACATGCCGCTTTCCCATCACAAAACAAGGCGTTGCTGAAGGCAAATATAAACCCTGTTTAGAGTATCATATTCATAACTGCGGAGCACCTTGCATCAACAAACAAAGCTACGAGGAATATCAGGAAAACATGCGCCAAGCACGTGAAATTCTGAAGGGAAACACCCGGGAAGTTGGCAAATATCTCTATGACTTGATGATGAAAAATGCCGAACTTCTCCGCTTTGAGGTTGCCGAAGAATACAAAAAGAAGTATCAGTTGTTGGACGAATTTGAGGCAAAAAGCGAGGTGGTAAGCCATACCATTACCGACGTAGATGTCTTCACCATCGTGAATGATGACGCCAACAAGAACGCCTTCATCAACTATATTCACGTGAAAAACGGCACCATCAACCAGAGCTTCACCTACGAATATAAACGCAAGCTGGAGGAGAGCGACGAGGAGCTTCTGATTACCGCCATACCTGAAATCAGAGAGCGTTTCCACTCCACTTCGAAAGAGATTATCGTGCCTTTCGAGATGGAATGGAAACTAAAAGACGCCACCTTCTTCGTGCCGCAGAGAGGCGACAAAAAGCACCTTCTGGAGCTATCGGAAATGAACTGCAAGCAGTATAAATTCGACCGTTTGAAGCAGGCAGAAAAGCTCAATCCGGAACAGAAGCAAACCCGATTGATGAAGGAATTGCAGGTAAAACTAAAACTGCCAAAACTGCCTTATCAGATAGAATGCTTCGATAATTCCAACATATCGGGCACGGATGCCGTAGCTGGATGTATAGTATATAAAGGTATGAAACCATCAAGAAAGGACTATAGAAAATACAACATCAAGACGGTGGAAGGACCGGATGATTATGCTTCGATGCAGGAGGTGGTAAGACGAAGATACAGCCGCATGATAGAGGAAGAAACTCCCCTGCCAGACCTCATCATCACCGATGGTGGCAAGGGGCAGATGGAGGTGGTAAGAGAGGTGATAGAAGACGAACTGCACCTGGAAATCCCTATCGCAGGTCTTGCCAAGGATGACCGCCATCGCACCAACGAACTTCTCTACGGTTTTCCGCCACAAACCATCGCTCTACCACCAGAAAGCGAGCTTTTCAAGGTATTGACGCAGATACAGGACGAGGTACATAGATACGCCATCACCTTCCATCGCGAAAAGCGAAGCAAGCACGCTCTGCATTCGGAACTAGACGATATCAAAGGCATCGGTCCTAAGGCAAAAGAGGCGCTCCTGAGCAAGTTTAAGAGCGTGAAAAAGATAAAAGAAGCATCGCTGGAACAACTTACCGAGGTATTAGGCCCTCATAAAGCCGAAATTCTTGCGAAATATTTCGCCGAAAAAGGCGAGAATATGAAATAAAAGTCGTATATTTGCAGTTGAATCTATAAGATAATAATATAATAAGGATTGAACAGAACCCTGAATTCCGCAAAATGCTATTCATAAAGTTCAATGTTCAACATTCAAATTTCAAAGTAGTAATATGAGAATAGTAATACAACGTGTCGGCCATGCCTCTGTTACCATTGAAGGAGAAGTAAAATCAGCCATCAAACAAGGCTATCTTATCCTTCTTGGCATTGAGGAAAGCGACACATCTGAAGACGTAGATTGGTTGGTTAGAAAGGTCATAGGCCTTCGTGTTTTCGACGACGAGAATCATGTGATGAACCGCTCTATCATGGATGTAAACGGCGAGGTTCTGGTGATTAGCCAGTTCACCCTTTTCGCCAGCTACAAGAAGGGTAATCGCCCTAGCTGGCTAAGAGCTGCCAAGCACGAAATCAGTGTCCCACTCTATGAAGAGTTCTGCAAAAAGCTATCCGATGCACTCGGAAAGCCAGTAGGAACAGGCGAATTTGGTGCCGACATGAAGGTAGAATTACTGAATGATGGTCCTGTTACCATCTTGATGGACACCCATAATAAGGAGTAAAAAACAAACATTCGAGAATAGATGGAAAAGATTTTAAAATATAAAAGTTGGTTCCTGGCTATAGGAATGATCATAACGTTTACCTTTTCTCAAAGGTTCTTAAACAATCCATGGGCAGAATATGTTGGTGAAACCCTCGTTGCCATTGGCTTGAATATGGAGTTCATCAGCGACAAAAGGGAGAATGGAAAAATCGGTATCTATAACACCATTGCCGCTATATTCATGACTGGATTATGGCTATGTTTGACTTATTTCATAATTAAAGATCATCTGTTATGACTATAAAAGAAGCACAGGAAGCAGTAGATAAGTGGATTAAGGAATATGGCGTTCGCTATTTCAGCGAACTTACCAATATGGCTTGTCTCACGGAAGAAGTAGGAGAACTGGCTCGTGTCATCGCCCGAACATACGGCGACCAGAGCTTCAAGAAGGGCGAAAAGCCTAACCTCGGCGAGGAAATGGCAGACGTTCTCTGGGTTCTCATCTGTCTTGCCAATCAAACGGGGATAGATCTTACAGAAGAACTTCAGAAAAGCATCGACAAAAAGACCCAAAGGGATTCGGAAAGACATAAGAATAACCCGAAATTGAAGGAATAAACAACCCGAAATTGAAAGGAATAAAACACCCGAAATGAAGGGAATCATATAAATAACTTAACTTTAATAATTAAAAAAGTAACATAAAGTATGAGCAGTATTAAAGAACAGGTTCTTGCACAGCAGGGACAGTATAGCGAGTCGGACGACAAGTATTTATCTGTATTGAAACAGTATAATTGCGACCTCAATGATGAGGAAATCGCAGCAGAAGTGAAGAAGATTCTTGATGAGAAGGTAGCTGAGAATGAGACTATGGAGGTGAAGAAGTTCCTCTTCGGTAGTATCGAGCTTACTTCTCTTCACACAGAAGATACAGAAGAAAGCATCCTGGCAATGATTGAAAAGGTAAACCAGTTTGCAAAGGATTACCCAGAACTTCCTCATGTAGCAACCGTATGCACCTACCCTAACTTTGCAGGTCTTATCAGTCAGAGTTTGGAGGTAGATGGCGTAGAAATCGCAGTAGTAAGCGGCAATTTCCCATCTTCACAGACATTCATCGAGGTAAAGATTGCCGAGACAGCCATGGCTATCAAGGATGGTGCTACAGAGGTAGATATCGTAATGCCTGTCGGTAAGTTCTTCAGCGAAGATTACGAAGGCCTCTGCGATGATATTCAGGAGCTCAAAGAGACATGTGGAGAGCACAAGATGAAGTGCATCCTGGAAACTGGCGACCTGAAGAACTGTAGCAACATTATGAAGGCTTCAGTTCTTGCAATGTATGCAGGTTCAGACTACATCAAGACTTCAACCGGTAAGGAGAAGATTTCAGCTACTCCAGAGGCTGCCTACGTTATGTGCCAGGCAATCAAGGCATACTACGAGAAGACGGGCATCCAGATTGGTTTCAAGCCTGCAGGTGGCATTAACACCGTTCACGATGCAGTGGTATACTATACCATCGTAAAGGAAGTCTTAGGCGAGAAATGGTTGACCAACCAGTGGTTACGACTGGGAACATCACGCTTGACAAACCTCCTTTTGAGCGAAATCGTAGGTAAGGAAATCAAGTACTTTTAAAGATACGCCAAGAAAGAATAAAAGTACTTAGAATAGGAGTAAAACCCTAAGTATAAGATTAATAATAAAATCGCCCTGAAATGGCAAAAGCATTCATAGGCAATACTTTTGTCTTCTCAGGGCGACTATTTTTATAAGAGTCAACAAGCGAATTATGCTTTGCGCTCAATCACAAAATCAAGATAAGCCTTCAAGGCATTATATACATCCTTGTCTTCAACATAATTATCAAGGAAATCCATAGCCTCAGCATGAAAATCCCACATGCGCCTGTCTGCATATTCAATACCACCATTCTCCTTTGTGAAAGCAACTAACTGAGCTATTTCATCTTGGGAAACCGCATGCGCTTTAACCTTTCTTGCCAACTTTATCATCTCCTCATCACCAGTAGCTTTCAAAGCATAGATAACAGGAAGAGTGAGTTTACCTTCTGTCATATCATTACCAGTAGGTTTACCTATCTCCTTAGAATCGTAATAATCAAAAATATCATCACGAATCTGGAAGATAATACCCAGGTTCTGACCAAAGCGCTTAGCCGCTTCTATCTGCAATTCTGAAGCATTTGCTGACATGGCACCGATACCGGCACAAGCCTCAAAGAGAGCAGCCGTCTTCTGTTTAATAACCTGATAATAAATATCTTCCGAGATTTCTTCATTACTGATACTGTTTAACTGAAGTATCTCTCCATTTGACAAGATACGTCCCAACTCAGCAAGATGTCGAACAATCTCCTCAGAATGAGAATAAGAAACATGAAGCAAGGCAGTAGAGAGAATAAAATCACCTACTAACACTGCAACCTTATTATTATATGTGGCATTGACGCTAGCTTGGCCACGGCGCTCCCCACTCTCATCTACAACATCATCATGCACAAGAGAAGCTGTGTGAAGCAGCTCCAATCCTACAGCAGAATGCTGTGTGACGGTAGAAATTTTACCAAAATTACGGGCCATCAACAAGATGAGCATAGGTCGCATACGCTTTCCTGCACGCTGACGTATGTGATCGAGCACTTGAGAAAGAAGCCCGTCACTATGCATCAAAGATTTGTTGAACAAATCTATGAAATCTGCCAATTCAGCCTCAATAGGCTGCTTGATAAGTGATAAATAGTCCATTTAATATGAGTAAATCTACTTAATTTCTAAATTTTGATACAAAATTAATCAATTCTTCTTGAAATATCGCATTTTTTTAGTAATTTTACACCACAAAAATGAATATTATGGATAAATTGTTCCTTTTAGACGCTTATGCGCTCATTTATAGGTCGTATTACGCCTTTATGAAGTCTCCTCGTATCAATTCGAAGGGACTCAATACTTCGTGTGTCATGGGATTTTGCAATACCCTCAATGAGATACTTACCAAGGAGAAACCTACCCACATAGCGGTAGCTTTCGACCATGGAAAGACATTCCGACATGAGGCTTTTCCTGGATATAAAGCTCAGCGAGAAGAAACTCCTGAAGACATCAAAATCTCAGTCCCTATCATCAAAAATATCCTGGAAGCCTACCATATTCCAATCCTACAGGTAGACGGTTTCGAGGCAGATGACATCATTGGAACTGTAGCAATTCAAGCAGGAGAAAAAGGTATTGAAACCTATATGCTGACACCAGATAAAGACTATGGTCAGCTGGTTCGAGACAACGTATACATGTTCCGACCAAGACATGGAGGTGGCTATGAAAAATTAGGAGTGGAAGAGATTGAAGAAAAATACAGCATCGCTTCCCCACTCCAGGTAATTGACCTCCTTGCTTTAATGGGAGACTCTGCAGATAACTTCCCTGGCTGCCCAGGTGTTGGAGAAAAGACAGCTGTCAAACTCATCAATGAGTTTGGTAGTGTAGAAGGCTTGATTGAAAATTCATCTAAAGTAAAAGGCAAACTCCGAGAAAAAGTAGAAGGAGCTATTGAAGATATCAAAATCTCAAAGTTCCTAGCAACTATCAGAACAGACGTTCCTGTGGACTTGAAAATGGAAGACTTGAAATTGGTAGAGCCAGACAACGCCAAGTTGGATGAAATCTTCACAGAACTAGAGTTTAAGTCGTTCGCCAACCGAGTTCTTAAAAAACCTCAAAAGGTGCAAACAAAACCTACAGGAGAGCTCGATTTATTTGGCGCACAGCCAGCAGATGGTCAAGAAGAGCAAAAAAACACGAGTTTTGACACCATTAAAACGGTTGAGCATTCATATAAACTCATTGAAACAGAGGAAGATGCGAAATCTCTTTATGACTATTTAATTACAAAGCAAATTCTCAGTCTAGATACAGAGACTACATCAACGGTTGCAATCGATGCAGAATTGGTAGGATTAAGCTTTGCTGTCAAAGAGAAAGAGGCTTTCTATGTAGCGATCCCAGCAAATCGTGAAGAAGCCTTAAAAATCGTAAACATCTTTAAACCACTCTATGAAAACCCTGAAATCTTGAAAGTGGGACAAAACATCAAGTACGACTACGAGGTCTTGATGAACTACGGAGTAGAGATCCAGGGAAAGATGTTCGACACGATGCTCGCCCACTACATCATCCAACCAGAACTCTATCACAACATGGATTATCTGGCAGAGGTTTTCCTTCATTACCAAACTGTCCACATCGAAGAGTTGATTGGCCCAAAGGGAAAGAATCAGAAATCAATGCGCGACCTCGCTCCATCCGAAGTTTACGAGTATGCAGCTGAAGATGCAGATATCACACTGAGATTGAAAAATGTATTGGAACCAAAACTCAAGGAGATAGATTGTGAAGACCTGTTCTGGAATGTAGAAATGCCACTGGTACCGGTTCTTGCCCACATGGAGATGAACGGAGTATGCATCGACACGGATACATTAAAGGAAACGTCTAATAATTTAACCAACCGACTCTCAGAAATAGAACACCATATCTATGAGTTGGCTGGCGAATCCTTCAATATTGGTTCTCCTCGCCAAGTAGGAGAAATCCTCTTCGGAAAGATGAAGATTGTAGAGAAGCCAAAGAAGACGAAAACGGGACAGTATGTGACAAGCGAAGAAGTACTTCAACAATTGCGCAGCAAGAGTCCTATCATTGATGAGATTCTGAATTACAGAGGTTTAAAGAAACTTCTCGGCACCTACGTAGATGCTCTTCCAAAGCTTATCAATCCTCGTACAGGACATATTCACGCTTCCTTCAACCAGGCAATTACTGCAACTGGCCGCCTTTCTTCAAGCGATCCAAACCTACAGAATATTCCAGTACGTGATGATGACGGAAAGGAGATACGCCGATGCTTCATTCCAGAGCCAGGTTGTCTATTCTTTTCTGCAGACTACTCTCAGATAGAGCTTCGTATCATGGCGCATTTGAGTGAAGATCCAAACATGGTAGAAGCATTCCGGGAAGGTTCCGATATCCACGCAGCTACTGCTGCCAAAATCTGGCATGAGGACATCAAAGATGTCACAGACACACAGCGCAAGAAGGCAAAAACCGCCAACTTCGGAATTATCTATGGTATTACCACCTACGGACTCGCCCAGCGCATGAACATCGAAAACAAGGAGGCGAAGCAAATCATCGAAGATTACTTCCGTACCTTCCCCGGTGTTCAGGCATATATGGAGAAATCTAAGGAAATGGCAAGAGAGAAAGGCTATGCCGAAACTCTCTTCCATAGACGACGTTATCTGCCAGATATCAACAGCAAGAACGGTACAGTAAGAGGCTTCGCAGAGCGCAATGCCATCAATGCTCCTATCCAAGGTTCAGAAGCAGACATCATCAAAGTGGCCATGATCAGAATCTTTAACCGATTCAAGACTGAAGGCATCAAGAGCAAGATGATAATCCAAGTACACGATGAACTCAACTTCTCTGTCTTCCCTGAGGAAAAAGAGAAAGTAGAGAAGATTGTTGTAGAAGAAATGCAGAATGCTTACAAGCTCAGCGTACCTCTAATTGCCGATGCCGGCTGGGGAAAGAACTGGCTAGAAGCACATTAATAAACAGTATATATAGCAAAAACTATTCCCAAAACTTCAGGTCCCGATGTAGATATTTCATCTATATCGGGCCTTTTCTTTTGCATATTTTTATAACCATCTACTTAGCATTACAATCCGCTTTCTTAATATAATAAGGTGATAATGTTAACATTACGTTAAAGTATGAAAATAATTACCCAAAAGTTTGGAACTTATTGAAAAAAAGCATACCTTTGCAGTGTTCTATTGAAGTAGTACACTAAAACATTAAAGATTATGATACAGATTAAAGACATTGATTTCAGATACCCAGGTAGCAAGCACCTTGTATTTAGAGATTTCTCTTTGGAACTCAAGGAGAACAACATTTATGGCTTGCTCGGTAAGAACGGTACAGGCAAGAGCACTCTGCTCTACCTCATCAGCGGATTGCTCCGCCAGCAACAAGGTACCGTTCTCGTGGATGGCATTTCGGCACAAGATCGCAAAGCCGAGATGCTGAAGGACATCTTCATGGTGCCCGAAGAGTTTGAACTGCCCAACGTTTCCCTCGCCACCTACGTGAAGATGAACCAGGAGTTCTATCCTAACTTCTCGCAGGAAGTGCTGGACCGTTGCCTCAAGGATTTTGATTTACCACTCTCTCTCAAGTTGAACGAACTCTCGATGGGACAGAAGAAGAAGGTATTCATGAGTTTCGCACTCGCCACGGGTACCCGCTTTCTTCTGATGGACGAGCCAACCAATGGTCTCGACATCCCATCGAAGAGCCAGTTCCGTAAGGTCATCGCCAATAATATGACGGAAGACCGCACCCTCATCATCTCCACTCATCAGGTGCACGATGTAGAGTCACTGCTCGACCACATCATCATCATGAACCAGAGCCAGCTCCTGCTCGATGCATCGGTTTCAGACATCTGCGGGAAATACACCTTCGAATATCGCAACCCACAGGAAATGGACGACACCGTGCTCTACGCCGAGCCAACCCTGCAGGGCAATGCCGCCATCTGCAAGCGACAGGAGGGTGAGCAGGAAACACAGATGAACCTGGAATTGCTGTTCAATGCAGTGATTGGCGGAAAGCTTGCCGAATAAGAGCTATTCATCAAGCTCAGATCAAGTTCATCAAGATTATCGAGAATTAGAAAAATATAAAATCATCTTTAAATAACAACGATTATGAACAAGACTTTTGATTTACATAGATTCGGAATGGTGCTGCGTTGGGATTTGCTTACCAACTGGAAAAGCTATTTCTACAGTATTGCAGGATTGGCTATCGGCATCATCATGCTTTCCATTTCCATGCTTTATACCTTCCCTCATAGCCATTACATTGTAGGAGGAGATTTGGGTAATTACTACGAAGATAGCATGACAGGATTCCTTGCCACTATTTTAATAGCGTTTTTCTTTGTATCTGCCTGCAACATCTTTAGCAATACGAAGACCAAGCTGCAACGAGAGAACTTTCTGATGTTGCCAGCCAACAATCTGGAAAAATATGCAGCTCGTTTCCTGATGATGAGTGTTGGCAGTATCCTCATCATGGTGATTGCTACGCTTATAGCCGACTTCGTGCAGTTTGTATTGAGCTTCTTCATGACTCCCGGTTACCATGCAAGCATCATCGGAAGTTCTCTAAGACAAATATACGAAGCCGCAATAGATACCACCTGTAACAACCCTATCAGTATCTTAGCATGGCAATATAAAATAGATGCAGCCATACTCGGATGGAGCTTTCTCACCATGATTTACTCCTTCTGCCTGCTAGGCGGCACATTTTTCCGCAAACAGCCAATCATCCTGACAGCCGTATCTGGCATTATCATTTTCATGATTATAGGTTATTGTGGCAGCGAACTTGAAGAATGGGGAGCTTTCGATTTCTTCAAGCATCTTAACTATGATAATCCAGGCACTTCTCTCTGCATGGCAATCTTCTGGTCGGTCGTTTTCCTTGCTTTGGCAGCCTTCAGCCTCTGGGCATCCTACAAGCTCTTCACCCGCATGCAGGTAATCTGCAACAAGTGGATCAACATCTAGGAGAAGAAAAGAAGTATGAAAAGAAAATATCGATAAGAATGATAAAACTTTAAAGCAAAAGTATTATGATTTTCAGTAACGATAAAGCAATATACATACAGATAGCCGAGCGATTGAGCGATGAAATCCTGGCAGGCAAGTACAAGGAGGACGAACGAATACCGAGCGTCAGGGAATACGCCGTGCTGCTGGAGGTAAATGCCAACACAGCCGTGAAGGCATACGACCTGCTTGCCACCGATGAGATTATCTACAACAAGCGAGGTCTGGGCTACTTTGTTTCCGCGGGAGCCAAGAAGCAGATCAAGAAGACCCGCAAAAAGGAGTTTATGAAAGAAAAACTCCCAGAACTCGCCCGACAAATGCAGCTTCTCGACATCTCCATCGATGAAGTGAAGGAAGAGTTGGAGAAGAATCTCAAAAAGATAAAGATATGATGACACTATTCATCCTCAAATATATATTTATAGCTTCTGTCTTTGCCTTATATATAATAAGGTGTATGTAATAACGTTTTAAAAAAAGAGTTACGCTTGCAACTTTCAGAAGGTTGCAAGCGTCTAACGTTTAAAATTCATAGCAATAAACAAACGTATTATATGTCATTAATTCATCTAAAAGACGTCAACAAGACCTACCAGGGTGCTCAGCCACTCCATGTGCTGAAGGGCATCGACCTCGACATCGAACGTGGCGAGTTCGTCAGCATCATGGGTGCTTCCGGCTCGGGAAAATCCACCTTATTAAATATATTGGGTATTCTCGACAACTACGATACGGGTGAATACCGACTCAATGATGTGCTCATCAAAGACCTCTCGGAAACCCGTGCTGCCGAATACCGCAACAAGATGATCGGCTTCATCTTCCAGTCGTTCAACCTCATCTCATTCAAGACAGCGGTGGAAAACGTGGAGCTTCCACTCTTCTACCAGGGCGTGAGCCGCAAGAAGCGCCACGAACTGGCGATGGAATATCTCGACAAACTGGGCTTGAAGCAATGGGCCAACCATTATCCTAACGAGATGTCGGGAGGACAGAAGCAGCGTGTAGCCATCGCCCGTGCCCTCATCACCAAACCGGAAATCATCCTTGCCGATGAGCCTACCGGAGCTCTCGATTCCAAAACGAGCGTGGAAGTGATGGACCTGCTGAAGGAACTGCACCAGAAAGAGGGAATGACCATCGTGGTGGTAACCCACGAAAGCGGTGTTGCCAACGAGACCGATAAGGTTATCCATATCAAGGACGGACTCATCGGAAGCATCGAAGACAACAGAGACCATCATCTCGTATCGAAAGACTACGTAAAGTAAGTGAAGAACGAAGAGTGAAGAGTGAAGAATCCAATTGTCTTTCTCTGACATCTCTTCGGGGTTATTAATTTTTAAAACAATACACAATGCATATGAATTCTTCACTCTTCACTCTACACTCTTCACTCCTCTCAGAGGTATGGAGCACGTCGAAGCGAAACAAGCTCCGCACTTCGCTCACGGGATTTGCCGTTGCCTGGGGAATCTTCATGCTGATATTCCTGCTGGGCGCCGGCAACGGACTGATTAATGCCCAGTTGCAGCAAAGCACCCGATTCCTAGCCAACTCCATGCGAGTATTCCCAGGCGAAACCTCCAAGGCTTACAAGGGACTGAAGGAAGGCAGAAGCATCACGCTCAACGACAGGGACATCCTCATCAGCAACGAGACCTACGGCCAGTACGTGGATGATGTGGGTGGAAGATTGGAACAGTATAACGTGAACATCAACTACGGCGATAATTATGTGGCAAGCCAGTCATTGGTGGGTGTGGCTCCTACACATCCCAAAATCGACAAGACGGAGCTGATTGCCGGACGATTCATCAACGAAATCGATATGAAGGACCAGCGCAAGAATGTGGTGCTGAGCCGAAGCCAGGCCAAGGAACTCTGCAAAGACTACCGTTCGCTGGTGGGCAAGAACGTAAAGATCAGCAACCTCAACTTCCAGGTGGTAGGAATTTACAAGGATGATGAATCGCGCAACAATACCGAAGCCTTCATCGCCTACTCCACCATCAAGACCATCTATGCCAAGGGCGATGATGCAGGAAGCCTGGAGTTCACCATCAAGAACCTGAAGACCCAGGAGGATAACGAGCAGTTTGAGAAGAACTATCGTGCCAGCATCAACAATAACCATCAGGCAGCCCCTGATGACGACCGCACCATCTGGCTCTGGAACCGATACATGGACAATATCCAGATGAACCAAGGAATCGGCATCATGCAGACTGCACTCTGGATAGTAGGTCTGTTCACCCTGCTGAGCGGCATCGTGGGCGTAAGCAACATCATGCTCATCACCGTGAAGGAGCGAACCCGAGAGTTTGGCGTAAGAAAAGCCATCGGTGCCAAACCTTGGTCGATACTGAAGCTCATCATCACCGAGAGCATCATCATCACCTCGTTCTTCGGCTACATCGGAATGGTCTGCGGCGTGGCAGCAAACGAAATCATGGACGCAACTATCGGTCACACCACCATAGATACCGGACTGTTTAAAGCCGCCATGTTTGTGAACCCTACGGTGGGCCTCGGCACCTGCATCGGCGCCACCATCGCCATCGTCATCGCAGGCACCATCGCCGGACTCATCCCAGCCATCAAGGCAGCAAGAATCCGACCGATAGAGGCGCTGAGAGCAGAATAAACTATAAATTATTATTATGCGATTAGATTTAGATACATATAAAGAGATACTCGACACCATCACGAGGAACAAGAGCCGCAGTCTGCTCACGGGCTTCGGCGTGTTCTGGGGCGTGTTTATGCTCATCGCCCTGATGGGTGGCGGCCAGGGACTGAAGGAGATACTGCAGAACAACTTCACAGGCTTTGCCACCAACACCGCCATCATCTGGGCACAGAACACCACCAAACCCTACAAGGGATTCAACAAGGGACGATCCTGGCAGATGGAAGAGAAAGACCTGGAGCGACTGCGCCACAGGGTGCCCGAACTCGATGTCATTACCCCGCTGCTCTTCGGAGGCAACAAGTCGGTGGTGTTTGGCGACAAGAAATTCAGCGGCAGCACGCAGGGCGTGAATCCCGATTACGCCCAGGTTTCCGCACCTAAAATGTTTTACGGCAGATACATCAACGAGATGGATGTGCGCCGCCAGCGCAAGGTTTGCGTCATCGGCAAACAGATTTACAAGACCCTCTTCCCCGGCGGCGGTGACCCGTGCGGCAAGAGTGTACGAGTGGATTCCACCTATTACACGGTGGTGGGTGTAGATTACCGCTCGGGAAATGGCATCAACTTCGGCGGTAGAGCCGACGAAACCATCACCATTCCGCAATCCGTGCTCCGCACCGCCTACAACCGCGGAACCGCCATCGACATCATCGCCACCACCGGTAAGCCGGGCGTGGTGATGAGCAGCATCGCCCAGCGAATGCGTGAAACCATAGCCAGGGCCCACAACATCGACCCTTCGGATGAAAAAGGAATCATGGTATTCAATACGGAGGTGCTCTTCCAGATGCTCGACAACCTGTTTAAGGGCGTCAACTTCCTCATCTGGCTGGTAGGTATCGGCACCCTTCTCGCCGGTGCCATCGGAGTTTCCAACATCATGATGGTAACAGTGAAGGAGCGAACCACCGAGATAGGCATTCGCCGAGCCATCGGAGCCACACCGAAGATGATTCTCTCGCAAATCATCTCAGAGAGTATTCTTCTCACCCTGGTGGCAGGCATGAGCGGCATCATCTTCGGAGTAGCCATCCTGCAGATGCTGGAGATGGCGAACACCACGGATGGCATTCTCACCGCCCATTTCCAGGTAGATTTCTGGACAGCCATCTCTTCAGCCATCCTCATCTGCATTCTAGGCGGCCTAGCCGGACTTGCCCCAGCGTGGCGAGCCATGAGCATCAAGCCAGTAGATGCAATGAGAGACGAATAAATAACTTTGAACTTTGAGATTTGAACATTGAACTTTATGAAATGCTTCAAGTCAATATCTCAGAGTTCATCAGGTAATCATAAAGTTCAACGTTCAAAATTCAAAGTTCAATGTATAAGAAGTATTCAAAGTTGATAGTTGCGGCGATAGTCGCCTTGATTTTCATCGGAACCTTCGTGTTCCTTTATGAGAAATCACAGCCTAAACCTGTGGAATATACCGAGTTTACCCCAAAGATGGGCGATGTGTTGAAGACCACGGTGATTACGGGTAAGATTGAGCCTCGCAACGAGGTGAACGTAAAGCCTCAGATCAGCGGTATCATCACCGAAATCTGCAAGCAGGCAGGCGATTTCGTGCAGGCAGGCGAGGTAATCGCCAAGGTAAAGGTGATTCCGGATATGGGACAGCTCAGTTCGGCGCAGGCTCGTGTGCGCCTTGCCGAAATTAACCTGAAGCAGGCACAGGTAAACTATGGTCGCGAGGAACAACTCTACAAGAAGCAGCTGGTCAGCGCCGATGAGTTTGACAAAGTGAAACAGTCGTTACAGCAGGCAAAGGAGGAGAAGGTTGCCGCCCTGGATGCGCTCGAAGTAGTTCGTGATGGTGTTTCCAAGAGCAATGCCAGCGCCTCTTCCACCCTCATCCGTTCTACCATTTCGGGAATTATCCTCGATATTCCTGTCAAGGTAGGTAACTCCGTGATTCTTGCCAACACCTTCAATGATGGAACCACCATCGCCAGTGTGGCAAACATGAACGACCTCATCTTCCGTGGCAACATCGACGAGACCGAAGTGGGTAATCTGGTAGTGGGAATGCCGATGAAGATTACCATCGGAGCGATGCAGGACCTGAAGTTTGATGCCGACCTGGAGTACATTTCTCCAAAGGCTGTAGAGAACAATGGTGCCAACCAGTTTGAGGTAAAGGCTGCCGTCCGCTCAGTAAAGGGCGGCAAGATCCGTTCCGGCTACAGTGCCAATGCTGAGATAGTATTATCCAAGGCTCTGAAGGTTCTCACCGTTCCGGAGAGTGCCATCGAATTCAGCGGCGACAGCACCTTTGTCTATATCGTAAAGGGCAGCGGCGAGAAGAAGACCTACGAGCGCAAGCAAGTAACCACCGGATTGAGCGATGGTGTGAACATCGAAATCAAGAAGGGTCTGAGCCTGAAGGACAAAGTAAGAGGTCCGCAGGTTGTGGCAGACAACAAGGATGATGAAGAATAATCTTAGCAGTATAGAATAAGTAGTAAAAGCCAAAGGAGGCATTTTGTGTTCATGCCCCCTTTGGCTTTTACTACTTATTAATAACGTTCAAAATATCCTGACGTATCTTCTCATTGGTACCATTCACCATATAACGTATCAAGCCATCCTCACCTAGGACGATGAAGAGAGGAAAACCGCCTGAGCCAACAAATTTCACGAAATAATTATCACCATAAAGATGAGTCCAATTGAAGCCACGTGCCTCCGTTATCTTCCTTACCTTATCAGCTTTCTCGAAGTTTACAGAGAGAAATATCACATTAGGATACTTATTCTTCCACTCCGAAAGGATAGGCATTTCTCGCAAACAAGGTCCACAGCCTGAATACCATGCGTTGATTACTACCTTATGTCCCTTGAGCGACTGTTCTGTCCAAAGTTTTCCGTTCAAATCGTGCAAAGCAAAGGAACCTGGCAACGGTTTGCCACTCAATGCGTCAGCATTCTCGTTATGCCTCGTCAAAGACAACATCTGCTGATAAGTCTCTATTCGGTCTTCTATCTCTGATAGAGATTTCACTCTACTGCGAGGTATCTCATATTTTTCCCATTCCTTAGGCATAGTAAAGTTGGGATACATCGTAAAAACCATCAAGTTGCCATTTTCTCCATACTTGATGGCTGACATATACTTCACCTTCGATACATCCAAAGGCAAATCCTTGACATAGAAATGTCGATTCACCATTATACTAGGAGACAGCAAACTATCTGCTTGTTCCTGTACGACAGGAGTTTCCTGTGCGCTTGCTGCAAAAGGCATCATCGCCAAAAGCAACGCCATCATCATTTGTTTCATCATTTTCTTTTCCATTGTATATCTCTTTTATATGTTTCCTACATACTTATTCTTATTAGAAAATACGCAACTTTTTATTAAACTGCCTTGCTGCTATTCCTTTTCCAAAGGACTATAGAACAATTTCCTTTTTGGCATAGGCATAGGTTTTCCATTCATATCTTTAGGAGCTAAAGGAGAATTTTTCCAAGACTTTGCTGGATTAGACTTATAATCAGCCAAAGCTTGATTAAAGTGCTCACGAGTAGTCTTGAAATACTCTTTGTCGTTGACAGTAATTGGTGAACTTGATTTGCGAACAGAAATCGCAGAAAAAGTATGCTCTTTATCTTCTGTTTCCGCCGCAAGAATTAACCCTGGCAATCCATTTAGCTTCCAAGGTCCTACACTTTTAGGTATATCACAATACCAAGCTATCCAATTACGTCCACGGAAAGTAGCTGTTGCTTGATGACATAAATAGCCACATATTTCTTTCGTACTATCGGATAAAGCCCAATCTATATGAGGAACCTCCTCATGATACATAAATTTATCTATTGAGACCTTACCATAATAAGATAATTTATTCGCATTTACATTTTCTAGCAAGAATTCTTTAAAGTCGGGACTATACTTATTGTAGAAATCAAAATATTCTCCAAGAGTCATTTGTTGCTTGCCAACAAGAGCAGAGTCCAATCTATATGAGCCATAACTTTCATATTTAAAAAATGAATCACCTAATTCTAAGATAGCATGATACTCTCTCATATCACCTAAGCTATGGTCGATGACGCGATAGTTGTAGATACATTCTATAATACTAGAATCAACTATTTTTTTCGTACCTAGCTTTGCAGGCTCATTTGCCAAAGGTCCAGATATAGTTTGAGCATTTGTCAATAACGGAAATACACAAAAATACAATTATTTTATCCATAAGCAAACCTCTATTTTACATTATTTATACGTGCTTCAGCATGAGCACCTTTTCTTTCTCCGCAATAAGTTTCGTTCAAATCTTCTATATAGTCAACGAATTCCTCTGATTTAGAGAAAAACTCAGGTGCTACTGTCATGATTTGTTTTCCACAAGACGTAGTTACAACTGTTCCAACATGCTCAGCAGCATTAGCCACAACTCCCATCAGCGCAAAGGCTGACATTAAAAACAATTTCTTCATAATCTCAACTTTTTAGTTGTTGTTTGTTTTAATTTCCGCTGCAAAAGTACAAAATTGTAGGGAAAGACGCAAGAACATTATTAATTTATTTTTTACCTATTTTTTACCATTCACCAAATACACTAAAAATGAAAAGGTTATGAG